>NZ_CP059139.1:1500000-1800000 GCF_014109765.1 Pseudomonas berkeleyensis
TTGCACAGGCATCGAGAACGGTCTGCAGGCCCAGGACATTGACCTCAACAGCCAGCCTGGGATCCGCTTCACAGCTGGGGATGTGATGCAGCGCCGCCAGGTGAATCAGCGTATCCGGCTCGAACTCGCGCAATGCCTGTTCAACGCGCTCTGGGTCACGTATGTCGCCAAGGAAAGTGCTGAGGCCAGGGCGAGCCGCGGGCATGGGCAGGCCGACGGACAAATTGTCGAAAACGGCGACGTGCGCCTCTGGTAGTAATACTTCCAGCAGGCGACTACCAATGAATCCTGCTCCGCCTGTGATGAAAAACCGCCTTTTATTCCCCGATGCTGCGAATGGTGAAGACAACTTCCGCACTCCCTGGCTGGCAAATCAGGCACCGAGTTCAGCGCCATTGATGGTGCCCTATTGTAGGGCGGTTTTGGCAGAACAACAGGTGGGTAGACGCAGAATCCGATGATGATTGTTGTTAGGATGCTGCGTTGATTTCTGGGGCTTATGTCGCTCGTCCAGCGTGATGTTCGGACTGTATGGAGGCTGTCTATGTGTGGTCTGGTGGTTCTGGCGCGTTGGCCAGAGCAGGCGAGCAGGCTGGCAATGCGAGCTGCGTTGGATTGTCTGGCGCATCGCGGGCCGGATGCTGAAGGCATGCATGCGGCCTGGGGTGGTCGGCTGCTGCTGGGGCATCGTCGTCTTGCGATTCTCGATACCAATACGGCGGCGTCCCAGCCCATGATTGACCCGCTGACGGCAACCGCGCTGGTCTTCAATGGCGCGATCTACAACTATCGTGAGTTGCGCGCTGATTTGCAGGCACTGGGCGCCGTTTTCAGCACGGGCTCCGATACGGAGGTCATTCTGCTGGCCTGGCGTCATTGGGGCACGGCGTGCTTCCAGCGTTTCAATGGTATGTGGGCGCTGGCGATACACGATGGGCCTTCCGGGAAGCTGTATCTGAGTCGTGATCGCCTTGGGGTCAAACCCCTGTATTGCCGGCGATCGGCGGATTGCCTGGCGGTGGCCAGCGAACTCAAGGCTGTGCTGGCAGCCAGCCAGGCGCCGCTAAGGGTCGACCCCGCCGCGGCATTGGACTACCTGAGCCTGGGCTTGCTCGATCATCGTCCTTCCAGTTTCCTGCAGGACATCATCGAGGTACCACCCGGGGCACTATGGTGTGTCACGCCGGATGGCTTCATCGAGCAACGACGTTTTCATGACTGGCCCGAGGTCGATCCAGACTTGCAATGCGAGACGGTCGCCAAGGCGCTGCCCGAGCTTCTCGTGGATGCCGTCGGTTTGCGTCTGCGCTCCGATGTCGCGCTTGCCGCGCAGCTTTCCGGTGGTATGGACTCGGGTAGCGTGGCCTGGGCCATCGGTCAGCAACGCCAGGCGCTGGAGCATTTCCAGGGCTTTTTTTCCTATGGCTACGATGGCGAGATAGGCCAGGAGCACGACGAAACGGCGGCAGCCTTGCGCACCCTGGAGCATGTCGCGCCTGGGTTGCCGTATCACCGGGTAGCGGCTGCCGCCTGTCCGCAACTGGCGGAGCTTGAACAATTGATCGCGGTGCAGGAGTTGCCAGTGGCGACGCCGAGCATTCTGGCGGGGTGGCGCCTGTTCCGGGCTATCTCGGCAACCGGGGCGAAGGTGGTACTGACGGGGGATGGCAGTGATGAGCTGTTTGCCGGCTATACCCGGCGCTATCTGCCGTTGGCACTGCGTCGAGCGCTCGGGCGATTGGATTTTGCACAGGCGGGTGCACTTCTGGCGAGTGATGAGCTGTCATACGGCATTGCACTGCGCCGCTTGGTCTGGAGTCTACCCGCCTCGGCCTTGTATGGCCTGTTCCGCCGGCAGCCGCATATGCGCGTGCTCCGTGAGGGCTTCCTGAATGCTCAGCGAGAGGCATTGCAGGGCGTGATCGCTCTGCAGCGCCAGGAGCTCGATGTGCAGGGCGTCGATGATGTGAGGCGGGTGCTGCTGCCGCAGATTCTGCGCTATGGCGATCGCAATGCCATGGCCTGGGGCATCGAGTCACGATCCCCATTTCTGGACTACCGCATCGCCGAGCTGGCCATGCGCCTACCCGCATCACGCAAGGTTGGGCCGGCGGGTGGCAAGCTGCCGCTGCGCATGGCGATGACTGGCCGTCTGCCGGATGCCGTGGTGCGTGGGCACAAGAATCGCGGGTTGGGCAATGCCGAGCAGTACCAGGTTGGCCATATGAACCTGACCGAACTGCTCGAGGCACCTCCGCAGGCCGCAGCAGATTTCATCGACATCGCGCAGCTACGCGAACAGCTACGTCGCCAGCCAGGCAACCCCAGATTGTGGTGGCCGGTCTGTTTCCTGCTTTGGCTGCGTTGGCTGGAGACCGGGCCGGGGCGACTAACGTGCTGACAGGTTTTCGTAGAGGGCTTTTACGCGTTGACGAATACCTTCCCAGGTGAAGGTATTCATCGTGCGTCGATGATGTTCGTCGCTGATCCTGCCTCGAGACTGCTGCACGATGCATTGCACGAGTCGGCTGACATCCGCGAGTGGGTAGAGCGCATCCTCCAGGCCGACTTGGGCGAGGATCGCCCGGTTGCCTGGAATGTCGCTGGCGACCACCGGGCAACGGTGCAACAGCATTTCGATGATCACTGTCGGCATGCCTTCCATTTCCGACGGGAGCAGGAATGCATCGGCTGCAGCCGACATCCCGGCGACATCGTTGTCGCTGACGAAGCCGTGGAACTGTACCCGTTCACTCAGTCCCTGGCTGGCGGCCAGATGTTCCAGGCGTGCACGGTCAGGGCCGGTGCCGACCAGATGCAGCACTGCCTGCTCGAGTCCAGGTTGGCTAAGCGCTGCAATGGCGTCTTCGAGGCGTTTGACGCAGTCGAGTCGTCCCACCGACAGCAAGGCCGGCGAGCCCTCGAGTTCTGTGCCCATGGCGTTCTGAGGCAGGCTCTTCAGCAGCACACAGTTGGGGATGAATACCGGGCGGGTGACGCGCAGGTTTCGGGTCTGTAGATAGTCCAGCCAGAATTCAGCCAGTAACACGGTGGCATCAGCCCGCTTCAGGAGCCAGCGTTCGGCCAGTTGATCCCATAGCCACTTGGCCGCGCGTTTACCGGTGCTGCTGTCGTGATCGTAGTAACAATGTGGTGTGTAGACGACTTTCTTGTTCAGACGATGGGCCATGTACGCCGTACGTAGACTGATCGGTGTGCGTGAGCCATGGACATGCACGATATCCGCCCAGCGAACGTCGGCCAGCAGGTTGGCCTTGCTCGCATGATGGACTTCATAGCGGCCTGCACCCGCGTCAGGGTCTATAGCCTGAGCGATCACGCGTATCGAATGCCCCTCTTGCAATGCCAGATCGGCCAGGCCGGCGATGTGGCGCGAAACGCCACCACCGCCAGTATGAGGTTGGAAGTTCTTGTAGACGTGCAGGATGCGTGCAGGAGTCATGTCGAGACTTATCTAAGGGGCTGTGAAGTGATAACGGCGCTGCCTGTATCGAGTGCGCCGAATGCGCGTACGGCGCCGCCGAGCATCAGCCACAGCGCCGCCGAGCCTGAAACCGAAAGGATGTGTTCGGAGGTTACCAGTGTGATGGTCATGCCGGCCGCTAGGTAGAAGATTGCCAAACCAAGCGTCTCTTGATGCTGGCGGTAGCCTTTCAGCGCCAGGAGCATGGCTCGCCCATAAAAATACAGGAACACCAGTGCGCCGGGGACGCCGATCTGGAACGCGATGCTGAAAATTGCCCCTTCGCCGCCGCCGAGACTGCTCAGGAAAAGTGTTCCGGCTACTGCGCCCTGTCGCCCCAGCCCGCCGCCCAGCAGTAAAACCTGTGGCAGGTCTTGCAGGTTCTTTTGCAGGGCCGTCCAGTGCCCGATGCTGGAGCCATCGAGGAAGAAGATGGTTTTGATGATCAAGGAGGCCGAGGCCGCGAGAAAGCCCGTTAGCACGACGCTGGCGAGCATGAGTCGAACCCAGGGCGGGCCGGATAGCTGGCGTGCGCTGAGGGCGTAGCCGAGCAGAGCGATCCCTGCCATCAGCATCGCGCCGCGGGTTCCCGACATCCACACGCCAGCGAGCAGCATGGCGCACAGCAGCAAGCGCAGGCAGAGGCCTGCACGATCACGCAGATACCTGTGGTTCATCGCCAGTGCCAGCAGCGCTGCAATGGCCAGAAAGCTACCTTGAGCCAGTGGTGCGGCGAGCAGTCCGGCAGCGCGCCGTTGCAGGTTCTCCATGGTGCCCATGTAGAAGTTCCAGGGCAGGGCGGTTTCGGGGTGTGTCGATCTGGGTAGAACGCCCTTGATCTGTGCGCTGTACTCCGGAAAGCGCAGGGTGTGCGTCCAGAATTCGGTGTGGCCGATATCCCAGGCACCGAAGGCGGTACTGGCCAGTGCGATGACGACGATGAACGACGCGCTGCGTTGCAGCTCCGCGGCGTTGCGAATGCAGTAGTAACCGACCAGGAACAGCAGCGGGGGAATCATCAGGCTGCCGAACGAACCGATGATGATCGGCAGTGAAACCCCATAGGCGAGGCCGATCGGAATGTGCACGAGCGCCAGGGCGCCATACAGCACGATGGCGATAAGCATATCCCTGGGCAGTCGGCAGACCAGCAGGCACAGGGCGGCCGTGATGATGATGGTGGCGTCGCGGCTGGGGCGCAGCATCGAGGCTGCGGGGAAATTGCCGGCGTCATAGAGCCAGGCCGTGAACAGGTCGCCGCAGTGAATCCAGAGGATCAGCAACAGCAGGTAATAGCGTCTCATCGCGTGCAGTCCACCCATTCCAGCCATTGGTCATTCGTTTTGAATGTGTCCTCCAGCCAGTCGCGCTGGCGTTTCAGGAATACCTGACGCCGTTCTTCATGCTGCACCAGCGCATCCAGGAGCTGCCTCAGCGCCTGGTAATCGGCCACGCGGATCAGTGGCTGTCCAACCTTTCGGGCAGCTATCGAGCCGGGTGCCTGCCAGTCGAGGCCGATGACCAGATGCCCGTAGCGTGCGGCATCGAGCAATGCCGTCGAGCAAAAGCCCAGCACGATGCTGGGGGCGCTCCCCGGCTGCAGGATGTCATGTGGGGGGCGTCGACACAGGTGGGCCAGTGTTGCGGGGTAGGGATTCGCCTGCCGACATTCCTCGGGGTGCAGCAGGATTTGCAGGCGTTGCCCATAGTGATCGTCGGCATGCAGGTGTTGCGCGAGCTGAATGAAGTCGGCCTTCAGCGAGCGACCGAAGATTGGTGTATGCGTCTGGGAAATGATGCATATCGCCGCTGGGGTAGATAGTGCCTCGGTAGGGGGCGGCAACGCTTTGCTCGGGCCGCGAAGCAGAGTGGTGGGGGGGAAACCCAGCGTCAGGTAGGCTTCCTGGCTGCTCTCTCCCCAGACCAGTTGTCGATCGGCTCTTGGTGGCGCGAATTCGTCTGTTGGCAGCCCGTGCTGCACACAGAGGCTGCGCCATGTGCCTCGGCCGGCCTCGATGGCGGCAACGGCGAACAGGTCGAAGTCGTTGTGCAGTAGCAGCGTTCCGCTCGCAGCCTGTTGCGCCAGGGTGCGCTGCCATGCGTCCAGCCAGAGGCGATGACGAAACAGCGTGCAGCGTACCGGCCAGGCCTCGATAGGAGCCTGGTGTGTTGCGGGAAGTGGCATGAGCCAGGCGTGCAGTGCACTGAGCCAGCCCTTGAAGGATGGGCGTGCCGGGCAGGATCCGCTGACTGTCGAGCGCAGGCGCGGGTGGATCACGATGGCAGTGGGGAGTCCCTGTGCTTGCAGGCTTTGCAGGCAGGGCTCCAATGCCTCGCGACCGCTGCTACCGGGCAGTGACGCCACCCCGATGATTGTGGGTAGGCGGGCCGATTGGCGAGGCAGTGACAGGCAGTATCCAGCATCACGCATGGCTGCCAGAAAGCACCGTAGATTGCGTTTGAAGCCTGTGCGCTGCCGGATGAAGAAAAGCTCATGGCGCAGGCGGCTGACTTCCGCGCCGTAGTGATCGGCGAGGGCTTGCTGGAACGCTGCCGGCGACTGGGTTTTGGCGGCATGTGGCGTTCCTGTCTCGCGCAATGCCTGAGGCTGTCGATAAACCGACAGCAGGATCAGTGGCAGCAGTGCCGCGTTCAACAGCCAGGCAGTCGGGAAATCGATGATCAGTGCGCTGATGAAGATGGAGGTCAGAAGCAGATAGCCACTGGAAGTGAGCCCAAGGCGGCACAATTGAAGTGCTGCCAGTGTGAGGCCCAGCATGGCCAGTGCGCGTCCCCACAACAGTCCTGCGGCGGATTCCAGCGCAAAGGCCGTGAGTTGCCAAAGCGCACTAGCAAGTAGCCCGAAGAACATGATGTGCAGGAGTTGGCGCTCGTGCCCGTGGCCAATGGCCAGTGCACTGCCCAGGCCGCCCAGGGTGATGAAGGTCCAGCCCAACATGATCGGGATGAGCAGATCCAGCCTCTGCAGCAGGGGCATTGCAGGCCATAGCGCCCAGAAGGCCAGTATCAGCAGTAGGCCGATTGCCAATCCCGCCAGTAGTAATGCGCCCAGATAGCCGGCCCACCTTGACCCCGATCCTTTGACTTCGACCAGCAAGAGGCGATTGAACTGGTTGAAGATTCCGGATGCACCATTGAGCGCATGGCTCAACAGGAGGTAGGTGGCGGTGAAGCTGGGGGCCAGTTGGGCGATCAGGAAGGGTGTCAGACGCTCATGCAGGGTTCCGGCAATGCCGATCATCGATAGTTGCAGGGCTGAAGCGAGCATGTTGCTTTCCTGCTTCTTCAGGCTGGGTAATAGCAGATGGGGGCGGCCGAACGTGTACAGGTTGACCGCTGCCTGAGCGGCAAAACCCAGGCTGACCAGCGCGCCAGCCGCACTGGCGGAAAGGGGCGTATTGCTCAGCAGCACGATCAGGCTGGCCATCAGGGCTGTGGGCCAGGCAATTTGCTGAAGCAGAAAGCCCGTATGCCGTCGGCCCTCGGCGAGCAGCGGTGCTGAATAATTGATCAGGCCCAGTAGCGTTGCCGGCAAGGCGCTGAGCAGGTAGGCAAAGCCATCGCTTTGCGCGCCGCGCATCAGTAGCCAGCCAAGCAAGACCGCTGCGTCGAGCAACAGCGTCAGCGTTAGACGGTGCAGAAGCGCCTTGCGCCAGCGCTCGCTCCAGCCTGGCGCATCTGGCGATTCGCGCAGAAATAGAGAGCTGTAGCCTAGGTCGGCAATGAACAGGGTGCTGAGAATCAGCAGGTGAGCCAAGCCGACTTCGGCGTACAGCGATTGGCCAAGCTGCTGCAGAAGGAGTAGCTGAAAGGCGAAGTTGGTGATCTGGCCAGTGGCATAGATAGCTGCGCCACTGGCAAAGCTGAGGCCGGAGTGTGCCATCTATTGTGGGGCCGTCTGTCCGTCTCGGTTAGGCACATGGCACAAGTAGGCACGCGATGCCGCGCCATAGGCAAACCAGGGCTCAAGTTCGATCTGGCTTTGCTCCAGGAACTCGCGCAATGCCCTGCGCTGGCCCTTGTCATTGCTGGCGCGGAACAGATCATGATCGTCGCATAGCAGGACGCTGCCCTGTACCAGTCGGGGGCCTATCATGTTCAAAGCATCACGCGTGGATAGATAAAGATCGCAATCCAGATGCACGATGGCGGCAGGGGCTGAGCCGATGGCATGGGCGTTGTCGCTGAAAAAACCGGGCACCAAGCGCAGGCGTGGCGCCTTCAGGCCAACAGCGGCACAGAGTTCCCGCGTGCTTTGTTCAGTTGCCATGAATGTGCCAGTGGCAAGGGTATCTTCGCCCTCATCATTTTCCGGCATGCCCGAGAAGCTGTCGAAACCGTAGAACATGCTCTGATGAGACATGAAGTTTGCAACGCTACCTTTGCGCTCATAGGGAAGATCCTTGGAGTTCAGAATCCGTCCATTGCAGCGACGGTAAGACAGCCATGAGCTAATCAGGCTGTGCCCGCGATAAACCCCAAATTCGTAGTAGTCGCCACTGAGTTGTGTTGCATGTACGTAAGCCCAGGCGCGGTGCAACGCACCGTGGACATCGTTGCGGTTGAAGTGCGTGCGCGCGCGTAGCTGCCAGTAGATCAGGCGCGCTCGATCCTTGAAACTGGGCATCCGTGTACTCCCGGGGGGTATGAAGGTAGGCGCTGGGTCATGCTGAATTGACGACGGCTCTGTAGGGCTCTGCAATCCCTTGTTTGGCTATAGCCTGAAGCACATGCCTTGCGCAGGTCATCATTTGGCACCGAGCGGTAACGCTTGGCGACGGATCAACTGATACAAGGCAAGCAATACCGAACTGGCGAAGAATACCAAGGCGAATATGCCGGCGCCGACGATGAGCGGGCGCCTGAGAGTGATCGGGGTTGCTGGAAGGTCGGTGGTTGCCTTGAGTTGAAGCAGTTGTGGCTTGCTGAGTAGAGACTGAACCTGGTTCAGCACGTCCGAGCTGACTTCCGTTGCGGCCAATGATGAAGCATTGGCTTGTTGGAGCTGGTTGGCGCGCGTTATCAACTGTTGGGCCAGATCATGACCCGAATGAATGGGCTGCAGTGACTCATCGATATTACTGATGACCTGCTCGTAGAATCCAAGCCGTTCCAGTTCGTACTCGGTTTTCTTGATCAGGCTGTTGTCCTCCGAAATCGTTGATTCCAGTGCAACGATCTGGGCCAGTGGTGATAGATAGCGGCCGCCACCACCTTGCACCGAAACCAAGGTATTGCGCTCTATTTGACGAAGTTCGGGGTACTGAGACAGCAACTGTTGCATGTCCTCGATACGGCTGCGATTGAGTTGTATGTCGACTTGTTTGTCGAAAAGCTGGACTTGCAACTCGGGCCGCTTGTCGATGATGAGGTTTTGCCAATCGTTTATGAGGCTGCGTGCACCCTCCAGCACCATTGCTTCACGAATCTGGCTGATCATGAGCTGTTGAAGACGTTTGGATTGGTCGTCGCTGCTGGCTCTGATGGACAATTCCAAGCCTAGGGTGCTGGCTTTTTGCAGATTGGCGCTCGGTGCGTCCTGAATATCGTCTCTGCGCAGTGCCGAGCGATAGCGAACACTGTTTTTCCAGAATTCAGGGTTGCTGAAACGGCTAGCCAGTCGCTGGCGCTCGGCCTCATCGCTGCCTGCCAGGCTTTTCTCAAGGGTGTTCTGAATGAGGGCTTTATCTGGAAGGATGGGCTCTATCTGGCGCCATTTGTCCAGTGACAGGGTCGGGGTATCAAGCAGTGCGGTGAGCTGATAAATCGGATTGTTGGCCACCCAGAACACGATGGGCGCAGTGCACAGCAGCGCTATCAACAGTACCCAGCGCCCTTGCTTCAGGTAGAAGTTCAATATGCCGATAAACAGGTCGCCCAGCGAGGCTTCATCTGTTCGAGTGGGGGCATCGGCTCGTATCGACATGGTTTGGCTCATCGTGCGTGGTCAGGGTGTATGGGGACGCCAAGGTGGGGCACTGTGCCATAGGCTTTTGCGGACGGGCAAACCTAGGAATTGAGCCAACGCTCGAAGTCCGCCAGTAAGCGGGTCTGTTCGCCCAGTTGCGGGTCACGTCTGGCCCTCAGATGTTCCGGCAGGCGCTGTGTGAAGAAACGCTGCCAACGCATCCAGTAGCCGAGTAAGGCTGAATCTGGCGTGCCCTGCGTGCTGAGTAGCTTTTCGCGTGAGGGAAACAGTGCTTGGGAATATATTCGCAGCTTGCCCGCAAGCGTCTGTTGCTTGTCCAGCAGCATGAGGTAATAGGCGTCCCGGTGCGACTGTTGGCTGTTCAGAAGCAACTGCTTGCTGACATGCATGACTTCGCTGCTGGGTTGATGCTCTGCGGCTATTGGCGGCAATTCCAGCTGGGGCCAAGCCTGGCGCGTCATTTCCAGCAATAGGTAACATCCCTTGCTGTAACCGCCATGCTCGGCAAGGCGCCAGAAGAGCGGCCAATCGATGCTGTGTTTCTCCAGCAGCATGGCGATGTCGCTGAAGATCAGGGGGCCGTTATCGAGTTGATGCTGGTAAACCGCATGCACGATCAGGTGCAGCAACTGATCCGTGGGTGAAAGCACTCGCATGGTCGGAGCGCCGGGGGCTTGAGCCTCGATGGCGCGAGCACGCAATTGGGCGTGACTCAGATAAGCGTCATGTATATCCGTTGTGAAGATGCTGCTGTGCACTTCGATGCAAACCCCGTGGCCATCGATCAGCGGGGGGAGATGCCAGTGTTTGTCCAGCCAGTCCCTGGCATGCCCCTTGGACTGCTCGGACTGGACGAAACCTGCTTGCTGCAGGCATTCGAACGCGCGCAAGGCCTGCGCATAAGGGACGAGGATATCCAGATCCCGCATTGGGCGCAGACCCGCTGCAGGATAAACATAGAAGGCCAGGTAAGCGCCCTTGAGCACCAGGCTGTCAATTCCGGCCTCATCCAGTAGCTGGGTAACCTGTCGAAGCGCCGCGCCCTGCCTGAGGCATCTGAGCGTCGAGCGCTGGCAGGCAGCGGCCAGGCGTTCATGGACTGCTACGGGTATCGAGTCGCGTACATCTTCATGTTTCAGCTGCCATTGCAGCAGTGGCAGCAAGCGATGCTGGCTGGCCATGTCCAGCAGCGTCGTCCATTCCTGCTCGGTGATTTCAGGCACGGTAACGGGAGGCTGCCCGAGCAGTGTCAGTAGCTGTTGCCGGGCTAGCTGCTGGGGCATGCGGTGCACTCCTGAGTGGCGTCGAGATGGGGATTGTTGCTGCATCTAACCAGGCGACCTCGATCCAGTTCGACCACTTGGGTGGCATGTTCCAGCGTTGTTGGTTTGTGGCTGATGATCAGAATGGTCACCGTTTCTTGCAGTTTGCCAATCGCGTCGCAAATACGCAGCTCATTGTCCTGATCCAGTGCGCTGGTGGCTTCGTCGAGAATCAGCAGCAGAGGTTTACGCAGAAGCGCGCGGGCCAGGGCAAGCCGCTGCCGTTCGCCTCCGGAGAGGCTGACTCCGGCATCACCAATCTGGGTGTCGAGTCCTTGCGGCAGGTCGAAGACGAAGTCGGCTGCTGCCTGATGCAGAGCCTCTTTCAGTGCATCCTCGCTTGCCTCTTCATGGCCACACAGCAGGTTGTTGCGAATGCTGTCGTTGAAGAGGAACACATCTTGGGTCATGTAGGCCACGCTATGACGCCAGGAGATGCGATTGCTCGCATCTATCGGTACGCCATCGACGGTAATCGTGCCCATATCCGGAGCCAGCAGGCCGGCGATGACATCGGCTAGCGTGCTCTTCCCAGAGCCCGATGGCCCAACGACCGCAGTTGTGCTCAGGTAGGGAAGCTCGAGGGTCACCGAGTCCAAAGCGACCTGCTCGCGCTCTGCATAGCTCACACCGATGCCACTCAGGCGGATTGCATGGCGCAATTGCCAAGTCGAGCGATCCTGGGTTACCTGCTCGCTTGCCGCCAGACTCTGCTGGAGCAGGGTTTCACCCGCGAGCAGCGCCGGCAAGGCATGCAGCCACTGGTGTACCTGCTGCTGGAGTGTTGCAAAAAGCGGAATCAGGCGGGCGAAGATGAGTACCAGTGTCAGCAGTTGCGCCGTTGCGACCGACCAGAACTCAAGCCCCATGTAGAGATAAAACGCCAGCAGCGCGACCCCTGAACATTGGAACAGGGCTTTGGTCTTGCCGCTCGTGGCCGAGAAACGTTCTTGCTGCACGCGCATGTCGTGCATGGCTTGTTCGAACTGTTCCAGATGAATCTCTTCACGGCCTAGAGTCTTGCTCAGGCGTATGCCCGTCAGGCTGTCCTGCACGTTGGCATGCATCTTTTTGAATGCAGCGGATAATCCTTGGCCGAGAGCCAGGGCATTGTGGCGCTGGCCATTGAGCGCGGCCAATAGCAGAGCCGCACTCAATAGCACCAGCAACGTCATCTGCCAGGACAGCAATAGGGCTGCGATCAGGTAAACGGCCATGGTCATCAGCGTGGCGAGTGTCGCGAGTCCGAAGTTGAGGCCATTGCCGATCCGATTGATGTCATTGAGCAGCAGGCTGGCCAGATCACTTCGACGGCGCTTGATGAACCAGCGCCACTCAGCGTGCAGAAGCGCTGAAAAACACTCGCGACGCAGGTTGTCGATGAGGAGGTGCTGCAGGTGTACGGCCTGTTGCTCGCGACCGTATTGAATGAGGCTACGCAAGCCAACCAGTAGCACGAAGAGGGTCAGTAACGGCCCAGGCGTCAACCAGTCGCCAAACCCGCCGGCTGCTGACAGGAGGGGGCTCGTGAGGTTGGCCGAGGTATCAGGTGAGGGCTGCAAAACGTGCAGCAGAGGAATGACAATCGCAATGCCAAGTCCTTCTGTCAGACCACACAACACCATCAGAGCGAAGAGGCTTACGACCTTTTTCGTCGGGGCTCGTCGGAGCAGGCGCATGAAGGCGCTGGTGGCAACCGCAAGGGTCATGGCGTTTCACGGCCGGAAGTGACGAAACAGCCTACGACCTTGTAGCGGGCAAGGCCGTCACCACCGCAGACGCGAATTGGCCCGACGCTTACCCAGGCATGTGCGATCAGTTCTTTCTGCTCGTCGCGAGACAAACCAAAGCAGGTCACGCAGGGGACGCCTGCTGCACCCAACAGTATCCGGGCGGCAAGGGCCTGGGCGAAACAATTGGAAGTCCAGGGCGTATGGCATGCAGCCCAGCGAACGGTACGGCCAATATCGAGCGCTCGCCTGGTTTGTTGCGGCGTCGCCAGGCATGAGAGTGGATATGGGCCGTGCTCTGCACCGAGCAGTTTGCTCAATAAGCGAAAGGGCAGCAGCAGAACCAGCGCTCGGCTCAAGCCAAGCAATGGCCAGACGATGGGCAGAGCGTAGCGTTGAGCGCGCGGCTTGCTTAGGAAGTTATGCAGCCGGCAGCGTAGTTGTGCGTACATGCTGAGCGACTTCAGATGGTCTGGGCTGCGCCCTGATCCAGAAGGGCTTGCACGAATATCAGAATATCCCCACGGCAGGTCTGTTCGTCGATCTTGTACTCGCTGACGATGGTGTTGGTCATTTGCTCAATGGTCATTGGCCGTTCGAGCAATGCCCATAGGCGCGGGCCTACTCCGCTGATGCCGAAGTACTGACCACTGCTGACATGCATCATGACGATGTCGCCATCCATCTCGGTTGCAATGAGGTCAGGCGAGCGGATGACGCGGCTGTTGTCGGCTAGATGGGACATGGCTACTCGTAATCCAAGAAAACAGCGCAAGCCTAACAGCTCGCCAGTGGGATGGCACTATTACACAAGCGTCTAGCAAACTGATGAAAGCATGGGGATCACAGCTGCACTCACTTATTATCGATCACCCGGCACGCATGCTTCAGTGGATGTCCGGCAGCAACACGGTAGGCCTGGCTTGCTAATGATCGGCTGGTAGCTCTTGCAACGTATTAGGTGGGGACGCTAGGTCACAGGCTGAATGCTCGGGCCCCAGTTGCAACAAGCATTTGAGTCCGGCTCAGGCTGATCTCTGCATCTCTGCATCTCTGCATCTCTGCATCTCTGCATCTCTGCATCTCTGCAATGCTCAGCTTTTCCCACGCGCTGGACGGTGTACAGGTATTTCTATCCCGCTATCGAACTGCACAGTGATCGGGCCCTATCCAATTTCAAATGCGACAACCCTCGAATCGCTGTTTAGGTCTTTGTACCTTTCCAGGTTGTGCATCCTTTCATGGGTTGTCATCTGATACCGCTATGCCGGCATAGATCGCGTGCGTGATCGTGCTCCTCGCCAAAAGGTTGCATGGATATCTGTTGGCGGGTGGTATTAGTCGGGTCGACTGACTGACAGGTTTCGACACCCAAAGAAAAACCCCTGATTCTCACTAGGAAAATCAGGGGTTCATACTTGCTTGAATTGGTGGAGCCGGGGGGATTTGAACCCGGTTTTAGCACTGGCCGTTGATGACCTTCGATGGTCAAAGCTGGTCGTGCTGGGCTACTGACTTCTACCGCTCTGGATAGTGTCGGCCTTTCTAGGACTGTGTTTTCGACAGTGTTTCGACACTTTGTACGTCGCTGCTTGTATAAACAGAGCTTGGTTTATTTTGCTTTTTTTGGTTTTCCTTTAAGTGCATAGCTCTTTTTTCTAATATGTGAATTTGTATATATATTACTGCTGTGCAAAACATTGATTTATCAACGGGGAGCAATCCTTTTGCTCTCAGTTCCCAGTCCTTTGGATGTTCTGTTGGACTTGATCCTGTGGGATTGTTTTGTGGGAGGAATTCTTTGTGTGTTGTGTTCATGCATTTTTGTACGAAGTGCATGCTTCTTACTTTTTGTATGACGTCTTTTTCTAAGAAGCTTGCTTCATTTGTTGTGTGCGCAAAAGTGTTTCTGAGCTTTCTTACTATCATTAAATCATGAAAGCTTGCGTCGTCAATGATGCCAAATGACCGGCAGATTAGTATCTTGGAAGAGAAGTTAGCAATTGGGCCGTTGGCGTCAAAAAGGCTTTTTACGGTTTTATTTGAGACGTTATTCTCTTGAATCCGTTCTTTTATAGATTCTTCCAAAAATTCGTCTAGCATGGCGGCTGCTACTAAAACACAGCCCCTGTCAGATTCATTTGCCAAGTCAGTTGCAGACATATCATTCCCTTATCTACTTGTCCTTTCGGGCGTACCAGCGCCTAGCTGCTTCCTGGGTGATCGCTATCCCGCGTTTTGACTGGTCAAGTTTCTGTTGGCTTCGTCGTAATCAGGGCTGGTCTGCCCTTTGTCTGGCATCACGTCACCTGTCATTAGCCACCAGCGGTAACTCGTGTATAGCTTGCCGAGTTGCTCGATCTCTTCTGCGCTGATCCTTGCCTTTCCGCGTTTGATGCTTTGCCACCTCACGTATTCCTTGCTGTTCACCTCGGCAAGGTCTTTGAGGCTGGTCATTTCTAGCAATTTAAAGAGTCTTTCAAGCATCTTCTTGGGGATTGGCTTCGTCGTACTCAGGGCTGGTTTGCCCGCTCTCGGGTGCGATAGCTCCGCTAGCCAGCCAAAGCGCATAGGACGGGTATAGGCGTGTCAGTGCCTCTACCTCTTGTGTGCTGATCCTCGTCCGCTTGTCGTAGCGAACAGTCCTCCACCGCGTTCCGCTGATCTCGGTCTTTTTCACCAGCTCGTCTAGTCCTGTCTTATCGACAAGTGTTCTAACGCGGTCGTCTATCGATTCCATAATGTTCTAGTAATTTACGGGTGTAATATACAAATGCTGCCTATCGTCGTTGTATATTACGACTGTAGGTTACGTCTTATGTCCGCTGCCAGGTGGCTAAGGCGTAGCGCAATAAAGACCAACATAGTGCAACAAAGGCCATCACGATGGAAGGAACCAACCTCACGCTGAAAGACCTGCCAGTCCAGCCGGCTCCGCCCGTAATGCCATGGCGCGAGTTCGCCGACTGGATACGGATGAGCCAAAGCCACGACATCGTTTGGGGCTGGATTCGCCACGGCTACATCCCCTCCCACAAGGTCGGCAAACACGTCGTCGTCAACGTCGCGCTGCTGACCAGCCAACTTCTCGAACAGGAATGGACGCTATGACTAACCCGAACTCGAAACAGGGCAACGTGGTTGCGCTCGGTGCTGCCATCGAAAACCTGACCAGCATCGTCACCTTCGCCTCGGCCAGCGGCATTCCGGTTGAAGAAGTCGTGGAGTGGGTGGAGAACGGCACCATCCCCAGCGCTCGTTTCGCCGACTTCATCATGGTGGATGTGGGCAAGCTCCGCGCCGATCTGCTCAGCGGCAAGAAGGAATTCAAAGAAGGGGATTACGACCATGAGTAAGCGCGGGATCACCCTGGATGCTGCCAAGGCCCTGAGCTACATCGGCCAGACTGTTCTGCTGGAGCTGATGTGGGAAGGGGATGAGGAAACCTTCTGGCAGTGCATGCACATCGTCGGTGTCGTGCTGCCGGTCGAGGGCGTGCAGGACGAAGCCTACTTCCTGGGCATGGGCATCGCCTCCAGCACACGCCACGCCAACGAAATCTACTTTGAAGACATTTGCTCTATCAGGGCGATGCGGTACCGCGACCGGCATGGTTCCGGCAACGTACTGGGCCGCATGACCCTGACCCATTCGGCCGGGTCAGGGGCCGCGCTCCCGGCTCGTCGGAACAGCTCCACCGTTCCGGCGAACGGAAGCACGGGCGCAGCGCACCCTTGACCCCGCACCATGAATATCAGCCTGACAACGGGAGTGTGGGGTAGCTTCACCACCCCGCGCTCCCGAGCCCTCGGCGGCAAGAGTGGGATGACAAGGGCAAAGCCCTTGGTGTTGATCCGCCCCCGCCCGCTGCACTTCGCTGACTGCCTGCACCTCGTGTTCCTAGCGCTGCTCAGCGCCTTCCTCTGGTACGCCAGCCTCCCGCCTTATCAACCACCCAAGATGCCTTCCTTCGCGCAGAAACAGTCCTGCCTGATCGACCAACAAGCCAAAGCCGAATACCCCGATTACTGGGTCGATCAACAAACCTGCGAAGCCGCTAGCGCACGAACGCACGCCGAGGCACGAGGCGCGCGTGCGCGCGACAGCGGCGGGGCGCGGATGAGCGAGCGCCGGAGTGGTTCAGTTCAGAACGAAGGCGCGAGCGAGGCACGCGCCTTCGCGCTGACGTCCCTGTAACACGTCAGATAGAGACGAATGATTTCGGCCAGTAATGGCCATTGTTGGAGTTTTGAAGCATGGCAAAAGATCAAATCCGGCTGGACAACAATGGCTACGAAAGCCCGACCGGGCGGCTGTTCGTTGATCGCAATACGGCTCGTATCACCGACCTGTCGAAAGTCCGCTTGCTGCGCTGTGGCGTCGATACGGTGAGGCAGCTCTACAAAGGGCTGCTCCGCCCTGAAATCCTGAGCCTGTTCGACAAGCCCGGCGCCATCGTCGATTTCGCGGGTGACCGCTGGCATGCCGGTCGGGTAAGCCGTGACTCGGGCTACCAGTACAAGCTGCAGAACGCTGACCTGGGTTTTGTGCTGCTGGTGAAGAACTTCAACGCCAAGGTCGAGAACATCGGCCCACACCTCAAGGTCGAGGTTTCGCCCCATGCCATCGACAGCCTGTCGCCCGAGCGCCTGCAGGCCCGCCTGGATCACTACGCCGCCCAGGTGCTGACCAACATCGAGGTCAACCAATGCGCAGTGCACCTCGCACTCGATCTGCAGGGCTGGACACCTCCCGCCGATCTGGTCGCCAGGATGCACTGCAGAGCCCGAGCGCACCGGGATATATCCGGCATCAACGAACTGCATTGGGCTACCAAGTCGAGCGTGTATGGCCGCGGTGAAACCTCGATGTTCGGCTCCGCCAACGGCCTGCAGCTGTGTATCTACAACAAGACCGAACAGGCCAAGGCTACCGACAAGCTCGACTATTGGGAAAGCGTCTGGCGACGACGTGACAGCTTCGACGAAGCCGACCCGGATAACTACAACCCGGCCCAGGACGTGTGGCGCGTCGAGCTGCGTTATCACCACTCCATCGTCCAGCAGTTCGCCAGCGGCTCGGTAGACCTGCAGAGTGGCCAGACCATCGAGACGTGCACCTTCGCGGCCTTCTCCCAGCATCTGGACGGCTTGTGGCGCTATGGCCTGAGCCAGTTCAAGCTCATTGCCCGCCCTGGATACTTCGAACCGATCTGGACGCTGATCCGTGACGACGTGCGCGTCGATCTGCCCGTCGATTCCCTGCTCGATGAAACCGAGTACAAGCGCTATCACAAGACGGCGCGGGGCTTCTCGGGCAAGAACGTGGAACTGTTCCTGGGAAACTTCGTAAGCCTGCTGGCACGGGGGCGAGTGGGCGCTAGAAAGGCTTTTTACCGGCTCAAGGATTGGGAGTGCTGGCCGGTGATCCGCGACCACTATGCCGCCAAAGGCATGGATGAAGACGCACTCTACAAACACATCAAAGGCATCCTGGAAGAACGCTACGTCCGGTGGGGGCGTGCCGTCTGATGTTTGTTTGCCAAATACACAAACAAGACAAACACGCTGCCGTTCAAGCGTCCGGCCGGGGCCAACATCATGGCGATTGATCAGCTACCGGATGGCCGCTGGAAAGTCGACGTGGAGCCCATCAAGGGCAAGCGCTTCCGCAAGACGTTCAAGACCAAGGGCGAAGCCCAGCGCTTCGAAGCATCCTGCAGGGCCAAGGTCGTCGAGAACCCCGATTGGTCGCCTAGGCCAAAAGACCGTCGCACGCTCGCCGAGCTGGTTGGCCTCTGGTTCGACCTGCACGGGCATTCCCTGCGCGATGGTGAACGCCGCCGTAGCAAGCTCGATGCTCTGGCCAAGCGCCTGCGTAATCCCCAAGGTGTCAAGCTCGACCCGCAAACCTACGCTCAGGATCGCCGGATCAGGCTAGGGGAGGGCGCCTCGCCCAAGACGCTGAACAACGAGTTGGGCTACCTGCGTGCCGTCTACAACGAGCTACGTGGTTTGGGTGTGATCGACTACGCCAACCCGCTTGCCCTGGTGAAGCCGCTCAAGGTGCAGGAACGGGAGTTGTCCTGGCTGACCACCGAACAGATCGCCGAGCTGCTGGAAGAGATCCGGCGCGGCTGTGACAACCCGCACGTCGAGATAATCGCCCTGATCTGTCTGGCCACCGGTGCTCGATGGTCAGAGGCTGAGAAGTTGAAACCGACCGGGCTACGTAATGGCGTGATTACCTTCAGCGGAACCAAGAACGGCAAGGTTCGTTCGGTGCCGATCACTGCAGAGCTGGAAGCCAAGATCGTCAGACATTGGAAGCAACACGGCCAGCCCAACTCGGCCATCACCTCATTCCGCCGCGCCCTGGCCAGGACGACCATCCGCCTACCGAAAGGCCAGGCCGCTCACTCCCTGCGCCACACCTTCGCCAGCCACTTCATCCAGAACGGCGGGAACATCCTCACCCTGCAGAAAATCCTGGGTCACTCCAGCCTGGCCATGACCATGCGTTACGCGCACCTGGCGCCGGATCATCTGCTGGATGCGGTACGCTTTGGCCCGCTCTCGTCTCTATGATTCAGATATTCCATTGATGGAATATTCCTTTGAGGTTATATTTTCTCCATGACTTGGGATATTGAATACACCGACGAATTCGGTGAGTGGTGGGAAAGCTTGTCTGCTGAGGAGCAAGAGTCCGTCGCGGTGTCAGTCCAGCTTTTGGAGGAGCGAGGCCCGTCACTCGGCTTTCCACACAGCAGCGGAATCAATGGTTCTCGTCACAGCCACATGCGGGAGCTGAGGACGCAGCACGAAGGGCGACCCTACAGAACCCTGTATGCATTCGATCCCAGGCGCTCGGCTATTTTGCTGATCGGTGGCGACAAGACTGGTGATGATCGTTGGTATGACATCAACGTTCCGCTGTCTGATCGACTGTATGACGAACATCTGGAACAGCTTCGAAAGGAGGGCTTGATAGATGGCTAAGAAATTTGCAGAGCTACGCGCAAAAATGGCGCCTGAGGCTCAGGCCAGGGTAGAGGCCAAAGCCCAGGAGCTGCTTGCAGAGATGCCGCTTCATGAGCTGCGCCAGGCTCGTGGGTTGTCACAGAAGGTGCTGGCTGAGGTGCTGCATGTACAGCAACCATCCATCGCCAAGATGGAAAAGCGTACTGACATGTACATTTCCACGTTGCGTAGCCACATCGAAGCCATGGGTGGTCAGTTGGATGTCATTGCCCGGTTTCCCGATGGTTCGGTGAAGATCAGCAATTTTTCAGACATCGAAAGCGATCTTCTCCAGCAGGCTTAACGCTTCGACACCTTTTCGACACCCCAAAGAAAAACCCCTGACTTTCTCTAGGAAAATCAGGGGTTTATTTGGTGGAGCCGGGGGGATTTGAACCCCCGTCCGCCAGTTCTCCACTGTCGGTACTACATGCTTAGCCGTGTCTATTGAGTTAACCCTCAGCCGCCCGACGGGCAGGGTGCATTGGGCGAGTTGTGTAAGTTTTAGCCGCTTCGTCCACAACGTACTACGCGGCGATCCTGTTCTGCATGACAATCACTTCAGGTTTACAGGCATCCCCTAGTGATCGCTGGAGCCGAAGCTACCAGAAGGACTAGTCGCGCCGCTTACGCAGCGAGAGCGTAGCCCTCGTAGTTTTCGTCATTGGCAACTATAGAAAGTTGCAACAGTTGATTTACGACTTCTGTTACCAAGTCGGCATGCACCTCGAGCTTCGCTACCGGCGTCGAATCCTAATCGGCCCCAAAACTTTTCGGTTACAGATAGGACGAGAGTGTACGGCAAAGGTTCCTTAGCGTCGACTGCGGATTCCATCGCAGGAGGCTATGATGGCGCCTCGCGCCAGCCTGTGCCCTCTGGAAAGGAGCCGTAATGCCGAGTTCTAGCCGCTACCCTCTACGTCAGTGGATCTGGCGGGCGTTCGTGCAAAGCGCGCTGATCCCGCTGATTCTGGTGGAGTCGGTGTTGATCGCGGTGTATTTGCTGAGCAACCAGGCTATTCGCGATGCACAGATCGGCCATCTGCAGGAGGCAGCGGTCAAGGATCTGGCCAGCGCCGCAGTGCGCGAAGGGCAAGTCATCGATGGGCGCTTGCGTTCCATCGAGTCACTGGTGCAGGTATACCGCGATGCCGCTCACAAAGCGCTATTGGATACCCGTTTTCAGGCGGATGAACTCGAGCACCAACGCCATGCGGTAACCGACAGTGGTGTGTTCTATACCCGCAGTGATGATGGGCGCGCGGCCTCCTTCTATGCCAACAGCACGCCCCTGGCGCAGCAGGATCACGCCAAGGTCATGCGCCTGTCGCAACTCGACCCGTTGATGCGCTCGATCCAGCAGGCCAACCCGCTGGTGGCCGCGCTGTATTTCAACACCTGGGACAGCTACAACCGCATCTACCCCTGGTTCGATACGCCGGCGCAGTATCCCCATGACATGGTGATTCCGGATTACAACTTTTATTACCTCGCCGACGCCAAGCACAATCCGGATCGCAAGGTGATGTGGACGGAGGTGTATCTCGACCCTGCGGGGCTGGGCTGGATGATGTCCGCTATCGCTCCGGTGTATCGCGACGACTTTCTCGAAGGCGTGGTCGGTCTGGATATCACCGTTGGCCAGGTGCTGGGCGAGATCGCCGAACTCAATGTGCCCTGGCAGGGTTACGCGATGCTGGTCAGCCATGACCACAACATCATGGCGCTGCCCAAGGCCGGTGAGCTGGATTTCGGCCTGCGCGAGCTGACCCAGTACTCCTACGAGGAGGCCGTGCGCCGTGAGGTGCTCAAGCCCGAGGACTTCAACCTGACCAAGCACGACGGCATGGCGCCGTTGCTGCAGGCGATGAACGAGGGCAATGGCAACGTCCAGGAGGTGGTGCTCGGTGGGCGCAAGCAGTTGGTGGCCTGGAGCGAGATTCCGCAAACCGGGTGGCGCCTGCTGCTGGTGGTGGACGAGGAGCAGATCTTCCATGACACCAACCAGTTGGCCGAGCGCTACATGCAGATCGGTTACCTGCTGATTGCCGGTCTGCTGGCCTTCTACCTGCTGTTCTTCGCCTTGATGTGGCTGCGTTCGCGCAACTTGAGCAATCAATTAGCCGAGCCTATCTCCGGCATCGCCGATATGGCCGCCAGCCTGGGGCAGGGCAAATACCTGCCGGCCGCACCGGACAGCCATATCAGTGAGGTCAGTCGCCTGGCCGATGCCGTGCAGCAGGCCGGGAGGCAGCTCAAGGCCAGCGAGCAGGAGCGTCAGGAGGCGCAGAACATCCTGCAACTGGTGCTGGAGAGTACGACCGAAAGCCTCTGGCAGATCGATGCCAAAGCGCTGACCATTGAACTCAGCGAGCGATTCGTGCGGCGCTTTGGCCTGGGCGCTTCGACCCTGGCGCTCAGCGAATTCAACCAGCGTGTGCACCCGGATGATCTGGAGCGTCTGCGTCACCTACGCAAGCTGTTCGCCGACAGTGACGAGGAATGCTTCGACGCGGAATATCGCTACCTCGATTGCCACGGTGAGTATCTCTGGCTGCTCAGTCGCGGCAAGGTACTGGGGCGCGACGAGACAGGCTGGCCGTTGCGTATTGCCGGCACCCATGTCGATATCACCCGGCTCAAACAGGTGCAGGAAGAGCTGCGCCACGCCAGCCTCGAAGCGCTGGCTGCGAGCCAGGCCAAGAGTCGTTTCCTGTCGAGCATGAGCCATGAGCTGCGCACGCCGCTGAACGCCATCCACGGCTTTGCCCAGTTGATCGAAATGGAGGTGCAGGAGAAACCCGACGCCAAACTGGAGAGTGATTATTCGCGCGAGATCGTCAGTGCCAGTCGCCATCTCACTTCGCTGGTCGACGATATTCTCGATCTGTCGAGTATCGAGAGCCGGCGGCAGCAACTGCAGCTTCAGCCCATCGAAATCGGCGCACTGCTCAGTGGCTGTGCCGAGCTGGTTCAGCCCGAAGTGCAGCAGAAACAGCTGCAATTGCAGGTGATGGAGCCGGCCGATCCGCCCTTGTTCGTGCAGGGCGATCCGCGCCGGGTAAGGCAGATCTTGCTCAACCTGCTTTCCAATGCGATCAAGTACAACAGCCCGCGCGGGATGATTCGCATGGGGTACGAAGTGCGCGCCGACTGTGTGCGGTTGTGGGTCGACGACACTGGCCCTGGGCTGTCCAGCGAACAGCAAGCGCAACTATTCCAGCCATTCCAGCGCCTTGGACGCGAGAGTTCCAACATTCCGGGGACGGGGATCGGTCTGGTGCTGTGTCGCGAGCTAGCCAGCCTGATGGACGGTGAAATCGGCCTGCGCAGTGAACCGGGTGTGGGCAGCCGTTTCTGGCTCGATATACCCAGCGCCGCCAGCCCTGGTGGCCAGAGCAGCGCGGCTGTCGATACGCCGACACAGGCGGTGCCAAGTCTGGTGCAGGTGCTGTGCGTCGAGGATCACCCGGCCTGCATGAAGATTCTGCAGGCGTCGTTGCGTGAGTTCGCCGAGGTGCGCGGCGTCAGTTCCTGCCAGCGCGCGTTGGCCGAATTGCAAGGCAGTGAGCCAGCGCTGGTGCTGCTGGATATCGACCTGCCCGACGGCAATGGGCTGGATATTCTCGACGCCATGCGCGCCGAGCCACGTCTGCGTGATGTGCCGGTGATGGTGATCAGCGCAGTGGCCGACGCCCGGTTGTTCGAGGATGCCCGAGCACGTGGCGCGTCGGCCTGTCTGAGTAAACCGGTCGATCTGCAGGAGGTACGGCAGGTTGCGTTGGGCCTGCTCTACAGCGGTTTCTGAGCAGGCCCGACTGTGCGTTATTCGCTGGCGGAAAGCAGATCCAGCGCCTCGCTCAGCACCTTGACCGACTCGGCATGATCGCCGGCCTTGTGCAGCGCCTCGCCCTCGGCGCGCAGCTCCTTGACCTTGGCCAGCACCTCGGGATCGGTAGGCGGATCGCTTTGCAGCAGTGCGTCGATCTTGGCCATGTCCTGCGGGCAGTGCATGGCCCACAGTGGCAGGCTGATCAGAGTGGCAGCGAGAAACATGAGTGCGCGACGCATGATGACTCTCCTGAAACAGGCAGCAGGAATTTCAGTATAGAAGCCCATCGCCTGGGTGCTGCTACTCAGTAGTGATACCAGCGTAGCTCCAGCTTCACTTCGTTGACCGGACTGGCGAGTTGGCTGAATTCGCGTTGAGCACTCAGGCGCAGGCCGAGGTTGCGTGACACCTCCCATTGCTGATTGAGCGACAGGCGGCGGCGGACTTCACCATTGTGGAAATAGTCACCGGCTGCTTCCAGGGTCAGGTTGCCCAGCGGGTTGCGCCAGAGCAGGCCGCTGTTGAAGCCCAGTGCAGGCGAGACCACGGCCGCGAAGTCTTCGTTGTATTCCAGACGCGCGGTACCGAGGGCGAAACCGAGCCAATCGTCGCTCAACTGCCAGCTGTAACCGCCGCCGCCGCTGATGTGGCCAACCAGCGGTGTGTCGCCATCTTCGCCTGGTACGCGCTCCAGGCCGCCGCCGATCTGCCAGGAGAGAGGTTGGAGCAGGGCGTTGCGCGGCGTCAGTGAGCGGATATTGGCCAGATCCAGGCGTTGCAGTTGCCAGTGGTTGTTCTCGTACTGGCGCAGCTTGAGTTGAAGGATCTCGATCTGCGCGCCCAGTGGGAAACCATCGAGATTATCGTTGAGGTCGTGGTAGGCCATGCGCAGACCGTATTCGGCGAAGGCGCGATCATCACGGCTGCCGCCGGCCAGTTGCCAGGTACGTGATTCGTGGCCTTCTTCGGGCAGCGGCGGGCGCTCGACTTCCAGCGGTGGCGGCGGGTTGCGGTTGATGGCGCCGAGCAACTGGAAGCTGCGCTGGGCGTTGCTGCTGCGCTCCTCGCTGTTGGCGTGGTAGCGCACCAGGCGGAAGGCGGCGTCCTGAATCAGTGCGCGCCGTTCGGCTGGCAGGGCGAGAAAGTCGTTATCGCTGAGCTGCGCCGGGTCTTCGCTCAGGCGCAGTGCCCAGGCCTGTTCGTCGGCCTGCAACGGTTCGGCGCGCGCCAGCAGTTCGCGCTCCCGCGAGGGACGGTAGTCGATGCGCTCGATCAACCCGGCATCCTTGACCGCACGTACGGTGTCGGTGGGGATGGCGGTGAGCGGGAAGTGTTCGGTCAGCTCGATACCGGGGCGGGCGATCTCCAGCAGCTCTAGCAGGCGGTAGGAGCAGTTCTCGTCGAAGAAGAAGTAGTCGAAGCGGATCTGCTTGAGTTCCCAGACATGCTCGACCATGCGCGCGGTTTCTTCCGGCGTCAGGTTCAGTCGGTATTCCCACAGATCGCGGTTTTCCAGGCTGTTGTATTCGCTGAGCTTGTCGCGGTAAGGCACTAGAGCGAACAGACCGGGGTAGCCGCCCATCAGCCCGCGCCAGGCGTAGAGGATGCTGTTGTCGTCGCCTTCGATGAAGGCACCGAAGTTCAGCGCGTAACTGAGTAGCGCGGTGTTGTGGCTGTCGATATCGGCCTGGTCGATGCGCAGCAGGGTATGGCCGAACATCGACGATGGGCTGTTCAGATACGCGGCCGGGAACACCAATACGGTGCTGTGCGGATTGATGTCGGCAAACCAGTTTCGGTATTCGGCGCAGTCCGGCCTGGGGAGGTCATCGAGCTGCAGTTGGGCTTTCAGCCAGCGGGTTCGCGCCGGGTAGATGCATTGCGGGTGGCGATCGCCCAGCTCCACCGGTCGATACAGCGCCTGCACGGTAGCGGCCAATTCGGCTGCCGGATCGTGGTCGCCATCGGCGGCGAGGAAGAAGGCATCGTCGTCGACATAGCTGCGCCAGCCGCCGAGCTTGCCGGTTTCGTAGTGCCCCAGAGCAATCCAGTATGGGTCGCTGGCCAGTTCGGCCAGGTGCTGCGCTGAGGCAGCGTGAAGTGGAAGGCTGAAACTCAGGGCGAGGACGGCGAAGATCCGTTTCAAGGTCGCTGTTCTTCTGGTTCGTGGCGATGGCCGAGCTTTGGCCGGGTGTGGCGCTGGTGTCAAGGCAGCACTGGTGCGGTATTTGTGCAAGTGCGAGGTGTTACCGGTGATTCGCCTTGAGTCACGTTCCAGGCTTCGGTTGGCCAGGTAGTGGCAGCTCTGGAGTGGACATGAATGGGCGGGAGGTGGGGATTTTTCACTACCTGACGAATCAAGCCTTGATCGCCATTGCGCCACAGGCCCAGAATCATGCCTATGTTTTGCGGAGATGTCCGCCCGCTATAAGGATCACCAATGTCCCAGCGTAGCCTCGATGCTTTGCGCCTTGCCCCCGAATCACTGACCCGCCCTTTCTCCCCCGAGCAGTTCAACTTCAAAAGTACCGACGATCTTGAGCCTTTCCGCGGTGTGCTCGGCCAGGCCCGTGCTGTGGAGGCGCTGCAGTTCGGTGTGGCCATGCCGCGCCCCGGTTACAACGTGTTCGTCATGGGCGAGCCGGGCACTGGGCGTTTCTCTTTCGTCCAGCGCTATCTCAAGGCCGAAGCCAAGCGCATGGAGACGCCGGCCGACCGCGTCTACGTCAACCACTTCGACGAGCCGCGCGAACCACGTGCGCTGGAGCTGGCGGCCGGTACGGCGAGCGAGTTCATTGCCGACATCAACCAACTGATCGACAACCTGCTGGCGACCTTCCCGGCAGTGTTCGAGACGCCGACCTTCCAGCAGAAGAAGAGCGCCATCGATCGCTCCTTCAACAAGCGCTACGACCAGGCGCTGGACGTGATCGAACGCCTGTCGCTGGAGAAGGGCATCGCTCTTTACCGCGACAGCACCAATATCGCCTTTACCCCCATGGCCGACGGCAAGGCGCTGGATGAAGCCGAGTTCGCCCAGTTGCCGGAAGCCGAACGCGAGCGTTTTCACGCCGATATCGCGTTGCTCGAAGAGCGCCTGAACGAAGAGTTGGCCAGCCTGCCGCAGTGGAAGCGTGAGTCGAGCAACTTGCTGCGTCAGCTCAACGAGGAAACCATTACCGTTGCGCTGCAACCGCTGCTGGCGCCGCTGTCGGAAAAGTATGCAGAGAATGCCGGCGTTTGCGCCTACCTGCAGGCCATGCAGGTCAATCTGCTGAAGACCGCAGTCGAGCAATTGGTGGAGGTGGACAAGGCCGACCCGCAGCTGCGCAAGCTGCTCGAAGAGCTGTACTGCCCGAGCCTGGTGGTCGGTCACCACGCCCATGGCGGTGCGCCGGTGGTGTTCGAGTCGCATCCGACCTACGACAACTTGTTCGGTCGTATCGAGTACAGCTCCGATCAGGGCGCGCTGTACACCAGTTACCGGCAGCTGCGCCCAGGTGCGCTGCACCGTGCCAACGGCGGCTATCTGGTGGTCGAGGCGGAGAAGCTGCTCAGCGAGCCCTTCGTCTGGGAGGCGCTGAAACGCGCGCTGCATTCACGCCAGTTGAAGATGGAATCGCCGCTGGGCGACCTCGGTCGCATCGCTACCGTCACGCTCAACCCGCAAGTGATTCCGCTGCAACTCAAGGTGGTGATCATAGGTTCGCGTCAGCTCTATTACGCCCTGCAGGACGCCGATCCGGACTTTCAGGAAATGTTCCGCGTACTGGTCGATTTCGACGAGGACATTCCGCTGGCCGACGACAGCCTGGAGCAGTTCGCCCAGTTGATGAAGACGCGCACCTCCGAGGAGGGCATGGCGCCGCTCAGCGGCGCTGCCGTGGCGCGTCTGGCCACCTACAGTGCGCGCTTGGCCGAACACCAGGGGCGCCTGTCGGCACGCATAGGTGACCTGTTCCAGCTGGTCAGCGAAGCAGACTTCATCCGCGACCTGGCCGGTGAGAGCCTCACCGATGTCGGCCATATCGAGCGTGCGCTGAAGGCCAAGGCCACCCGCACCGGCCGTGTTTCTGCGCGGATCATCGACGACATGCTGGCCGGCATCATCCTCATCGACACCAGCGGTGCCGCCGTCGGCAAGTGCAACGGCCTGACCGTGCTGGAAGTGGGTGATTCGGCATTCGGTGTGCCGGCGCGTATTTCCGCCACCGTCTATCCGGGCGGTAGTGGCATCGTCGATATCGAGCGTGAGGTCAGCCTGGGGCAGTCGATTCACTCCAAGGGCGTGATGATCCTCACCGGCTTCCTGGGTAGCCGCTACGCGCAAGAGTTTCCGCTGGAGATCTCCGCAAGCATCGCCCTGGAGCAATCCTACGGTTACGTCGACGGCGACAGCGCTTCGCTTGGCGAGGTATGCACGCTGATCTCGGCATTGTCGCGCACGCCCCTCAAGCAGTGCTTCGCCATCACCGGTTCGATCAACCAGTTCGGAGAGGTGCAGGCGGTCGGTGGGGTCAACGAGAAGATCGAAGGCTTCTTCCGCCTGTGTGAGGCACGCGGCCTGACCGGCGAGCAGGGCGTGATCATCCCGCATTCCAACGTCGCCAACCTGATGCTCGACGAACGTGTGCTGCGGGCGGTGAGAGACGGCCAGTTCAACGTCTATGCCGTGCGTCATGTCGACGAGGCGCTGAGCCTGCTGGTTGGCGAGGCGGCCGGTCACCCCGATGAGAAGGGGCGCTTTCCCAAGGGCAGCGTCAATGCGCGAGTGGTTGAGCGCCTGCGCGACATTGCCGAAATTGGCCTGGAGGAAGAGGTCAAGAGTCCCGAGGTGGCGAAGAAGCCCGAGCCCGAAAGCGAAGCGGCCAAGCCGGCCAAGGCACCGCGTCGCAAGAAAGCGGACGGTGAGGGCGCAGCGGGCTGATCAGATCTTGCACGATTGTCCCTGATCGCCAGTGGCAGCCGCGCAGGTCTTTTTGCTCACCTCTCATGCACAGAGTTATCCACAGGTTTTGTGGGTAACTCTGCTCTTCACAGTGGGATCGCTCGGGGTGTAGGCTGAAGCCTGGATTCCGCGAGGGTCGCCGCGATGTCGCGTAGCCTCTGCCTCACCCGCCACTGCCTGGGCCTGGTCACCCGAATCGAGTGCGTGATTCGGCCGCTGGCAGGAGAAACCGGACGCTGGACGCTGCTCTGTGCAGCCGGTATGTCCGATGCCCAACCTTCAGCCATCAAGGTGCAAGGCCCATTCTACGGGCCTTTCGTCGCTGAGGACGTGCTGGCAGGGATCGCCGAGAGCCTGGCCCTGCAGGGCTATGTCGAATGTTCCGAGCCACCTATCTGGCGTTTGCACCTGTTGGCTGAACTGCGCCGCGTCAATGGCGAAGGGCATGGTCACGGGCGGCCACTGCAACGGCGCCCTGAAACTGACGGGCAGAGCTGAGCGGGTATCGCTACGAGGGTTTTTCCAGGGCCGTTCGTCTGTGCCCGAACTGGGGTTATCCACAGTACTTCCGGAGACTTCTGCTGACCGGGACGGCTGGGTATACTCGCCGCCGTTTCGCCCCTCTTCTCTAGTGAGTTCTCCATGGAACGCTTTATCGAAAACGCGATGTACGCCTCGCGCTGGTTGCTGGCACCTATCTACTTTGGCCTGTCGCTCGGGCTGCTGGCGCTGGCGTTGAAATTCTTCCAGGAAGTCTTCCACATCCTGCCCAATGTTTTCGCCATGGCCGAAGCCGAACTGATTCTGGTGCTGCTGTCGCTGATCGACATGGCGCTGGTCGGCGGCCTGCTGGTGATGGTGATGATCTCTGGATACGAAAATTTCGTTTCGCAGCTGGATATCGACGACGGCAAGGAGAAGCTCAACTGGCTGGGCAAGATGGATTCCAGCTCGCTGAAGATGAAAGTGGCGGCCTCCATCGTGGCGATTTCCTCGATCCACCTGCTGCGAGTGTTCATGGATGCGCGCAACTACGACACCGATCACCTGATGTGGTACGTGATCATCCACATGACTTTCGTCGCCTCAGCGTTCGCCATGGGCTACCTGGACAAGCTGACCAAGCACGACTGAGTCGTCTTAAAGACCGCTCGTCCGCTCAGGACGAGCGGTTCCTTCCTGAGCTTGAGCTTTCTTTATCTTGTACAAGAATTGAATTTGTATAACTCTTGTATGAAATAAGGAGGTGCTCTCATGAACCTGCCCGACCTGTCCATCCATGCTCAGGCTGGACGTATCGCTGAACTCAATCTGGTTTCCCTCGAAGGTGGCATCTATCTGCTGGAGGCCTGGATGGGTGGCCGTGCTCATCCGGTGCTCGACAGTCGAGGCGCGACATTGAAGCTGCGCTCTGTCGAGCACGCCCGTGATGTCCTGCAGGATCTGCCGGTGTTGCCTTTCTTTCTTCTGCACACCTCCGTGCACGATGAAATGTGCGGCATGCCGTCGGCCAACAACGGCTTGAAGGTGCCGATCAGCCTGCATTCGGCATGGTCATAGGGCGCACCGGTGCTAACGCGTCGATTGGTGCTGGTACTGGGTGATCAGCTTTCGCTGCAACTGGCCTCCTTACAGGGGCTCGACTCCGAGCGTGATCAGGTGCTGCTGGCTGAGGTGATGGAGGAGGCCAGCCATGTGCCGCATCACCCGAAGAAGATCGCACTGATCTTAAGTGCCATGCGTCACTTCGCCGAGCAGTTGCGCGGGCGGGGCATTCGTGTGCAGTACGTGCAACTCGATGATCCGCACAATAGCGGTTCTCTGCACGCTGAGCTGATGCGCTGGACGCAACGACTGAACCCGCAGGAAATCCATATTTGCGAATGCGGCGACTGGCGCCTGGAGCAGTCACTGCGACATTGCGGGCTGGCCATCCACTGGCACGCCGACAGTCGCTTTCTATGCAGCCGCGATGGCTTCGCCCTGTGGGCCAAGGGGCGCAAGCAACTGCGCATGGAGTTCTTCTACCGGGAGATGCGCAAGCTCAGCGGCCTGCTGCTGAACCCCGATGGCAGTCCGGAAGGCGGCGCCTGGAACTTTGACGCGGACAACCGCAAGGCGCTGCCCAATGGGATACGGCCACCAGCACCACTGTACATCGAGCCCGATGCCATCACCCGTGACGTGCTGGCATTGGTGGGCCAGCGCTTTTCCGATCATTACGGCAAGCTGGACGGCTTCGACTATCCGGTGACAGCCGAACAGGCCGAACGGCTCTGGCAACACTTCCTCGCCAGCGGCCTGGCTGACTTTGGCGACTATCAGGATGCGATGGCCGATGGTGAGCCGTATCTGTTTCATTCGCGCATCAGTGCAGCACTGAACATCGGCCTGCTCGATCTGCGCCAATTATGCGAGGACGTGGAAGCCGCCTACCGCGAAGGACGGGTGCCGCTGAATGCGGCCGAAGGTTTCATTCGCCAGTTGATCGGCTGGCGTGAATACGTGCGCGGCATCTACTGGCTGTGCATGCCGGACTACGCCGAGGGCAACGTATTCGGTAATACCCGCGCGCTGCCCGAGTTCTACTGGACGGGGCAGACGCGCATGAACTGCATGCGCCAGGCCATCGGCCAGACTTTGGAGCATGCCTATGCACACCATATCCAGCGGCTGATGGTCACCGGCAATTTCGCCTTGTTGGCCGGCATCGCGCCCAAGGCGATCTGCGACTGGTACCTGGCCGTGTACATGGATGCCTTCGACTGGGTCGAGCTGCCCAACACACTGGGCATGGTGATGCATGCCGATGGTGGTTACCTGGGCTCCAAGCCGTATTGCGCCAGTGGTCAGTACATCAAGCGCATGTCCAATCATTGCCAGGGGTGCAGCTACAAGGTCAGCGAGAGCACGGGCGAATCGGCATGTCCGTTCAATGCGCTGTATTGGCACTTCCTCATGCGCCACCGCGAGCGCCTGGAGCGCAACCCGCGGCTGGGCATGGTCTATCGCAACCTGGCGCGGATGGACGACGTGAAGAGGCGTGCCCTCTGGGATTGGGGCGAGCACCTGCTGGCGCGGCTGGATGCGGGGCAAACGCTGTGAAGAAAAGCGAGCTGCCGGTGAAGACCTGCGTCACCTGTGGTTTGCCTTTTACCTGGCGCAAGAAGTGGGCTCGTTGCTGGGAGGAGGTGCGCTATTGCTCCGTGCGGTGTCGGCGACGCCACTGACGGTGACACGCCCGGCGCTTCCATGCGCCGGGCGCGTATCGCGTGATGCTCAGACCTGAAAGCGCGCCACCATGCCCTGCAGATTCGCCGCCAGATTCGACAGCGCGCGGCTGGCAGTGCTGGTTTCCTCCGATCCGGCGGAGTTCTGCAGCGACAGGTCGCGGATGTTGATCAGGTTGCGGTCGACCTCGCGTGCAACATGCGCCTGCTGCTCCGTGGCGCTGGCGATCACCAGGTTGCGGTCGCCAATTTCGCTGATCGACTGGATGATCTGTTGCAGCGCCGCGCCGGCGCCTTGAGCGATCTCCAGCGTCTGTTTGGCCAGGCCATTACTCGAATCCATGTCGCGCACTGCCTGTTCGGTATCGCCCTGCACGGCACCGATCATGCTTTCGATCTCGCGGGTGGATTGCCCGGTCTTGTGCGCCAGGGCGCGTACCTCATCGGCTACCACCGCGAATCCGCGTCCGGCTTCACCGGCGCGGGCGGCTTCGATGGCGGCGTTGAGTGCGAGCAGGTTGGTCTGCTCGGCGATGCTGCGAATCACGTCGAGTACCTGGCTGATGCCACGAATCTTGCCGGCCAGCTGGCCGAAATTGTGCGATGTATTGTCGACGTTACCCGCCAGTTGGTTGATCGAAGACAGCGTCTGGGTGATGCGCTCGCTGCCGTCACGAGCGATGCGCCCGGACTCGCTGGAGCTTTCCGAGGCGCTGGCGGCGTTGCGCGCTACTTCGTCCACGGCGCTGCTCATCTCGGTGACGGCAGTGGCGGCCTGGTCGATCTCCAGGCTCTGTTGGTGCAGATTGCGCGCGCTGGCATCGGTGACCGTGCTGAGTTGTTCGGCGGCCGAGGCCAGCTGGTTCGACGCGTCGGCGATCTGCTCGATGGTGCCGCGCAGGTTGCCCTGCATGCTCTTGAGCGCCTGCAGCAGCTTGGCCGGCTCGTCGTTACCCCGGGTGTCGATGCTCAGCGTCAGGTTGCCGCTGGCGACCGAGTCGGCGACCTGCACGGCGTCGGCCAGGGGCCTGACGATACTGCGGGTCAGCAAGGTGGCGAGTACGAACGTGGCGATGGCCGACAGGGCCATGACCAGCAGGGTACCGCGCATGGCCTGGGTGTAGACCGCGCTGGAGGCCTTGGCCGCACTGGAAGCGCCCTCGCGGTTGTGCGTGATCAGCTCATTGAGGGCCTTGATCATGCTATCGGCTTGCGGGTTGAGGCTTGTATACAGGAGGCTCAGGGCGGCCTGCCGGTCGTTGTCGTTCAGGTGCTGGACGAGCTGTGCGCGGGTCGCCAGGTAGGTGCTTTCGTAGCGCTTGAAGTCATCGTAGTGCGTGCGCTCTTCCGCGGAGCTGATCAGGCCTTCGTAGTGCTGCTGCATGCGCTGCAGTTCGTCGAGAAGGGTCTGAGCCTGGTTCTTGTTCTCTTGCAGTTGCTGGGCATTTTCGCTGAGCAGCATGCGCAGGGTGGTTGCTCGCAGGCGCAGGATTTCCTGAGACACATCGCTGAGGGTATTGAGGCTGGGAACCCAGTTTTCTTCGACCTCGCTGGAGCTGTCATGCATGCTGCTCATCTGCAGCAGGGCAAAACCGCCCAGGACGAAGACGAGCAGGGCGATGAGGCCAAATCCGATTGCAGCTCTGGGGGCTATGGATATGGAGCGGAAATTCATGGTGGCAGTACTCAAGGGCTAGGAATACGTTCAAGGCTATGGATGACGCAGGGCATGCTCCGAGTCGGTCAGTCTCCTTGTGGACAATCGCTGAGCCTGTGCTGGAGGGCTTCGATTTGCTCGTAGAGCCCTTCGATGATGGCCACCAGGGTCGGGTCGAAGTGCTTGCCGGACTGCTCGCGGATGTACTGCTGGGCTTTCTCTTCTGGCCAGGCTGCTTTGTACGGGCGCGGCATGCGCAGGGCGTCGTAGACGTCGCACAGCGCCACGATGCGCGCCGATAGCGGAATCTGTTCCCCGCTCAGCCCTTCGGGATAGCCACTGCCATCCCACTTTTCGTGGTGACCCAGGGCAATCTCGGCAGCCATGCGGGTGAGTGACGATGGGTGTTCGTCATGCAGGATCGAATAGCCGATGCTGGGGTGCGCCTGCATGATCTGGCGCTCCTGGTCGGTCAGCGGGCCGGGCTTGAGCAGGATGTGATCGGCGATGCCGATCTTGCCGACGTCGTGCATGGGCGCGGCCTGACGGATCAGTTCGACCCAGTCGTTCTCCATGCCCATCGCACTGGCGATCAAGGCGGCCGATTCGCCAATGCGGGCGATGTGGTTGCCGGTTTCGCTGTCGCGGTAGGCGGCTGCGCGCCTCAGGGTGCGCATCAAGGCGCTGTAGCTGTGCTTGAGCTGGGCAGTGCGTTCACGCACTTTCTGCTCCAGAGTCTGGTTGGCCGCCTGCAGGTTCTGGCTGGCCTGACTCAGTTGCAGGTTGTTGCGCACGCGCAGGATGACTTCGGGCAGATCCACTGGTTTGCTCAGGTAGTCGTTGGCGCCCAGTTCCAGGCCGGTACGGCGATTGGCCGTGTCGCTCAGTGCGGTGATGATGATCACCGGGCTGGCGCTGCGATCGCGACCGGCCAGGCTGCGCAGGATTTCGAAGCCGTTCGGCGCCGGCATGTCGAGGTCGAGCAACAGCAGGTTCCAGGGATTGTGCTGCAGCCATTCGAGCGCTGCCGCCGAATCCGAGAAGCTGATGGTATTGCGCAGGCCAAAGGCTCTGAGACTGGATTCGAGCAGGCGATTGTTGGCGACTACGTCATCGACAATGACCACACGCGACTGGTGAAAGTCCTTCGATAGCATCATCAAGCTCCTTGTGAGTCATGGGTCAGATCGTGAATCAGTTGGTGCAGCTCGACAGGGTCTATCGGCACCGCAAGCAGGGCGCTGGCGCCAAGGCTGATCAGCTCTTCGACCTGATCAGGGCGGCACAGCAGGATGATGGGAAGGCCGGCAAACTGTGGTTGGCGGTGTACTTCACGCAATACCTCTCGGCCATCGACTCCTTCCAGTTCGACACTGAGCAGCAGTGCGTCCGGCGGGTTGGAGAGCATTGCGTCGAGCAGGCGCTGACCATCTTCGAATTGTTCGAGCGATACATCCGTCAAGGCTTGCTGCACCGTTGTGCGGTTCAGCAAGTCGCAATCGGCGTGGTAGACCCGTGCCACCGCAGCAGTGCTTTCAGTGTCGGTTGTGTCGTTCACAGGCCGATGGCGTGGCAATTCGATCCAGAAGCAGCTGCCGGTGCCGGCTTCGCTGTGCAGATCTATCTGGCCCTGCATCAGTGCGGCGTACTCTTTGCACAGTGACAAGCCGATACCGGTACCCTGAATGGCCGTATTCTCCTGGCCAAGCCGCTGAAATGGCTCGAAGAGCAAGGGTTGCAGTTCCTCAGGGATGCCGATGCCGGTGTCGCTCACGCTGAGGCGGATGTTGTCGCCGACCTCGGTGCATTCCAGGGTGACGCTACCCTTGGGCGTGTACTTGATGGCGTTGGATAGCAGGTTGAGCAGTACCTGGCGCAGGCGCCTCGGTTCGGCCAGCACCAGCAGTGGGTCATTGGGCAGATGAAGCTGTAGATCGAGGCCATGGGCGCTGACCTCCGGTTCGACCAGCTCCGCGCATTCGCGCATCAGGGCAACGGCATCGATGGGGTGCAGCTCCAGGCGTGGCCGCTCGCTCTGCAGCCGCGACCAGTCGAGGATATCCCCTACCAACTGATTGAGATGACGACTGGCCAGAAGGATTTCTTCCAGGTAGTCGGCCTCGCCGTTGCTGTTCTGTATCGGGCTTTTCATCCGCATCAGCTGGGCGAAGCCCTGGATGGCATTGAGCGGTGTACGCAGTTCGTGGCTCATGCTGGAGATGAACTGGCTTTTGGCTTGGCTAGCTTCCTGGGCTTCCAGGCTGGCGCGTTGCAACTGGCTGGAACTGCGCTGCAACTGATCACCCATGACCTGCACGTCGGCGATGATGCCCTCCAGTTCGGCGATGTCGCTTTGCGGTTTGGGGGGATGCAGGTTGCCCTTGCCAATGGCCTGCAACATCGCGGCGATCCCGGCGATCGGTGCCTTGAGCTTGTCGCTCAGGTTGCGCGTGCGCCCCCACATGATGGCGAAGAACAACAGATAGAAGAGCACCAGGCCGGCGATCAGCAGGTAGCCGATGTTGCGGTAGTGATTGGCCAGGGCGTTGGTCTGGCTGAACACTTCGGCTTCATCGACCACCGTGAGCAGGTGCCAGTTGGTGGCCGGAATGGTGGCCCAGGCAACCAGGTGCTGACGGCCGTTGAGCGGCATGGAGAGCACGCCGCTGTCATTCTGGGCGATGGCCTTGGCGAGCTTCTCGGTGTCGGCACGTTTGCCCAGGTTGAAGTCTTCGGGCTTGAACAGCTCCGAGCTGATCGCTTCGTCGTAGGAGTGGGTGGTCAGCTCGTCGAGGCCGAAGTCATCCTCGCCGGCCGGCGGCAGTGCCATGATGTTCATGTCCTGGCTGACGATCATGGCGTAGCCGTCCCAGGGCACGTTCAGCTTCTGGATGTGTTCGAGCAGCTTGCCGACGGTGATGTCCAGGCCAACCACGCCTTCGAGGAAGTCACCGCGAAACACCGGGGCGATGGACGACAGCATCCAGCCCTGGCCGGCTGGGTCGAGGTAGACGTCGGTCCAGGTCACCTTGCGCTGTGGGTTGTGGGCGGGGCTGGCGAGGTAGTAGAAGTTGTAGTCGGGAATGACCATGTCCTGCGGGTACTGGTGCAGCGTGTCGAACCAGGGATAGATACGGTTGTAGTTGTCCCAACTGTTGAAATAGATGCTGGCGATCAGGGGGTTGTGGCGGGCGGTTTCGCGCATGAAGGGGTCGAGGTGCGCCAGGCGCGCCACCTTGCTCATGTCCTGCTGCTGCAACGGCGTGGCACTGGAGTAGAAGGAGGCCGAGCCGCCGTCATCCTTGTCGCTGTAGCGAACGCCATTGGGGCTGGTCGCCAGGGTGGCCGGTGCGACGGGCCGGCTGTCGCGCAGGGTTTCCTGGGTGAGCGTGGCGTAGGTCGCGGTCAGCCGGGCGATATGGCCAAGCTCGCTGCGTATCAGGTGGGCTTCCTGGGTCGCGGAGGTCTGCAGATCGCCGATGGCCATTTCCCGCAGGTGATTGACCTGAGCATCGCGGATCGACACGTTGGTCAGCAGATAGATGCTGATCAGTACCGTTTCCACCAATATCAGTGGAATCAGCGCCGTTTGCACGAAGGCGCGCCATATCCATGTCCGAAGACTGACCTTGCTGCCCTTTTGCACGACGCACGCTCCTGGCCAGGGGCTAGAACGAAAGTGATGGCTTTATGATGGCTGGCTTTTCATTAAGTGAACCTTAGCTAAAGGTAGTCGGTGTTGCGCCAGGTCAACTGGCGAATCGGGCGAGATGTCGATTGCGTTACGCGCAATCGCCAGGCGCTTGGCCTGGGGCCGTTCTGTGCTAGTCTGGCCGGCCTTTTTGCAGCCCCAAGCGGAGCCTTTCATGTCCGAACTCACCTTCAGCCCCGATCTGTCCTCCGACGAGGGTCGCGTCAGCTACGGCATCGGTCGCCAACTCGGCGGTCAACTGCGCGATAACCCGCCGCCCGGCGTGAGCCTGGAAGCGATCCTGGCTGGTGTGACTGATGCGTTCACTGGCCAGGCCAGCCGTGTTTCCGAGGCTGAACTGTCGGCCAGCTTCCAGGTGATCCGCGAAGTGATGCAGGCTGAAGCCGCTGCCAAGGCCGAAGCGGCTGCCGGCGAAGGTCGTGCCTACCTGACCGAAAACGCCAAGCGTGAAGGCGTGACCGTATTGCCGTCGGGCCTGCAGTACGAAGTGCTGGTAGCAGGCGAGGGCGCCAAGCCGTCGGCCGAAGACCAGGTGCGTACCCACTACCATGGCACGCTGATCGACGGCACCGTGTTCGACAGCTCCTACGAGCGTGGCCAGCCGGCCGAATTCCCGGTGGGTGGTGTGATCCCGGGTTGGGTCGAGGCACTGCAACTGATGGGCACCGGCAGCAAGTGGCGTCTGCATGTACCGAGCGAGCTGGCCTACGGCGCGCAGGGTGTCGGCAGCATTCCGCCGCACAGTGTGCTGGTGTTCGATGTCGAGCTGCTCGATATTCTGTAAGAGATCGCGGTATCGGTGCGCACGGCGCACCCTACGAAGCGGGGCGCCCTGGTGACAGGGCGCCCCGTTTGCGTTTCTCCAGGTAGGGTGCGCTATGCGCACCGGGCAATGGCGAATATCCGTCCATGCTCACTGCGAGCATTTCAGGGCCGCAAGGCCCGCGCGTAGCAGTAGAGAAACAGGCTGCGCACCAGCTCCTTGAGCACGCTGGGCTCGCTGGAGTTCAGTTCGTGCAGATCCAGGTCACCCTGGTCGCGCAGTTCGTCCAATGCTTCTTCTTCGAGCATGGCGCAGACTTCGCCGGTTTCGCGATTGAGGATGCGCAGATAAGGATGTGGCCGATCCAGCCAGGCATCGATCAGGTAGGTCATGGCAGTTCTCCTTGGCCGTTTTTACGTAACTGAGAATAATTCCTATTACATAAATAGCAAGGATTAATTGAGACCTTCTGTCGTTTGCCTGTTACCAACGGCCAAGTTCTGCTGCCGTTGCACATAGGCGTACCCGTGGTAGGGCGTACCGGGCGGCGCTCCGTTCGCGAAGCAGTACGCCGTTGGATTTGCGAGGTGACGAGGAAAGGCGGACTGTTCGCTTCGCTACGAGCGGTCGGCGGCCCGATCCGCCCTACGAGCGGTCGGCGTTCCGATCCGCCTTGCGTGCTTTGCGGAAGGGGCCTCTCCCGCGAGGGAGAGGTCAGGGGGATCAATGGGTGGGGGCGGGCTGCGCCTGTTCCTGCGGCTGCGCATCCGGCTTGGCCAGCAGGCTGTAGACGCAAGGCAGGACGAACAGGGTGAAGGCGGTACCGACACTCATGCCGGTGGCGATCACCAGGCCGATGTCGAAGCGGCTCACCGCACCGGCACCGGTGGCGAGGATCAGCGGCACCATGCCGAATACCATGGCGGCGGTGGTCATCAGTACCGGACGCAAGCGAATCGACGCGGCTTCCTCGATGGCTTCACGTACCGGCAGGCCTTTCTCGCGGCGCAACTGGTTGGCGAACTCGACGATCAGGATGCCGTGCTTGCTGATCAGGCCGATCAGCGTCACCAGACCCACCTGGGTGTAGATGTTCATGGTCGAGAAGCCGAGGAAGATCGGAATCAGCGCGCCGCAGATCGACAGCGGTACGGTGACGAGGATCACCAGCGGGTCGCGGAAGCTTTCGAACTGCGCCGCCAGCACCAGGAAGATGATCGCCAGCGCCAGACCGAAGGTGAGGAACAGCGCGCTGCCTTCCTGCACGTACTGGCGCGAGGCGCCGGCATAGTCGTAGCTGTAGCCGCGCGGCGCTTCTTCCTGGGTGATCTTGGTCACCGTGTCGATGGCCTCGCCCATGCTGGCGATCGGGAAGCCCTGGATGATCACCGAGTTGAGCTGCTGGAACTGGTTCAATCGGGTCGGTCGGGCACGGTCGCTGATGTTGATCAGCGTGCCCAGCGGCACCATCTGGCCGCTCTCGCTGCGCACGTAGTAGCTGTCGAGCCAGCCCGGATTGTCGCGGTAGGCGCGTTCCACCTGGGCGATCACCTTGTAGCTGCGACCGTCGATGGTGAAGCGGTTGATCTCGCCCTCGCCGAGCAGGCTGGACAGGGTGCTGCCCAGGTCTTCCATGGACACGCCCATCTGCGCGGCCTTCTCACGGTCGATGTCGACGACGATTTCCGGCTTGTCGAAGGCCAGGTCTATGTCGAGGAAGGCGAACTTGCCCGACTCCTGGGCACGCGCCTTGACCCGCTCGGCCACCTGCAGCAGCGACTCGTAGTCGTTCGGCGTGTTGATCACGAACTGGAAGGGCAGGCCCTCGCCGGTACCCGGCAGTGACGGCAGGTTGAAGCCGAAGATCTGCAGGCCGGGAATCTGGTTGAGCTTGGCCTGCACTTCCGGAAGGATCTCCATCTGCGTGCGGTTACGTTCATTCCAGGGTTGCAGTAGGAAGCCGCCGATACCCGACTGCACGCCATTGAAACCGTTGATCTGGAACGACGAGTAGTACTCGGGGAAGGTCTTGAAGATTTCCACGAACTGGTCGGTGTAGCCGTTGATGTAGTCCAGGTTGGTCGGCTGCGGCGACTGGGTCATCATGAACACGATGCCCTGGTCTTCCTCTGGCGCCAGCTCGCTCTGGGTGAAGGCGAGCAGTACAGGAATCAGCGCCATCACGATCACGCCGAACACGATTACCACCGGGCGAGTGTTGAGGGTGCCGTGCAGGGCCTTCTGGTAACGGGTCTTGAGTTTGTCGAAGATGACGTCCAGGCGGTGTGCCAGGCCCGAGGGGTTCTCCTCGTGGCGCAGCAGCTTGGCGCACATCATCGGCGACAGGGTCAGGGCGACGATGCCGGAGATGATCACCGCGCCGGCCAGGGTCAGGGCGAACTCCTTGAACAGCGCGCCGGTCAGGCCTTCGAGGAAACCGATGGGCGCGTACACCGCGGCCAGGGTGATGGTCATCGAGATCACCGGCACGGCGATTTCGCGGGCGCCTTCGATGGCGGCATCGAACGGCGTCTTGCCTTCCTCGATATGGCGGTGAATGTTTTCCACCACGACGATGGCGTCGTCCACCACCAGGCCGATGGCTAGCACCATGGCCAGCAACGTCAGCAGGTTGATCGAGTAGCCCATCAGCTGCATGAAGAACAGCACGCCGATCATCGACAGCGGAATGGTGATCACCGGGATCAGTACTGAGCGGAACGCACCGAGGAACAGGAATACCACGACGATGACGATCAGTACCGCTTCGATCAGGGTCTTGACCACTTCGTCGATGGAAGCCTGGATGAACTCGGTGGCATCGTAGGCGATGGCCACCTTGAGGTTCGGCGGCAGTTGCGCTTCCAGATCCGGCAGGGCGGCGCGCACGTGCTTGATCACGTCCAGCGGGTTGGCACTTGGGGTGCCCTTGATAGCGATGTACACCGAGGGAATGCCGTCGAAGGAACTGATCGAGTTGTAGTTCTCCGCGCCCATTTCCACGCGGGCGATGTCACGCACTTGCACGCGGGTGTCGCCGACCGTCTTCACCGGGATGGCGCCGAAAGCCTCGGCCGATTTCAGGTCGGTGCTGGCGTTGATGCTGGTGACCACGTACTGGCCCTTCACCTCGCCAGCGGCGGAGAGGAAGTTGTACTTGCGCACCGCGTCGTTGAGGTCGCCGGCAGTGACGCCGTAGGCGGCCATCTTCACCGGGTCGAGCCACAGGCGCATGGCGAACACCTGGTTGCCGAGAATCTGCGCCTCGGCCATGCCGGGCAGGGTGGCCAGCTTGGGCTGGATCACGCGCGACAGGTAGTCGGTGATCTGCGGGTTGGACAGCTCGTCGCTGTAGAAGCTGACGTACATCAGCGCCGAGGCGTCGGCGGCTTCCTTGGAAAGCACCGGGTCTTCGGCGTTCTGTGGCAGCTGGTTCTTCACCTCGTTGGCCTTGGCCAGCAGCTCGGTGAACAGGCGGTCGGTGTTGGCGCCGATGCGCGCATAGATGGAGATGGTCGACAGGTTCTGCTGGCTCGACGACGTCATGTAGTCGATGCCTTCCGCGCTGGCCAGGCTCTGCTGCAGCGGCTGGGTGATGTAGCCCTGGATGGTCTCGGCATTGGCCCCGGGATAGGCGGTGGTGACCGTGATCAGGGCGTTTTCCATCTGCGGATACTGGCGGATGACCAGCTTGCTGAACGCCTGGATACCGAGCAGGACGATCAGCAGGCTGACCACGGTGGCCAGCACGGGGCGACGGATGAACGGATCGGTGAAAGCCATGATGATTTCCTTGGCTGTTGCTGCCCGAGGCAGCCGCTATCCGGCGGCTGCCTCGGGACTTGTCAGTTGGGGCTCGGTTCGACGCTGTCGGGCTGCACCGGGTCGTCGACGATGGCGACGTGGGCGCCGTTGTCCAGCTTCAACTGGCCGGACGTGACCACCTGCTGGCCGGCTTCCAGGCCCTTGAGGATCATCACGCGACCGTCACGACGCTCGCCGGTCTCGACGAAACGGCGCTCGACGGCCAATTGCGTCTTGCCGTCCGCGTCCTTGACCACCTCACCCTTGTCATCCTTCTTCTCGTCGATCACATAGACTGAATTGCCGTACAGGGTGTAGGTGATGGCGGTTTCCGGTACCACGATCACCTGCTCCTCGCTGGGCAGCAGCACCTGCAGATTGGCGAACATGCCGGGCAGCAGCTTCTCGTCAGGGTTGTTCAGGGTGGCGCGTACCTGCAGGTTGCGGGTCTCGTTCTCCACCTTGGGGTTGATCGCGGCGATTTGCCCTTCGAAGCTCTCGTCCGGGTAAGCGGCGACCTTGAGCAGCACGCGCTGACCGACGCTCAGGCGCGGGGCCTGCTGTTCCGGCAGGAAGAAGTCCACGTGCAGGCGCGACAGATCCTGCAAGGTGGCGATGGTGGCGCCCGGCGACAGGTAGTTGCCCGGGTCGACCTGGCGAATGCCGATGGTGCCGGCGAAGGGCGCATTGATGCGCTTCTTGTCCAGCTGCGCCTTGAGCTGGGCGACGCTGGCGGTGGCTTTCTGCAGGGTCGAGGCCAGGCGGTCGAACTCGCTCTTGGAGATATTCGAACGGCTGACCAGGCTACGGCCACGCTCGTACTCGATCTGCGCCAGGCTGCGCTCGGCCTCGGCGGTGGCCAGGCTGGCGCGCTCCACTTCGCTGTCGAGCTGGATCAGCGGCTGACCGAGGGTGACCTTCTGTCCGGATTCGAACAGCACTTCGCGCACGATACCGTCCACTTCCGCAGCCAGATCCACGCCCTGGTATGCCTTGAGCGTGCCGATGGCCGGCAGGCGCCCCTGCCAGGGCTGCTGCACGGCGGTGGCGGCAGACACACTGATGGCCGGCTGCGGCGCCGAGAACATCTGGATCTGCTGGTAGATGGAGAAACCTTTGTAGGCGGCGAGGGCGAGTACTACGAGCAGTACCACACCGAGCATGATGAGCATGCGACGGAGCAACATATTCCGTTTCCTTGGCAAGCAGAGGGAGGGCCTGGGAATAGGCAAGAGAGGCACCTTAGTGCCAGAAACCTCGGCTGTCAAAGCGTCTCTGTGGCGTGATCCGGCACGTCCTTGTGCGCAGCTTGCGAAGGCCTCAGGAGCCCAGGCGGCGGGTCACTTCGCCAAGCTCGCTGGAGAGTTGATGCAGTGCGCTACTGGCGGTCTGGGTACGGCCGACGTTGTCCTGGTTGGCGCTGGCGATGGCTGTCAGTTCGGTGAGGTTGCGCGAGATATCCTCGGCCACCGAGGTCTGTTCTTCGGCGGCGGTGGCAATCTGTCGGTTCATGTCACGTATCGCCTCCACTGCTGTGGTGATGCGCTGCAACATGGCGCCGGCTTCGGTGACCTGGGTGACGCCCTGTTCGCTGCGTTGCTGGCCACTCTCGATGGCGCGTACGGCATCCAGTGCGCCATTTTGCACGGTGTTGATGATTTGATTGATCTCGGCGGTGGATTCGGCCGTGCGTTGGGCCAGGTGCCGCACTTCATCGGCGACCACGGCGAAGCCGCGGCCCTGTTCCCCCGCGCGGGCAGCCTCGATAGCGGCGTTGAGTGCCAGCAGGTTGGTCTGCTCGGCGATACCGCGGATCACTTCCAGCACCTTGCCGATGCGTCCGCTGTCGCTTTCCAGGCGACGGATGACCTTGGCAGTACTGGCGATCTCGCCGCGGATGTCGGTGATGGTGGCGATGGTCGATTGCATCACGCTGCCGCCCTGACGAGCAGAGTCGTCGGCATCGTTGGCCGCCCGCGCGGCATCGGCGGCGTGTCGCGCCACCTCCTGTGCGGTTGCGGACATCTCGTGCATGGCGGTGGCGACCTGATCGGTGCGCTCGAACTGCTCGTTCACGCCTTCGGTCATGCGTGAGGCGATGGCATTCAGTTCGCTGCTGGCGCTGTCGAGATTCTGGGTGCTGTGGTGCAGGCGTTCGGTGGTGCTGGCGAGGAAATCACGCAGCTTGTTGGCGGCACGAGCCAGCAGACCCAGCTCGTCCTGACGGGCGCTTTCCACGCGTTGGCCGAACTGGCCATGGCTGAGTTGATCGACATGGCCGATCAGGTGGCGAATGGGGATGATCAGGTTGCGGTTGACCAGCCACAGGCTGAATACGGTGATCACCAACGCGGCGGCGAGCATCAGCAGGGTACCGCTGAGGATGGTACTGGCTGCGCTGGCATTGATCTGCTCGGCCTGGCTTCGGCTGTTTTGCCGCAACTGGTCGACCAGTGCGGTCATTTGCTCGCTGGCGGCCCGGTCAATGCCCCTGACTGCCTCATCACCGACCTTGGCGTCAGCGCCGGCGGCAATGAAGGCATCGCGGCCTTTGCGGTAGTTTGCGCCGAGGGTCTGGTGTTCGCTACGCAGGCGCTCGACCTGGGATTTCAGTGCCGGTTCGGTGGTCGCGACCTGCGTCAGCTGAGCCAGAATCTCCTGCACCTTGCGTTCCTGGGCTTCGAACTGGCCCCAGTAGCGCTGCAGGTTGGCACTGTCCTGACCACGCAGCAGCACGTTCTTCCATTCTTGTACCTGGGTCTTGAACTCGACGTTGGCTGCGTCGATCAGTCGTGAGGATTCCAGTGGGCCGTCGAGCAGGCCACGGTATGACTGCAGGCCGGCAGAGAGGAAGCTGAAGCAGGCCAGGGCGGTCACCAGGATCAGCGCCAGGCTGCCGCCGAGCAGGGAGAGAATCTGCGCACGCAGGGATTTTTTCAGCATGAGGGGCACGCCTCGGGAAATGGGGAAGGGTGGGGCGCTCCTTGGCGGAGCGCTGCCGTGTGGATATCCATTTCACCGAGCCGACTGCTGCACACACCTGTGCTGGCTTTTGGCCTTATTTGATAACAGTTCGATGACAGTAATGTGTCAGTGTCGTGTCGCTTCGTCGGTTGAGCCGGTTGCTGTGACCAAGCGAACCTGGCTCACCATGGAAGTCACGGCCTATCCATAGGCATGACTGACATCATTCCCGTCCCAGGCTCGGCCGTTTGGGATCGTACTGCCACCCCGGTACCAGGTACTGCATGGCCATGGCGTCGTCGCGGGCGCCGTTGGCGACTTTCTTGTACAGCTCATGGGCGGCCATGATCCGCTGCATGTCCGGTTCGATGCCGAGCCCGGGGCGATCCGGCACTTGTACCTGGCCGCCGACGATCTGCAGTGGCTCGCGGGTCAGGCGCTCTTCGCCTTCCTGCCAGATCCAGTGGGTGTCGATGGCGGTGACGCGGCCGGGCACCGCCGCGGCGGCATGGGTGAACATGGCCAGGGAGATGTCGAAGTGGTTGTTGGAGTGCGAGCCCCAGGTCAGGCCGAACTCCTCGCACACCTGGCCGAGGCGCACGGCGCCCTGCATGGTCCAGAAGTGCGGGTCGGCCAGGGGAATGTCCACGGCTTCCAGGCGCAGTGAGTGGCCCATCTGCCGCCAGTCGGTGGCGACCATGTTGGTGGCGGTGGGAATGCCGGTGGCGCGTTTGAACTCGGCCATCACCTCGCGGCCGGAATAGCCGTTCTCTGGGCCGCAGGGGTCTTCGGCATACGCCAGTACGTGGCCCTGGCCTTTGCACAGGGCGATGGCTTCGTCCAGCGACCAGGCACCGTTGGGGTCGAGGGTGACGCGGGCATCGGGGAAGCGCGCCTTGATCGCGCGGATGGCGTCCATCTCCTCTTCGCCACGCATGACGCCGCCCTTGAGCTTGAAATCGTTGAAACCGTAACGAGCATGCGCGGCCTCGGCGAGACGGGCGATGGCCTCAGGCGTCATCGCGGCCTGATGGCGCAGGTGATACCAGTCATCGGGCGAACCCTGGCCGGCGAGGTAGGGCAGGTCGGTGCGCTGGCGCTCTCCTATATAGAAGAGGTAGGCGAGCATGGGCACGCTGTCGCGTTGCTGGCCGCTGCCGAGCAACTCGGCAACGGGGACGTCCAGATGCTGGCCAAGCAGGTCGAGCAGGGCGGCTTCGACGGCGGTGATCACGTTGTCCAGGCGCAGGTTGATCTCATGAGGCTGTTTCAGCACCCGCGCTTCGGACTCGGAGGTGACCTGGTGCTGGGTGGTCTGCGGCCCCTTGGCCGGCCCGGCAATGGCCTGGCGCAGGCTGTTGAGGATGCGGTTGTAGCGCCCGACGGGCTGGCCGATCACCAGATCGCGGCAGCGTTCCAGGGCCTGACGAATGCCTTCGCCGCCCGGTACCTCGCCGCAGCCGGTACGTCCGGCGCTGTCCTTGAGCAGCACCAGGTTACGGGTGAAGTAGGGCGCATGGGCGCCACAGAGGTTGAGCAGCATGCTGTCGTGACCGGCGACGGGGATGACGTGCATGTCGGTGATCAGAGGCGTGGCAGAGGTAGCGTGCATCTAGAGGGCTCCGAGCGTGATACGGCCGATGGCCGTTGTGGCGAAGGTGCTGATCAGGGTGGCTGTCGTGGCTGGGGCTTGGAACGCGACGCGCTGGGCGTGGCATTCGTTACGACGAGCAGGGCGCGAGCCGGTGAAGCTGGCGCTGGCGGGAGGGCATGGACGTAGCCATGAGCCGGAACGTGCAGGGGAGGTCGAGGGCATGACCTGGGCCTTGGATATTGTTATATGTTGTCGTATGACTTGGTGTGGATTAGTACCAGCGCGGTTTTTCTCTGTCAACGCTCGAGGTGTCTTGCGCTCTGCGCTACCGGCCTCGCCGGGAATTGGCGGGTGAACTGTTCCAGGGCGCTGTTTAGCGGTGTGCAGGAAAGCCCGTCGAGTGGATGGCGAAGAACCTTCGACGAACGGATGGTACGAAAAGAGGTGTTTTTTTTGTTGTTGTACGATAACGTATCTCTACAGCTTCGGCTGACGTTATTCCTCACAACTCGCTTTACAGGGTGTTCGCATAATGAATCCACAAGAACTGAAGTCCATCCTCTCCTCCGGTCTGCTGTCTTTCCCGCTGACCGATTTCGATGCCAATGGTGAATTCAACCCGGAAGGCTACGTTCGTCGCCTCGAGTGGCTGGCCCCGTATGGCGCATCTGCCCTGTTCGCAGCCGGTGGCACTGGTGAGTTCTTCTCCCTGGCCGCTGATGAGTACTCCTCGGTCATCAAGACTGCCGTCGACACCTGCGCCAAGAGCGTGCCAATTCTCGCTGGCGTCGGTGGTTCCACCCGTCAGGCCATCCAGTACGCTCAGGAAGTCGAGCGCCTGGGCGCCAAGGGCCTGCTGCTGCTGCCGCACTACCTGACCGAAGCCTCCCAGGACGGCGTTGCCGCTCACGTCGAGCAGGTCTGCAAATCGGTGAACATCGGTGTGGTGGTCTACAACCGTAACGTCTGCCGCCTGAACGCCACGCTGCTGGAGCAACTGGCCGAGCGTTGCCCGAACCTGATCGGTTACAAGGACGGTCTGGGCGATATCGAACTGATGGTTTCCATCCGTCGCCGCCTGGGCGAGCGCCTGACCTACCTGGGCGGCCTGCCGACCGCTGAAGTCTACGCCGCTGCCTACAAGGCCCTGGGCGTACCGGTCTATTCCTCGGCCGTGTTCAACTTCATTCCGAAGACCGCCATGGACTTCTACCGCGCGATCGCCCGTGACGATCACGCCACCGTTGGCAAGATCATCGATGACTTCTTCCTGCCGTACCTGGACATCCGCAACCGCAAGGCTGGTTACGCGGTGAGCATCGTCAAGGCTGGCGCCAAGATCGCCGGTTACGACGCAGGTCCGGTTCGTGCCCCGCTGACCGACCTGCTGCCGGCAGAAGTCGAGCAACTGGCTGCTCTGATCAAGGCGCAAGGCGCTCAGTAAGCACAGCCTGATAACGGTGTAAGAACCTGTTCACGATCTCGCGAGCTAGAGCCATACAAGGCAAAAACAGGCGAGGAACGGTCGGAGTCGCGCTCGACTTTACGAGCTGTAAATGAGCATTCCGAGCTTGTTTTTAACGCAGTAGGGCCGACGCGCAGCAGATCGTGAACAGGTTCTAAGCGGCGGCCAAGCAGGCGTTGAGCAGGGTTCGACGCCCCTTGGCCGAACGTGTTGGTTTTCACCTCGTGTGCAGCGGGAGAATCCCATGACTCGGCGTTATGACAATTACATCGGCGGCCAGTGGGTTGCTGGCAACGACTATGCGCTCAACATCAATCCCTCGGATCTGAGCGATGTGGTCGGTGAATATGCCAAGGCCGACACGGCCCAGGTAGGGTTGGCCATCGAGGCGGCCCGCGCGGCTTTTCCGGCCTGGTCGACCTCCGGCATCCAGGCGCGCAGCGATGCGCTGGACAAGGTCGGCAGCGAGATTCTCGCGCGTCGCCAGGAACTCGGTGAGCTGCTCGCCCGTGAAGAAGGTAAGACCCTGCCCGAAGCCATCGGCGAGGTGACGCGTGCTGGCAATATCTTCAAGTTCTTCGCTGGCGAGTGCCTGCGCCTGAGCGGTGAGATCATCCCGTCGGTGCGCCCAGGCGTGTCGGTCGAGATCACCCGCGAGCCGTTGGGTGTGGTGGGCCTGATCACGCCGTGGAATTTCCCCATTGCCATCCCTTCCTGGAAGATCGCCCCGGCCCTAGCCCACGGTAACTGCGTGGTGTTCAAACCGGCCGATCTGGTGCCGGGCAGCGCCTGGGCCATCGCCGAGATCATCTCGCGTGCTGGCTTCCCGGCCGGCGTATTCAACCTGGTGATGGGTACTGGCCGTGAGGTCGGTGAAACCCTCGTCGGCGATAAGCGCGTCGATGGCATCAGCTTCACCGGTTCGGTTGGCGTGGGGCGTACCATCGCCGCCAACTGCATTGCCCGTGGTGCCAAGGTGCAGTTGGAGATGGGCGGCAAGAATCCGCAGATCATCCTCGACGACGCCGACCTCGACGTCGCCGTGGAGCTGGCGGTGCAAAGCTCCTTCTACTCCACCGGCCAGCGTTGCACGGCGTCCAGCCGGCTGATCGTCACCGATGGCATCCATGACCGTTTCGTCGCGGCCATGGTCGAGCGCATGCGTTCGATCCGCGTCGGTCATGCGCTCAAGACTGGCACCGATATCGGTCCGGTGGTGTCGCAGGCTCAGCTGGATCAGGATCTGCGCTACATCGAGATCGGCAAGCAGGAAGGCGCCGAGCTGGTATCCGGTGGCGCGCTGGTGACCTGTGACACCGAAGGCTACTTCCTCGCACCGACGCTGTTCGCTGGTAGCACGGGCGACATGCGCATCAGCCGCGAGGAAATCTTCGGCCCGGTGGCCAACGTGGTTCGCGTGGCCGACTACGAGGCGGCGTTGGTCATGGCCAACGACACCGAGTTCGGTCTTTCCGCCGGCATCTGCACCACTTCGCTGAAGTACGCCAACCATTTCAAGCGTCATGCCCAGGCTGGCATGGTCATGGTCAACCTGCCCACTGCCGGCGTGGATTACCACGTGCCGTTCGGTGGCCGCAAAGGTTCGTCCTATGGCCCGCGCGAGCAGGGTCGCTACGCCCAGGAGTTCTACACCACGGTGAAGACCACCTACATCGGTTGATCGCGCGGGGCGGATGGCGATTGCTCATCCGCCCCGTCGCCCATGCAATTCAGTCAAACCCGTATAAAAACAAACAGGGTAACGTTCATGAATTCACAGACCACTGCCGCCGTCGGCACCCCGTTGATTACCGAGCTGCAAGTCGTGCCGGTCGCCGGTCAGGACAGCATGCTGCTCAACCTGAGCGGGGCTCACGGCCCTTATTTCACGCGTAACATCCTCATTCTCAAGGACAGCGCCGGCCATGTCGGTGTAGGCGAAGTCCCCGGCGGCGAGGGTATTCGCAAGACTCTCGAAGACGCCCGCTCGATCCTCGTTGGCCAGCCAGTCGGCAACTACAATGCGCTGCTCAACCAGGTACGCCGTGCCTTCGCCGATCGCGACTCCGGCGGTCGTGGCCTGCAGACCTTCGACCTGCGCATCACTATTCATGCCGTCACCGCGCTGGAGTCGGCGCTGCTCGACCTGCTCGGTCAGCACCTGGGCGTGCCGGTTGCCGCACTGCTTGGCGAAGGTCAGCAACGTGACGCTGTGGAAATGCTCGGCTATCTGTTCTTCATCGCCGACAAGGACAAGACCGACCTCGGTTACCGCGACGAGCGTGATGCCGACGACACCTGGTTCCGCACGCGCAACGAAACCGCGCTGACCCCCGAGGCCATCGTTCGCCAGGCCGAGGCCGCACATGCGCGCTACGGCTTCAACGACTTCAAACTCAAGGGCGGTGTGCTCCATGGCGAGGCCGAGGTCGAGGCGATTCGCGCCCTGGCCGCGCGCTTCCCAGAGGCCCGTGTGACCCTCGACCCCAACGGCGGTTGGTCGCTGGATCAGGCCATTGCCCTGTGCCGTGACCTGCATGGCGTGCTGGCTTATGCCGAAGACCCTTGCGGTGCCGAGAACGGCTATTCCGGCCGCGAAGTGATGGCCGAGTTCCGTCGCGCCACCGGCCTGCCCACCGCGACCAACATGATCGCCACCGACTGGCGGCAGATGGGCCACACCATTTCCCTGCAATCGGTGGACATCCCGCTGGCCGACCCGCACTTCTGGACCATGGCCGGTTCCGTACGCGTGGCGCAGATGTGCAACGACTGGGGCCTGACCTGGGGTTCGCACTCGAACAACCACTTCGACATTTCCCTGGCCATGTTCACCCACGTTGCCGCTGCCGCGCCGGGGCGCGTCACCGCCATCGACACCCACTGGATCTGGCAGGACGGCCAGCACCTGACGCGCAATCCGTTGCGTATCGAGGGTGGCCTGGTGCAGGTGCCGAAGGCGCCGGGCCTGGGCGTCGAGCTGGACTGGGATGCGCTGGCACAGGCGCATGAGCTGTATTTGGCTAAGGGCCTGGGCGCGCGTGACGATGCCATCGCCATGCAGTACCTGATCCCCAACTGGACGTTCAACAACAAGCGGCCCTGCATGGTGCGCTGATCCGGGAGTCGCGTTTCCGTAGGGTGGGATTTAGCCCACGCTGACTAGAGTTGGTGGGCTGAAGCCCACCCTACGGGCTGAAACGGGACACCGCCGGCTGGCCCTGCGGAGCTTTGCAGCAGTTTTTCAGTGCTTGGCGCAGATATAGTCTTTCCACACGCGAGTCTTCTCGATGCAAGCAGCCAAACCGGGCCGAGCGCGTTACTCCATCCTGCTGGTGCTGTTCCTGGCCACGACGATCACCTTTGCTGACCGTTCCAGCATGTCGATCGCCGGTTCGGCGCTGCAGGAAGGGCTGGGCATCGATGCGCTGACGCTCGGCTACATTTTCTCGGCGTTCGGCTGGGCCTACGTGCTCGGGCAGATTCCGGGTGGCTGGCTGTTCGATCGCTTCGGTACCAAGCCGGTCTATATCCTGGCCTTGTTCGCCTGGTCGCTGCTGACCCTGTTGCAGGGTTTCGTCGATCTGTTGCCGGTGGCCTGGGCGATAACGACCATGTTCCTATTGCGCCTGGCGGTGGGCTTTGCCGCGGCGCCCTGTTTCCCTGGCAATGCACGGATCATCGCGTCGTGGTTTCCCACGGCGGAGCGTGCGACTGCCACGGCCATTTCCAGCTCGGCGCAATACGCTGCCACGGCGTTGTTCGCGCCGCTGATGGGCTGGGTGGTCTACGCGTTCGGCTGGCAGCAGGTGTTCATCGTGCTGGGTTGCATGGGGCTCGCGCTGTCGCTGGTATGGCTCCGGGAGATGCACAGCCCACGCGAGCATCCGCGCCTGGGCGAGGCGGAACGAACGTTCATCGAGAGTGGCGGCGGCCTGATCGATCTGGAAACCCAGGCGACAAGCAAGGCCGGCCCGCAGTGGCGTCATCTGCGTCTGCTGCTTGGCCAGCGCACCTTGCTGGGCATCTATTTTGGTCAGTACTGCAACAACGCTATTACCTATTTCTTCCTGACCTGGTTTCCCGTTTATCTGGTGCAGGCGCGCGGCATGAGCATCATCGGTGCCGGGTTTGCCGCATCGGTGCCAGCGATTGCCGGTTGTGTCGGCGGTCTGCTGGGCGGCCTGTTGTCCGACGGTCTGCTGCGTCGTGGTTATTCGCTGACCCTGGCCCGCAAGCTGCCGGTCGTGGTCGGCCTGCTGCTGTCGGGCAGCCTGGTGCTGTGCATCTACGCCGAGAGCGATGCTGCGGTGGTGGCGTTGATGGCGCTGGCATTCTTCGGCAAGGGGCTGGGCTCGATGGGCTGGACGCTGGTGGCCGATACCTCGCCGCGGCAGATCCTCGGCCTGTCCGCCGGGCTGTTCAATACCTTCGGCAACCTGGCGGCGATCAGCACGCCTATCGTCATCGGTTATCTGGTCAGCCGCACCGGTTCGTTCGACTGGGCGCTGGCCTATGTCGCCGCCAATGCACTGCTGGCGGTCGTGAGTTTCCTGTTCATCGTTGGCCGTATTCACAGGATCGAGCTGGACGAGCAGTCGGGGGCCGAACCTGGCGCCCCCCGCTCGGCCTCTGGCTCGGTATCCTGATCGCACAAGAGGAGAAGCATTCATGCAGTTGATTCCCCATCAGGATTCGCCCCGTTATATCCGCCTGCACCCGACCGATAATGTCGGCGTGGTGGTCAACGACCAGGGCGTGGCCGCCGGCGGCCAGTTCGCCGATGGCCTCAAGGCCGTCGAAGGTATTCCGCAGAGCCACAAGGTGGCGTTGCAGGACATCGCCGAAGGTGGCGAGGTCGTGCGCTACGGTGAAGTCATCGGCTATGCACTGAAGCCCATCGCCGCCGGTAGCTGGGTGACCGAGCAGGTGCTGCGCATGCCCGAGCCACCGGTCTTGGACAACCTGCCCAAGGCGACCCTGCAAACCGCGCCTGGCGAGCCGCTGGAAGGCTACACCTTCGAGGGCTTCCGCAATCCGGACGGCAGCGTCGGTACGCGCAACATCCTCGGTGTGACCACCACCGTGCAATGCGTGGTCGGCGTGCTCGATCACGTGGTCGAGCGCGTGCGCAAGGAAGTTCTGCCCAAGTATCCCAACGTCGACGATGTGGTGGCGTTGTCGCACAGCTACGGCTGCGGCGTGGCGATCAGCGCGCCGGATGCCGTGGTGCCGATCCGCACGTTGTACAACATCAGCCGCAACCCCAACTTCGGTGGCCAGGCGCTGGTGATCAGCCTCGGCTGTGAGAAGCTGCAGGCCAGCCAGTTGATGGATGGCGACCAGCTCACCAACGGCATGGATGAGGAAGATTGGCTGTTCCGCCTGCAGGATTCCGGCACTGGTTTCACCGGCATGGTCGAGCAGATCATGGACATGATCGAGGATCGCCTGAAGGTGCTCGACCAGCGTCGCCGCGAGACGGTACCGGCCTCCGAACTGGTGGTCGGTATGCAGTGCGGCGGCAGTGACGCCTTTTCCGGCATCACCGCCAACCCGGCGCTCGGCGTCGCTGCCGACCTGCTGGTGCGTGCTGGCGCTACGGTGATGTTTTCCGAGAATACCGAGGTGCGTGACGGTATCCACCTGCTCACGCCGCGCGCCGCCAGCGTCGCGGTGGCCGATGCGTTGATTCGCGAGATGGACTGGTATGACCGCTACCTGCAGCGCGGCATGGCCGACCGCAGCGCCAACACCACGCCGGGCAACAAGAAGGGCGGGCTGAACAACATTGTCGAGAAGGCCATGGGCTCGATCGCCAAATCCGGCAACAGCACCATTGCCGGTGTCGTCGCGCCGGGTGAGCGTATTCGCGGTAAGGGCCTGTGGTTCTGCGCCACCCCGGCCAGTGATTTCATCTGCGGCACTTTGCAGTTGGCAGCGGGCATGAACCTGCATATCTTCACCACCGGTCGCGGCACCCCCTATGGCCTGTCCATGGTGCCGGTGATCAAGGTGGCCACGCGTACGCAATTGGCCGAGCGCTGGCCGGATCTGATCGACGTCGATGCCGGGCAGATCGTCTCCGGGCGCATGACCCTGGAGCAAATGGGCTGGGCGATTTTCCAGCTGTACCTGGATGTTGCCAGCGGCCGTAAGCAGACCTGCGCTGAACGCCTGCGCCTGCATAACGATCTGGTGCTGTTCAATCCGGCGCCAGTGACCTGATCAGGAGTCTTCATGAACAAACCCCGCGTGCTGCAAATCGGCCCGCTGAGCGAGCGCTTCAACCAAGAGCTGGCGCAACGCTATGAGGTGAGTGCCCTGTGGCAACAGGCCGATCCGCTGGCGTTTCTGCGTGAGCAGGGCGAGCAGTTCATCTACATGGTGTCCTCGGCGCGCTTCGGTTGTACGGCTGATCAACTGCGGCTGCTGCCCAATCTGCGGGTGATCTGCAGTTTCGGTGTCGGCTACGACCCATACCCGCTGGAATTGCTGCGTGAGCGCGGCATCGCCATCAGCACCACGCCAGATGTGCTCAACGACTGCGTGGCGGATCTGGCCATGGGCCTGATGATCGACAGCGCGCGGCTTTTGTCGGCGTCGGATCGCTTCGTGCGCAGTGGCGCCTGGAACAGCACCACGGGTTTCCCCCTGGCGCGGCGGGTCAGTGGCAAGCGCCTGGGCATCGTCGGTCTGGGGCGTATCGGCGAAGCGGTGGCGCAGCGCGCGGCAGGTTTCTCCATGCCGGTGCGTTACCACAATCGCCGTCCGGTCGTGGGCAGCCGCTATCAGCACGAGCCGGATCTGCTGGAACTGGCGCGCTGGGCGGATTTTCTGGTGTTGACCTGCCCAGGTGGCCAGGCCACCTATCACCTGATCGACGCCGAGGTACTCGCAGCGCTGGGGGCTGATGGTTTTCTGATCAACGTGGCGCGCGGCTCGGTGGTCGATGAGTCGGCGCTGATCGCGGCATTGCAAGATCGTGTGATTGCCGGCGCAGGCCTGGACGTTTATGAACGCGAACCCCAGGTGCCAGCGGCATTGCGCGAACTGGACAACGTGGTGCTGCTGCCACACGTCGGCAGTGCCAGCGTCGAGACCCGCCAGCAGATGGCCGATCTGGTGCTGGACAATCTGCAGAGCTTCATCGCCACCGGCAAGTTGCTGACCCCATTGTAGGGCGGGGGCAACCCGCCAACTGAGGCGGCGGGTTTCACCCGCCCTACGGTTCTGTTCACCACCGAATATGCTGGGTAGCACGTGCTGCCTGGCCTATCGTTGCACTGCCACAAGCGGTGCAATCGTTCCTTACCTCACCTGCTGCATCCCCGGCGCACCACAAGTGCGCCGTTTTTCATGGTGCGCGGTGATGGCGCTGCCCGAGCCCTGTAGACTGTGGTGTTTTCCGCAGGCAAGGGACAACCCACCGTGCAGTCGGTCATTTCCATCGCGCAACTGAACAAGACCTACGCGTCCGGGCATCCGGCGTTGCAGGGCATCAACCTGGATATTCGCCAGGGCGAGATCTTCGCCTTGCTCGGCCCCAATGGCGCCGGCAAGACCACCCTGATCAGCATCATCTGCGGCATCGTCAATCCGGGCGAGGGCAAGGTGCTGGTCGGCGGCAAGGACATCGTCCGCGACTACCGCGCGGCTCGCTCGCAGATCGGCCTGGTGCCGCAGGAGCTGGTCAGCGACGTGTTCGAAACGGTATGGGCGACGGTCAAGTTCAGCCGCGGCCTGTTCGGCAAGAAGCCCGACCCGGCCTACCTGGAGCAACTGCTCAAGGATCTGTCGCTGTGGGACAAGCGGGGCGCCAAGATCATGGAACTGTCCGGCGGCATGAAGCGCCGGGTGATGATCGCCAAGGCGCTCTCCCACGAGCCGCAGATTCTCTTTCTCGATGAGCCCACCGCCGGTGTCGATGTCGAGCTGCGCCGCGACATGTGGAATATGGTCAGGCGCCTGCGCGAGCGCGGCGTGACCATCATCCTCACCACCCACTACATCGAAGAGGCCGAGGAAATGGCCGACCGCATCGGGGTCATCAGCAAGGGGCGCATCATCCTAGTGGAGGACAAGCAGGTGCTGATGCACAAGTTGGGCAAGAAGCAACTGACCCTGCAGTTGCAGCAGCCGTTGTCCTGCGTGCCGGCCGAGCTGGCGCGCTATGGCCTGGAGCTGGCCGATCAAGGCCATGCGCTGGTGTTCACCTTCGATGCCCAGCACGAGAACACTGGCATTGCCGAGTTGCTGCGCGACCTGGCCCAGCACGGCATCGACTTCAAGGATCTGCAGTCGAGCCAGAGTTCGTTGGAGGAGATTTTCGTGTCCCTGCTCAAGGAGTCGCGCGCATGAACCTGTACGCCATCAAGGCCATCTACCTGTTCGAGCTGGCACGCACCTGGCGCACCCTGCTGCAGAGCATCGCCACGCCGGTGATCAGCACCTCGCTGTATTTCGTGGTGTTCGGCTCGGCCATCGGTTCGAGCATGACCCAGGTGCACGGTGTGAGCTACGGCGCCTTCATCATTCCCGGCCTGATCATGTTGGCGCTGCTGACGGAGAGCATCTCCAACGCCTCGTTCGGCATCTACATGCCCAAGTATTCGGGGAGTATCTACGAGTTGCTGTCGGCGCCGGTGTCCTACCTGGAAATCCTTATCGGCTATGTCGGTGCGGCGGCGACCAAGTCGGTGATCCTCGGCATCATCATCCTGATCACGGCGCGGCTGTTCGTCGATTTCGAGATTCAACATCCCGTGTGGATGGCGGCGTTCCTGGTGCTGACGGCGCTGACCTTCAGCCTGTTCGGTTTCATCATCGGCGTATGGGCAGATGGCTGGGAGAAACTGCAGATCGTCCCGGCGCTGATCGTCACGCCGCTGACCTTCCTCGGTGGCGCCTTCTACTCGATCAGCATGCTGCCGCCAGCCTGGCAGACGGTGACCCTGTTCAACCCGGTGGTGTACCTGATCAGCGCGTTCCGCTGGAGCTTCTACGGCGTGTCCGACGTCAATGTCGGGGTCAGCCTGGCCATGGTGCTGGGCTTCCTGGCTCTGTGCATCGCGCTGGTGGGCTGGATCTTCAAGACCGGTTACCGGCTCAAGAGCTGAGCCTGGCATTCGCGGCTGAAGCCACTCCTACAATCAAGGCGTACGCAATCTATGTAGGAGCGGCTTCAGCCGTGAAACGCGGAAAAAGAAGGGGGCACATCATGCGCCCCTTGTTCGTTTTCAGCCTGGAGGGCGGGTGAAACCCGCCATGAATAGGTGGTGGGTTGCACCCGCCCTACGGATTCGTGGGAGGCGCTTTAGCGGCGATTGGCTTCGAATCGTCGCGGCTAAAGCTCCTCCCACAGAAGCTCTACCGTGTTCGGCTTGCTCACTTCACCCGCAATTCACACTCGAAGGTTTCCGCCGGCGGTACGTTCGGCTCCCAGGGTTGCTGGTAGGTCAGTAGCAGTCGACCTTCGCCCGGCTCGCGAGCGGTAAAGCGCCAGGTGGAGATACCGCCAGCGCCCACCAGCCCAGCCTCTTCCGGGTTGCTGTACACCTCCGGGCCAAGGCTCTGCAACACGTTCGGCGCCGCATCACGCACTTCCCAGCGAAAGCCGGTGGTCGGGTTGCTCGGCAGGCTGAGAATCAATTGCTGGCCCTTGTTCAGCGTCAGTGGGCACTGCCGATCCTTCTTCAGCTCCAGCGTGCCGGATTGATGGGCACAGGCGGTGAGCAGGGCCAGGGCGGGCAGGGTAAGCAGGCGCAAGGTGGCGTGCATGACGAACTCCAGTCGACGAAACCTGGGCCCAGCATAGCCGCACCGGGGTGCGGCATGCGAGCCGTAGGGTGCGCCGCGCGCACCTGGGTCAGTCGAACAGCACCTTGGCCACATCGCTGTAGCGTTTGGCGAAGTGCACGGTGATGCCTTCCTTGAGATAGTCCGGCAGTTCCTCGTAGCTGCCGCGATTGGCCTCCGGGAGGATCAGCTCATGGATCTTCTGCCGCCGCGCCGCGATCACCTTTTCGCGCACGCCGCCGATGGGCAGCACCTGGCCGGTGAGGGTCAACTCGCCAGTCATGGCCACGCCTTTTTTCGGCGCCTGATTGCGCGCCAGGGAGAGCAGGGCGCTGGCCATGGTGATGCCGGCGCTGGGGCCGTCCTTGGGCGTGGCGCCTTCCGGTACGTGCAGGTGGACGAAGGCCTGGTCGAAGAAGGTCGGGTCGCCGCCGAACTGCTTGAGGTGCGAGCTGACGTAGCTGTAGGCGATCTCCGCCGACTCCTTCATCACCTCGCCGAGCTGGCCGGTGAGCTTGAAGCCGCGGTTGAGCGTATGGATGCGCGTCGCCTCGATGGGCAGGGTGGCGCCGCCCATGCTGGTCCAGGCCAGGCCGGTGATCACGCCAGTGCCGGCCAGCACGCGCTCGTTGCGGAACACCGGCATGCCGAGGGCTTCTTCCAGATCCTTGGCGCCTATACGGATTTTCGCGTCAGGATCTTCCAGCAATTTGACCACCGACTTGCGCACCAGCTTGCCCAGCTGTTTCTCCAACTGGCGCACACCGGCTTCGCGGGCATAGCCTTCGATCACCGCACGTAGCGCTGCATCGCTGATACCAAGGCGCGCTTTCGGCACGCCGGCTTTTTCCAACTGTTTGGGCCACAGGTGGCGCTTGGCGATGGCCAGCTTCTCCTCGGTGATATAGCCGGACAGGCGGATCACTTCCATACGGTCGAGCAGCGGTCCGGGAATCGAATCGAGGGTGTTGGCGGTGCAGACAAACAGCACCTTGGACAGATCCAGGCGCAGATCCAGGTAGTGGTCGAGAAATTCGACGTTCTGCTCCGGATCGAGGGTCTCCAGCAGCGCCGAGGCCGGGTCGCCCTGGTAGCTGGTGCCCATCTTGTCGATCTCGTCGAGCATGATCACTGGGTTCATCACCTCGGCTTCCTTCAGCGCCTGTACCAGCTTGCCGGGCATGGCGCCGATGTAGGTGCGACGATGGCCCTTGATCTCTGCTTCGTCACGCATGCCGCCGACCGAGAAACGGTAGAACGGCCTGCCGAGCGATTCGGCGATGGACTTGCCGATGCTGGTCTTGCCCACGCCGGGCGGGCCGACCAGCAAAACGATGGAGCCGGCTATCTCGCCCTTGAAGGCGCCGACGGCCAGGAACTCGGTGATGCGCTCCTTGATGTCGTCCATGCCGGCGTGGTGCTTGTCCAGCACCTTGCGTGCGCGACCCAGGTCGAGCTTGTCCTCGCCATGAATGCCCCAGGGCAGGGCAGTGGCCCAGTCCAGGTAGTTACGGGTGACGGCGTACTCCGGCGAGCCGGCCTCGAGGATCGACAGCTTGTTCAGTTCCTCGTCGATGCGTTTTTTGGCGGGCGCGGGCAGGGTCTTGCCTTCGAGGCGGGCGAGGAATTCCTCGCGATCTGCGCTCTTGTCGTCCTTGCTGATGCCCAGCTCCTGCTGGATCAGCTTGAGCTGCTCCTTGAGGAAGAACTCGCGCTGGCGCTCGCCGATCTGCTTGTTCACCTCGGCGGACAGTTCTTTCTGCAGGCGACCGACCTCGACCTCCTTGCGCAGCAGCGGCAGCACCTTTTCCATGCGCTTGAGCATGGGCACGGTGTCCAGTACGTCCTGCAGCTCGCGGCCCGAGGCAGTAGTCAGCGCAGCAGCGAAGTCGGTGAGTGGCGACGGTTCGTTGGGGCTGAAGCGGTTGAGGTAGTTCTTCAGCTCCTCGCTGTACAGCGGGTTGAGTGGCAGCAACTCCTTGATCGCGTTGATCAGCGCCATGCCGTAGGCCTTGACCTCGTCGCGCGGGTCGGCGGGCGCCTGTGGGTATTCGACTTCGGCCAGGTATGGGCCGCGGCGGCTTAGCCAGCCGCGAATGCGTACACGAGTAAGGCCTTGAGCGACGAACTGCAGCTTGCCGCCTTCCTCGCTGACATGGTGTACGCGCACCAGGGTGCCGTGTTCGGGCAGGCTGTCGAGGTCGAACTCACCATTCTCGTCAGGCGGGTTGTCGACGTAGAACACCGCCAGGCACTTGTGCTCGGTGTTGTCCACGCGCTTGAGCGTGCGCCCCCAGGGATGCTCGTTGACGATCACCGGCAGTACCTGGGCTGGGAAGAACGGGCGGTTGTGAATGGGGATGATGTAGAGCTTGTCCGGCAGCCTTTGCGCGGGCAGCACCAGGCCGGTGGTGGATTGCGCGTTTTCTTCGACAGCTTCGGAGTGGATGTCCTGATCGTTCATGGAGCACCTTTGCTTGCACGTTGGTTGCTACATGGGGCGACGTAGGGGTTATTTCAACGTTTCAATCAAGGCTCAGACGAATGCCTTGCAGGCGCTGCTCGATCAGCGGGGTGAGCAGGGCGAAGCAGTCAGTGGGTGCCAGGCGAATCTGCGCCGGCTCGATCAGGTCGCTCTGCAGGCGTTCGATCAGGGCGAGCAGTGGCAGATCCTGCTCCTGATCGAGCAGGCGGTTGCAGAGAAAGCGCAATTGCATCTGCAGCCCTGGCGGGCAGCGTTCGTAATTGGCGGCGCGCACTGCCAGGCCGCGCAGCCGGGCGAGGTCTTCGAGCGAACGGCAGGCCTCGCCGAGGCCGCGAATCCTGTGGTGATCCTGGCGATAGAGGCGATCTTCCAGGTGTTCGATCACTTCCAGCAGTGCCTCGATCAAGCGACAGTGCGCATCGAAGTCGGCGGGTTTGCGGCGTAACTGCGGCCAGTGCTGTTGCAGCGGCGGCAACTGCAAGCTGGCGCCGGGCCAGTTCAGCCAGAGTTCATCCAGTTGCTGTGCCAGCGCGTTGCGCTGCATGACGCTGGCCGCATCCTGTTGCGCGCCCAGGCCGCGATGTTGCTGCAAGGCCTGGAGCAGGTCGAGGCAGCGCTGCACCAATTCGGTATCTGCCCGCTTGCTGGCTTTGCGCTGGCGATTCTCCGTGCGGTGAGTGAACCAGTAGCCGAGCGACAGCAGTACGACCAGCAGGGCCAGGAGTATCAGGGCGGTATCGCTCATCGGGGCTCGCTTGTTGTTCTGGGTCGAGAGGAGCGAAGCAACTCTCCTGCCAGCTACGGGGCTGCGTAATATGGCTCAGCAGGGTTTTCGGGGTGCACGTTAATAGAGCCTGAATGCTTTCATAGGTGCGATTCGGTGCATTGGTTGCTATAGGTGCAACCATTTGGCTGATAGGTGGTTGCGGCGTTTTTCTGTGGAAAGGAGTAAAGTGCAACCCTTGTTTCGTGCCGCCAGTCTTTAGCGATGCTGCAAGCCCGTGTGATCCGCCTGGATGAACAGGCCCATGAACATGCCCATGATCATCACCAGTTGGTGATGTCTCTGGTCGGCCGCGCCGAATTCGAAGTCGGTGGGCGTGGCGGCGAAGTCTGTCGCATGCGCGCCTGCCTGGTGCCGGGCGATGCGGCTCACCAGTTCGCCGGCATGGGCGACAACCGCATGCTGATCCTCGATCTGGACGAGCAGGACACTCCCAGCGAAGACCTGGAGCTGCTCCACCGCCTCTTCGAAACCCCCCGTTATCCTGCCCTCGATGTCGATTTCCAGCACCTGCTGACCTATGCCGGCGCAGAGCTGGAGCGCTATGGCAGCGATTCCATCCTTGCCCGTTCTCTAGGCGGCGTATTGCTGCGTGCTCTGCATCTACGCCTGTTTGGCGAACAGCGCCGGCCGCCGCAGGGAGCGATGGATATGCAGCGTCTGGATGACTATATCGGTGAGCATCTGGCGCGGCGTATCAGCGTCGCCGAGCTGGCCCATGAAATGTGCCTGAGCCCCAGCCACTTCCATGCTCAGTTTAAGGACTGTGTCGGCCTCACGCCGCACCAGTACCTGCTCAAGACCCGCCTCGACCGCGCCGCGCGCATGCTGCGTGAAAGCAACCTGCCGCTGGTGCGCATTGCCGAGGAATGTGGTTTCTCCAGCCAGAGTGCCCTGACCACGGCCATGCGCCGTTATATGGGCCTGACCCCGAAGCGTCTGCGTAGCGCCTGAATATTCGGTGTTCCACCATTGTGTAGCCCGGATGCAATCCGGGGACACAAGGCTCCCGGATTGCATCCGGGCTACGGGGTCAGGCCCAATTCTGCGGGCTCTGTACGTAGGGTGGGTCAGCCGCCTGTCACCCTGTTGATCACGCCACCACGCCTGCAGTCTAGTAGGGTGGGCTTCAGCCCACCAGTCAGCCCACATGCCAGGCAGTCAACGATGGGCAGAAGCGGATCGCCGCCCGGCCCATCCTACCCATTCTCAGGCGTAATTCTGCGGGCTCAGCTTGCGCTCGATCAGTTCGATCAGGATATGCAGCGTCTTGATGTGCAGTTCCTGCACGCGGTCGGCGAAGTCGCCGCCTGGTGCGCAGATGCACACGTCGGCCAGGCTCTCCAGCAGCGAGCCGGGCTTGCCGGTCAGAGCGATCACCTTCACGCCCAGCGTCTTGGCCGCTTCGGCGGCCTTGACCACGTTGGGGCTCTTGCCGCTGGTGCTGATGGCGATCAGCACATCGCCCTCACGGCCGTGCGACTCGATGTAGCGCGAGAAGATGAAGTCGTAGCCGAAATCGTTGGCCACGCAGCTGATGTGGCTGGGGTCGCTGATCGACACGGCAGCGATGCCGGGGCGGTTCCTGCGGTAGCGCCCAGTCAGCTCCTCGGCGAAATGCATGGCGTCGCACATCGAACCGCCGTTGCCGCAGGAAAAAGCCTTGCCCTTGTTCTCGAAGCTCTCGACCAGCAGTTCGGCGGCCTTCTGGATGTTGCCCAGAGTCTGTTCGTTGGCGAGGAAGGCCTCCAGCGCACGCTGGGCTTCCTGCAGGCTGTTGCGGATGTGTTCGATCATGGCAGGTCTTAGAACCTCAAGGGAGTTCAGGACTGGAGTAGAAGGCAGTCAGCACCTTCACCAGGTGATCCAGGTCATGGCTGCCGGCCAGCTCGCGCACAGAGTGCATGGCGAAGGTAGGCAGGCCGATGTCGACCGTGCGCACGCCGAGCTGGCTGGCAGTGATCGGGCCGATGGTAGAGCCGCAGCCCATGTCGCTGCGCACCACGAAGCTTTGCACCGGCACTTCGTTTTCCAGGCACAGATGGCGGAAGAAGCCCGCTGTCTCGCTGTTGGTGGCATAGCGCTGGTTGCTGTTGATCTTGATCACCGGGCCGGCATTGAGCTTGGGCCCGTGGTTGCCGTCGTGCTTGTCGGCGTAGTTCGGGTGCACGCCATGGGCGTTGTCGGCCGATACCAGCAGCGAGCGCTGGATGGCACGAACGAAGGCATCGCCTTCTGGCAGCACGCGGCGCAGCACCTGTTCGAGGAAGGGGCCGTCGGCGCCACAGGCCGAGCAGGAACCCACTTCTTCGTGGTCGGTGCAGACCAGCACGCAGGTTTCCTCGTCATTGGCGTCGATCAGCGCCTGCAGGCCGGCGTAGCACGACAGCAGGTTGTCCAGGCGCGCGCTGGCGATGAAATCCTGGTTGAGGCCGACGATGGCGGCACTCTGGGTATCGTAGAAACTCAGCTCGTAGTCCAGCACCGCATCGGGGTTGAAGTCGTGCTCCATCGCCAGTTGCTCGGCGAGCAGGGCGCGGAAGTCAGCGGTTTCGCTGCTGGCGAGCTGGGCGAGGATCGGCGGCAGCTCGTTCTGCGGGTTGATCGCCCAACCCTGGTTGGCCTCGCGGTTGAGGTGGATGGCCAGGCTGGGGATCACGGCGATGGGCTGGTAGAAGTCGATCAGCTGGCTTTCTACCTTGCCGTCGCGGCGGTAGGTCACACGGCCGGCCAGCGACAGGTCGCGGTCGAACCAGGGCGCGAGCAGGGCACCGCCGTAGACTTCCACGCCGAGCTGGAAGAAGCCCTGACGTTGCAGTTCGGGGTTGGGTTTGACGCGCAGGCACGGGCTGTCGGTATGCGCGCCGACCAGGCGGATGCCGCCGTCGACGGCTGGGCGTTTGCCGAGTTTGAACGCGATGATCGAGGAGTCGTTGCGGGTCACGTAGTAACGGCCACCGGCCTCGGTATGCCAGGGCGCGCGTTCGTCGAGGTGACGGTAACCGGCAGCTTCCAGGCGCATGGCCAGGCTGGCGGTGGCATGGAAGGGGGTCGGCGAGGCGTTGAGAAAATCGAGCAAGCCTTGAATCAGTTCTTCGCGCATGCAGGGCTCCAGACAGCGATGGCGCAGTTTAACCGTTTTGCCGGCGCTACGCAGTGGCGCTGCCCTTTTTAGGGCTTGCGCGCCCCGCGTTGGTGCCCGCGGTACTCCCCGGGTGACTGGTTGAACCAGCGCTTGAAGGCGCGATGAAAGGTGCTCACGTCCTTGAACCCCAGGTCATCGCTGACCTGGGCCACCGGCAGACCTTGCCGGATCTGCTGGAAGGCGAGTTGCTTGCGTACGTCTCCGACCAGTTGGGTGAAGCTGGTGCCCTCCTGCTTCAGTCGGCGGTAAAGCGTGGGACGGCTGACATGCAGTTTCCTGCACACCTTTTCGATGCTCACGCCCTGCTGCAGGTCGGTCTGGATCAGTTGGCGTACGCGAGCCAGCAGTTCGTGCTTGGCCTGCAGTTGTTCGAAACGCTGCAGCGCGCGTTGCTCGACGATCTGCTTGAGGTAGCTGCTGGCGCCGCGAATGGGCCAGTCCAGCACGCTGCGTGGCAGTTGCAGGCAATTGCGTGGGCTGTCGTAGACGAGGGTGTCGCCGAAGACCTCGACGTAGGCTTGGTGATACTCGGGACGTGAAAAGCTGAATTCAGCGCGTTGCGGCCGGATGGTCTGGCCCGTCATTTCCTCGCACCAGCGCAGCCAGGCGCTCAGGCTGCGCTCGATGGCGGCCTGCGGGTAGGGCTTGTCGGCAGCGAAAGACAGCTGCAACAGCAGGCTGTCATCCGCCTCGCTGAAAATCCAGCTTTCCGAGGGATTCATCAGGGCGATGTGCTTCTGGAACACGTCCAGCGCTTCGGACACCTGAGTGCACTGGAACAGCCAACTGGCTAGTACGCCGCGGGTGGCAGGATTGAAGCGCTGGCCGATCAGCAGGCCGATGTGTGGCAGCGAGCTGTTGGCGGCCGCCAGTTGCCACAGCTTGAGCAGTAGCGACTCGTCCAGGCGTTGCTCCTGGGCAGGCAGCGCATGGCTGCTCTGGTCGATCAACTGGTCGCGATACAGGCCGGCGGCAGTCATCTGTTCGAGAGTTGCGACACCCATTTCCAGCAGCGCGTCATGCAGATCCAGCACTGTCAGCGCCGATACGCTGGTGGTCTTCTGCATCTCGCTGTGCCCTTCGTTGAATGCTCTGGCGGAGCACTCTATCGCGATGCTCCTGCGCAAGGCTACGGCGTGGCGCTTGAGCTCATTTTGCAACCCAAAGCCATGCTGTTTGATCCCTAGCGCCATGGTGAGCGTTCTGCCTGCTGCCTAGCATCGTGAGCACGACAGTGGCCACGCCTGGAGGGCAGATGAACCATCATAGAATCGAGTCGTTGAAGCGCCTACGCACGCTCATTGCCGCGCCACCACCGATGATGAGCAAGCGCCTGCAGACGACCCTCGACGAGTACTGCCTGACGATCATCGAGCATTCCACGGCCTGCGCCGTGGGGTATCTCGACCCGGAGCTGGACATTCAGTACTTCAACCTGAGTGACGGCGGGGTGATGCGTGCCGAGGGCCGTGATATTCACCTGGTATGGCCGGCCGACAGGCATGTGCCTGCGCTGCTGGAGCACGCTACGGCGCAGGCTTGCAGCCTGCTTTTCATCATGCCAGGCATCGGTTTCGCGTTGCGTGCCAACGGGCATTGCTCGCTACGCCAGGACGGTGCGGGTACACGCCTGGAGTTTCGTGCCGATGCGCTTTTTCTGCACTGCTCGCGGGCAAAGGTTCGGGCCGGTTTCTGGGAGCCGCGCCCGCCGCATGCAGTGCCCGATGCCGGAGAGGAAGGAATCGGCCTGCTCAGCGATGCGGCTCAGGCCTTCATCGCGGCTTCGCCCTATCTGCTGATGCTGACTCACAACGGTGCCGGTGCTACGGAGATATCCCCGCGAGGCGACCCTGATGGTTTCGTCTGTGTCTGGGATGAGCAAACCCTGCTGATTCCGGAGCGCCCGGGCAACAAGGTGGCGTGCAGCCTGAGCAATATCCTCAGCACCGAGGCCGTGACGCTGTCGTTTCTGATTCCCGGTAGCGGTATTGCCCTGTCGGTGGTCGGTCGTGCCCAACTGACTGCCGACCCTGCGCTACTCCAGCCGTTGGCGATCAAGGGCAAACTGCCGGTGGTGGCAACCGTACTGCAGGTCGAGCGCTATCGCTTCGTGAGCTGCTCGGAGTTGGTGGAAGCTGGCCTTTGGCGCAAGGAAACGCACATCAGCGAACGTGACATACCATCGTTTGCCAAAATGCTGTCCGAACATATGAATGGCAAAGGCTTGCTAGGCAAGGCCACCACAGTGGTCGTCGGTGCGGTGGTAAGACACGATCTGAAGAATCTCTATTAGATAGCTGCATGACGCTGAGCAGGACGGCTGCCGTTTGCAGGTCGCCGCCATGAGTGGTTGCTCGTCAGGCCGCAGGCCAATGCATCTGGGCAACACCTAGAACGGCGCCGGGCACTCGAAGCGCATGCGTTCGCCGGTTTGCGGGTGGGTGAGGGCGAGCATGCTGGCATGCAGGCACAGGCGTTCATGGGCGGCCAGAGCCTGTTCATGGGCGTAGAGGCGGTCGCCCAGCAGTGGGTGGCCGATGGATAGCATATGCACGCGCAACTGGTGCGAGCGACCGGTGATCGGCGTGAGCTCGACCCGGCACCAGTCGCCGCAGCGCTCGACGATGCGCCAATGGGTCAGGGCATGTTTGCCCTGTTCATGGTCGACCACATGGCGTGGCTTGGTGGGCGGGTCGTAGCGCAGTGGCAGGTCGATGCTGCCGCTATCGGCTTGCGGCTGGCCCCAGCACAGCGCGGTGTAGGCCTTCTCGGTTTCGCGGTCGTGGAACTGGCGCGACAGCTCGCGGTGACTGTCGGCGTCGCGGGCCAGCACGATGATACCCGAGGTTTCCCAGTCCAGGCGGTGGACGATGCGCGCTTCCGGGTAGCCGTTTTCCTGCAGGCGAGTCACCAGGCAGTCGCGATTGTCTTCGGCGCGGCCCGGTACCGACAGCAGCAGGGTAGGCTTGTTGATGACCAGCAGGGCGGCGTCCTGGTGGAGAATTTCGATCTGGCTAAGCGGCATGGTGTGTTCTGGTTGGACTGGGCGATAAAAACGAATGGCGGCCGCAAGGCCGCCATTCGTGTATATGAGCCAGAAAATCTATCCTGGGCGCTGCGAGCTAGAGCCATGCAAGGCAAAAAAAGGTGAGGAAGCGGAGTGTACTTTTGTACATGAGCATTCCGAACCTGTTTTTAACGCAGCAGGGCCGACGCGCAGCAAGTCCAGATAGATTTTTAACGATCCGGCAGGGTTATGTTCAGCTCCAGGATCGAGCAACTGCCCTGGTTTTCCAGAGCGACCTGAACCTGGTCGGAGTCGATGTTGACGTACTTGCGGATCACTTCCACCAACTCCTGCTGCAAGGCAGGCAGGTAGTCGGGCTGAGTACGCTGGCCACGTTCGTGGGCAACGATGATCTGCAGGCGCTCTTTGGCGATGGATGCGGTGGTTTCCTTCTTGCGCGAACGCAAGAAGTCAAAAATATTCATTCGCGACCTCCGAATAGGCGTTGCAGGAAGCCCTGTTTCTTCACGTCGAGGAAGCGGTGCGGCACTTCCTTGCCCAGCAGGCGATCAACGGCGTCGCTGTAGGCCTGGCCGGCATCGCTCTGGTCATCGAGGATCACCGGGATACCCTGGTTGGAGGCTTTCAGTACGGCCTGCGACTCGGGGATCACACCGAGCAGACGGATGGCGAGGATTTCCTCGACGTCTTCGACGCCGAGCATTTCGCCCTTGGTGACGCGCTCGGGGTTGTAGCGGGTCAGCAGCAGATGTTCCTTGATCGGCTCCTCGCCTTTTTCGGCGCGGCGCGATTTGCTCGCCAGCAGGCCGAGCATGCGGTCGGAGTCACGTACCGAGGACACTTCCGGGTTGGTCACGACGATGGCTTCGTCGGCGAAGTACATCGCCAGGTGTGCGCCTTTCTCGATACCGGCTGGCGAATCGCAGACCACGAATTCGAAGTTCTGCGACAGCTCGGCGATGACCTTTTCCACGCCTTCCAGGGTCAGGGCGTCTTTGTCACGGGTCTGGCTGGCGGCCAGTACGTAGAGGTTCTCGAGACGCTTGTCCTTGATCAGGGCCTGGGTGAGGGTGGCTTCGCCGTTGACGACGTTGACGAAGTCGTACACGACTCGGCGTTCGCAGCCCATGATCAGATCGAGGTTACGCAGGCCGACGTCGAAGTCGACGATGACGGTCTTGTGCCCGCGCAGGGCGAGGCCGGTACCGATGGCAGCGCTGGTGGTGGTTTTACCGACGCCACCCTTGCCGGAAGTGACTACGAGGATCTTGGCCAAGGTGATTCACCCCAAAAAATGAAAATAACGCGGGAATCTGAGGCCAACCAAGGCCTCCAGATGCCCTTTTAACGGAGCCTCTAAAAACTGGCTGCGTTGTCATCGCGGCGTTGAAAGCAGGTTCGAAATGCTCATTTAGCACTCGTAAACTGCGCTTTCTCACCAGCTTTCGCCTTGCGCTGACTGCCTCGCCGACGTTTTTAGAGGCTCCTTTATGTCCGTAAAAAAGTGGCCGCAGTATCCGTTAAAGGCGGGTGATGTTCAACACGTCACCCGACAGACTGACCTGTACCGCATCGCCCCACAGTGGGTCGCGGCGCAGGTCTTCGGCGACCTTGTAATGGCCGGCGATCGACAGCATTTCGGCGCCCATTTGCCGACAGAAAATCCGTGCCTTGGTGTTGCCCTTGATGCCTGCCAGGGCGCGGCCACGCATGGGCGCGTAAACATGGATGTTGCCATCGGCGAGAAGTTCCGCCCCGGCGCTGACCGGGGCCAGCACGATCAGATCGCCACCCTGGGCGTAGATCTGCTGGCCGCCGCGTACCGGTGTGGTGACGATGCGGCTGGGTTTGTGTTCGGGCTCGGCGGGCTTCTCTTCGACTTTCTTGGGCGCTGGGTCGATGGGGCGCTCGCGTGCGCCGGACGGCGGCAGCACCGGCAGATCCATGGCTTCGGCGGCTGCGATGTCACTTTCCCGCGAGGCTCGGATGGCCAGGGTGCGCAGGCCGTGGCGGCGGCAGACGGCCATCAGCTCGGCCAGATCCAGTTCGCCTTCGCCTTCCGGTAGTTTGTCCAGCGCCAGTACCAGCGGCGTGTTGCTGAAGAAGGCCGGGGCCTGGGCGACTTTTTCCGTCAGTTGCGCGTCGAGGCGTTCTAGGTCGTTGTGTGCCAGTTCCATCACGGTGATGGCGAGCATGCTGCCCTTGAGCTGGAATACGGGGTCTTGGGCAAGGAGGTCGGCTTGGCTCATGGTGGTGCGATGGGCCTTCTGGCGAGTCGAAAGATGCCCGGACTTATAACGACATAGCCCGCATGCCGCAAGACACCTGCATCAGCAAGGCCGTCGGAAGGCGGCGCGAGGCTGGGCCTTTGCCTGTCGATTCGCTGTCGTGACCCTTGTGGCTCGCGCCGATGCCACCGAGCGGCTTGGAAAACTGCGCTAGAATGCGCGGCTTTGCCAGTGATCGGAAACACCACATGGAACGCCCCCGCTTTCGCGCCTATTTTCTTCACCCGCGCTTCTGGCCGCTGTGGCTGGGGTTCGGGCTGTTGTGGCTGGTGGTGCAGTTGCCTTATGGCCTGCAACTGAGGCTCGGGCGAGCATTGGGTGGACTGATGTATCGCACGGCGCGCTCACGCCGGCGCATTGCCGCGCGCAACCTGGAGCTGTGTTTCCCCGACAAGAGCGCTGCCGAGCGTGAGCGGTTGCTCAAGGAGAACTTCGCCTCCACCGGTATCGCCTTCTTCGAGATGGCCATGAGCTGGTGGTGGCCCAAGGCACGACTGGCGCGGTTGGCACAGGTCGAAGGCATCGAGCACCTGCAGCAGGCTCAGGCCGAAGGGCAGGGCGTGATCCTCATGGCTGTGCACTTCACCACCCTGGAGATCGGCGCTGCGCTGCTCGGTCAGCTGCATACCATCGACGGCATGTATCGCGAGCACAAGAACCCGCTGTTCGACTTCATCCAGCGCCGTGGCCGTGAACGCCACAACCTCGACGCCAGCGCCATCGAGCGTGAGGATATCCGTGCCATGCTCAAGGTGCTGCGTGCCGGCCGGGCCATCTGGTATGCGCCGGATCAGGACTACGGCCGCAAGCAGAGCATCTTCGTCCCGCTGTTCGGCATTCAGGCGGCCACGGTTACCGCCACCACCAAGTTCGCGCGCCTGGGCAAGGCGCGTGTGGTGCCATTCACGCAACGGCGCCTGGAGGACGGCAGCGGCTATCGCCTGGTCATTCATCCGCCGCTGGAGCATTTCCCGGGTGAAAGCGAGGAAGCCGACTGCTTGCGCATCAACCAGTGGATCGAGCAGGTGGTCAGCGCCTGCCCCGAGCAGTACCTGTGGGCGCATCGCCGCTTCAAGACGCGTCCAGCGGGCGAAGCGAAGCTGTACGGGAAGCGTAAGTAGGTCGATTGCAGACGCTTGGTGCGCAGCGGATGGCATGCGTGCGGGAGTCAATCGCGTCAGATGTGATCGGTATTGGCCGTTGGCCTTTCTATACTGAAACGAAAAACAGGACTGCCCGATGACCGTTATTGCCCGCCCTCATTTGCCCGTCACTGGGTTGATCCTCTCTGGTGGTGGTGCGCGGGCGGCTTATCAGGTGGGCGTTCTGTCGGCGATTGCCGACCTGCTGCCGGACGCCTCGCACAACCCTTTCCCTGTGATCGTCGGCACGTCGGCCGGGGCGATCAATGCCGTCAGTCTGGCCTGTGGCGCGCTGCAGTTCGGCGAGGCCGTACGCCGTCTGACCTCGGTCTGGCAGGGCTTTCACACCCATATGGTGTACCGCAGCGACTGGCCCGGCGTGTTACGTCAGGCCACGCGTTTCGTCGGGCACAGCCTGCTCGGGTTGGGGCGTAATGCCCCGGTGGCCCTGCTCGACAGTTCCCCCTTGCGTGAGTTGCTGGCGCGTGAGCTGGATTTCTCCGGTATCGCCGCAGCGGTGCGCCACCGTCAGTTGCGTGCGGTGGCGGTGACCGCCTTCGGCTACGAGAGCGGCCAGGCGATGACCTTCTACCAGGGGCGCGCCACGATCGACCCCTGGTTCCGCCATCGCCGCGTCGGGGTGCCGACGCGTCTGCAGCTCGAGCATTTGCTGGCCAGCGCGTCGATCCCGCTGATCTTTCCGCCAGTGAAGATAAACCGCGAATATTTCGGTGACGGTGCGGTGCGTCAGGCGGCACCGATCAGCCCGGCGCTGCACCTGGGGGCCAGTCGTGTGCTGGTGATCGGGGTCAGCGGCAACGCGCACAGCGATCCACATCAGCCCGCACCGATCAGCCCGGCCAATCGTCCGCCCAGCCTGGCGCAGATCGGCGGGCACATGCTCAACAGCACCTTCATCGACAACCTGGAAACCGATATCGAGCTGCTCGAGCGGCTCAATCAGATGAGTGCATTGGTGCCGCCGGAATCGCGTCCACGCGGGTTGGGCTTGAACCCGGTGGATGTGCTGGTGATTGCCCCGAGTCAGCCCCTGGATCAGATCGCCGCGCGCCACCAGCGCGAACTGCCCAGGGCCTTGCGCCTGTTCCTGCGCGGGCCCGGTGCGACCAAGACCGGTGGTGCCGGGGTGCTCAGTTACCTGCTGTTCGAGCCTGGTTACTGCAGCGAGCTGATCGAACTCGGCTATCAGGACGCGATGAAGCGCAAGGCCGACCTCTGCCGTTTTCTCGGGCTGGCCGAAGTGGCGCAGCCGGCCTGAGCCGCATTGTTTGATAGTCGGTAGGGTGCGGGTCGCGCTGTGATGCGCATGGCGCACCCTACAATTCGGCTCTGTCAGGCCAGCACGCCATCACGAAAATCGCGCAGGGCCTGTTCGATTTCCTCGCGGCTGTTCATCACGAATGGCCCGTATTGCACGATGGGCTCGTTCAGCGGTGTGCCGGCGATCAGCAGTACCCGCGCGCCATGGGCGCTGGCCAGGTGCAGCTCGCCCTCGTCAGAGAGTCGCACCAGGCGCCCGGCACTGACCGGCTGTGCGCTGGCTTCGGGCAGTTCGAGCAAGCCCTCGTAGACGTACAGCATGACGCGCTGACCATCGGCCAGGCGCGGTGCGATCTGGCTGCCGGCCGGCAAATGCAGGTCGAACAGCTGTGGTTGGGTATGCGGGCGCTGCACGGCGCCTGTCTGGCGGATTTCGCCGTCATCGAATTCGCCAGCGATCACCACGACCTGTACGCCGGATGTGCTGGTGATGCGTGGGATTTCCGCGGCAGGGATGTCGCGATAACCCGCTTCGCCCAGCTTGTCCTTGGCCGGCAGGTTGAGCCACAGCTGGAAGCCACGCATGGCGCCGGACTCCTGCTCGGGCATCTCGCTGTGGATGATGCCGCGCGCAGCGGTCATCCATTGCACGCCGCCGCTGCCGAGCAGGCCGACGTTGCCCAGGTGATCCTCGTGGCGCATGCGCCCTTCGAGCATGTAGGTGATGGTCTCGAAACCACGGTGCGGGTGCGGCGGGAAACCGGCGATGTAGTCGTCTGGGTTGTCGGTGGAAAACTCGTCGAGCATCAGGAACGGGTCGAAGCGCTCCAGGCCAGGCCCGCCGATCACGCGGTTGAGGCGCACACCGGCGCCGTCGGAGGCGGGTTGGCCAGGCTGGATGCTGATGACGCGGCGTTGCGAGGTCATGGCGGGCTCCTTGACAGGTAGGAATGGCGCCATGCTATGCGCATTGAATCGATGTTTGGGTGGAAAATTTCTGGGCTACGCATCGATTAATTCGATGCGTAGCCCTGGGGTCAATCGGCAATCTTCAGTTTGCGCGATTCGTGATAGAAGAAGCGCAGCTTCTCGTACTCGAACGGTGAGTTCAGCTGGCCATAACGGAAACCGGTATTGGCGCGGGTGTCAACGACGCGCAACACGGTGATGCCGGGGTTGCTGCGGCTGGCGTCGGCCACGTCGAGGTAGTTGACCGCGTTCTCCAGGCTGTAATCCGCCACCAGGCCACCGGTGTCGCGCAGGTTCGAAGGACCGAGCAGCGGCAGCATCAGGTAAGGCCCGGCAGGCACACCGTAATAGCCCAGGGTCTGGCCGAAGTCCTCGCTCAACCGCGGCAGGCCCATGTGCGTGGCCGGATCCCAGAGGCCGCCCACGCCGATGATGGTATTGAACAGCAGGCGTGCCGTGCTGTTCATTGCCCGTTGGCCCTTGAGCTGCAAAACGCTGTTGGCCAGGGTCGGAATCTCGCCCAGGTTGTTGAAGAAGTTGTGCACGCCGGTTTGCACGAGATTTGGCGTGATGTAGCGGTAGCCGTCGACCACGGGCAGGAACACCCACTGATCGAAGCGATAGTTGAAGTGGTAGACGCGGCGGTTCCACGACTCCAGCGGGTCATAGACCTGCAACGCATCGTTGGAGGCGCGCTCGAACTCCTGCTGATCCAGACCTGGGTTGAACTGCAGGTGTTGCAGCGGGTTGGTGAAGCCGTCGGAATCGACCTGGTGTTCGGCCAGAGCCTGCCCGCTGGCCAGCAGCAGGGCGATGATGAGAGTGCTGTGCTTAACCACGGAAGAACTCCAGCATGGCGTCGCTGTTGACGCGATAGTTGAGGTTGCCGCAGTGCCCGCCACGCGGATACAGGGTCAGGCGTTCGCCGAAGGTGCGACGCAGGAAGCCGATGTCGCCCTGGCCGAGGATCAGGTCGTCGGCGTTGTGCATCACGGCGATCTTGTCGCTGCCTTTGAGGTAATCCTCCAGTGCGTAGAGGCTGCTCTTCTCGATCAACTGGTTGAGGCTACCGCCGTCGTAGCGTGCGCGCCACATGGGCATCAGCTGCTCGGCGATGTAGCAGTCAAAGTCGCAGCGCAGTGCCATCTGGAAGAAGGGCGTGAGGCTGGTGCCTTCGGTGATGTGGTAGTCGCGCGGGGTGATCAGTCCGCGGCGGTTGAGCAAGTCCGAGGTGAATACGATATCGGCGGACGAGAAACGGAACGACGTGCCGATCAGCATGGCCATCTGCTCGTCGGAGAGCCGCTCTTTAGACTGCTGGAAGTCATAGAGCATGGCGTCGTTGATATCCAGATAGCCCTTGTCGTTGAAGTAGCGGGTCAGCTTGCCCAATACCAGGTCGTAGAAGTTGGTGCTGTTGTCGATACCTTGCACCTTGGTCTGCACCAGCTTGTCCAGGTTGCTGATGGAGGTATAGAGGTTGACCGGCGGGTTGAGCAGCAACACGCGCTTGAAGTCGAAGGCGCGGCGGGTTTCATCCAGCTGGCTGACGAAGGCGGCATGCAGCGCCCCCAGGCTATAGCCGGTGAGCAGGAACTCGCTGACCTCCAGCTTCGGATGTTGGGCGCGCACGGCCTGCATGGCACGGTACAGATCGTCGGCGTCGTCCGGGCTGTAGCCAGGGGTGGCGAAGCGCGAGGCGGCGGCCATGAAGTCGTAGCTGGTCGGAGATGACAGCTGCACGACGTGGAAGCCGGCGCCGTAGAACAGTTTCTTCAGGTATTCGGTGGTGCCGCTGGCGTAATGCGCGCCGGTGCCGGAGATGATGAAGATCAGCGGTGCTCGGCCTTTCTGCTCGGCCAGGCGGTAACGCAGCTTGGTCACCGGCCAGAAGTTGTCCAGCAACTCGAACTCACGATCCGGACGCAGGCGCACCGAATAGTCGCGCTGCTTGATGTCTCCGTCGGCCGGTAGCGCAGGGCGCAGATCGGGCGGTGTGGTGGCGATGGTCGCTTCGAACGGGTTGGCCAGCGGATAACCGTAGCTTTCCGCATCCACATCGGCGGCTATCGCGGAGGCACAGAAGACCAGGCCGCCGAGCAAGGCGGCGAGTCGGGCAAGGCTGGGCATTTGGCAAGTCCCTTTAATAAGAGAACGTCTGGATTGAACAGCTGGCTTATGACAGCAGCAAGCGGGGCAAAGTGCCAGACTATCCTGCCTTATCGCAGGGAAACTTGAGTAGTGGCAATGAGGTTGCCGTACGCCGAACCCTTTGCAGGTTTTTTCACTCAGGCGTGGTGGTGCAGCCAGGCGTGCTTGGGACGCTCTGCCGCCGGCCGTTGGCGCCGTTCGAAGCGCTGCCAGATCTTCTCGTGAAAGTAGAAACCCACGGAGTTGCACAGCGGCTCGATGGCCGCTACCAGGCCACTCGCCGCGATGCTGCCGGTCAGTGCGTAGGTCACGCCGAAGGCGATGCAGAAGTGCATGAGGGTGAAGGTCAGGGTCTTGAGCATGATGCACCTCGATGAGAATCATTTCGCATTGAGTGCAAGGCTAGTGCGCCTGCCGAAATCAGGGAAATACGGCCTTTGTATGGAGTTGATAGTCAGTGTAAATTGATTCTTCTTTTTCTAGAGTTTCTTTCTATTTATTCCCCGGGTGGGAGGCTGCGTTAAGGTGGCGCTCTATTTCTATGGAGCCGATTCATGCAGATCAGTGATATTCCCTTCGGTGTGACGGACTGGGCTGCGATCCCTGCGACCGAACATCCGGGCGAGCGTGGCGTGGCGCGCTGGCGCACCTGCCAGTTCGGTTCGCTGCGCGTACGCATGGTCGAGTATTCACCGGGTTACCTGGCCGATCACTGGTGCCACAAGGGGCATGTGCTGTTGTGCCTGGAGGGGGAGCTGAGCACCGAGCTGGAGGATGGCCGGGTATTCGTGCTCAAACCCGGCATGAGCTATCAGGTGGCGGACGGTGCCGAGGCTCATCGCTCCTCGACATCGTCCGGTGCGCGCCTGTTCGTGGTGGACTGAGCCACGATGGGCTGGCGTCTGGCGGCCGATGCGCTGGTGGTGATCCACCTTGGCTTCATCCTTTTCGTGTTGTTTGGCGGCCTGTTGCTGCTGCGCTGGCCGCGTTTGCTCTGGCTGCATCTGCCGGCAGTGGTGTGGGGCGCCACGGTGGAGTTCTTCCATCTTCTGTGCCCGTTGACCCCCTGGGAAAATCAGTTGCGGCGAGCTGCCGGTGATGCGGGTTACGAAGGCGGCTTCATCGAGCACTACCTGATTCCGCTGATCTATCCGGCAGGGCTGACACCGCAGATACAGCTCTGGCTCGGCGGCGTCGTGGTGCTGATCAACGTCACTGTCTATGCCTGTCTGCTCAAGCGCTGGTTGCAACGCACGTAGCGCTGATTTGCCCTGGCCATTCATAAGTCTGATTAAGGGGCTTGAGCACTATTTCCTTGGCTACACTGCGAGCCATTGAAACCGAATATCGAAAGGCAGGCCTGCTATGCAAAACCGCATGATGATCACTGGCGCTGGTTCCGGTCTGGGGCGTGAAATCGCTCTGCGCTGGGCTCGCGAGGGCTGGCGCCTGGCGTTGGCCGATGTCAACGAAACTGGCCTCGCCGAAACCCTCAAGCTGGTGCGGGAAGCGGGCGGCGATGGCTTCACCCGCCGTTGCGACGTGCGTGATTACAGCCAACTGACGGCGCTGGCGCAGGCTTGCGAGGAGCAGTTCGGCGGTATCGATGTCATCGTCAACAACGCCGGTGTCGCTTCCGGTGGCTTCTTCAGCGAACTGTCGCTGGAGGACTGGGACTGGCAGATTTCCATCAACCTGATGGGCGTGGTCAAGGGCTGCAAGGCTTTCCTGCCGTTGCTGGAAAAGAGCAAAGGCAAGATCGTCAACATCGCGTCGATGGCGGCGTTGATGCAAGGGCCGGGGATGAGCAACTACAACGTGGCCAAGGCCGGTGTGGTGGCCCTGTCGGAAAGCCTGCTGGTCGAACTGCGCCAGTTGGAGGTCGGTGTGCATGTGGTCTGCCCGTCGTTCTTCCAGACCAACCTGCTGGATTCCTTCCGTGGCCCGACCCCGGCGATGAAGGCGCAGGTTGGCAAGTTGCTGGAAAGCTCGCCGATCAGTGCGGCGGACATCGCCAACTACATCCATGACGAGATGGGCAAGGGCAGCTTCATGATCCTGCCCCACGAGATGGGGCGCATGGCCTGGGCGATCAAGCAGAAGAACCCGCAGGTACTGTACGACGAGATGGCCGGCATGGCCGAGAAGATGCGTGGCAAGGTCAAACCTGCTAGCTGACCGGTAGGTCAGCTATTTATACCCGTAGGCTTGCCTGCCGCAGTCTGCGGGGGTAGGGTGGCCGCCCCGGCCTACCTGCCGTCCTGACCATGGAATACCTGTGAAACCAGTCCCTCGGGCCCTGTTGTTGGTGGCCCTGGTGCTGGCGGCGATCAATTTGCGCCCCGGCATCACGTCCCTTGCACCGCTCATCGAGCGTATTGCCGCCGAGCTGTCGCTGAGCCGCAGCTTCATCAGCCTGACCACGGCCTTGCCGGTGCTGTGCATGGGCTTGCTCGCGCCCCTGGCGCCGCGCCTGGCAGTGCGCTGGGGGCTGGAGCGCACCATCGTCCTGTGCCTGGGCTTGATCGGGCTGGCGCTGCTGGCGCGACTGGCGGCGCATCAAAGCGTGGTGCTGATCGGCAGCGCTATCGCGCTGGGGGCTGCCATCGCCGTTGCCGGGCCGCTGCTGTCGGGATTCATCAAACGTCATTTCGCCAGCCAGATGGGCCGCGTGGTCGGTTGGTATTCACTCGGTATGGCCATCGGTGGCGCGGGCGGCGCGGTACTGACGGCCCCGGCCACGGCGCTATTCGGCGATGCCTGGCACCTGGGGCTGGCCGTGTGGGCAACGCCTGCGGTGTTGGGCGTGCTGTTGTGGATCTGGTTGCCGAATCAGGCGGGTAGCGCCGGCGAGCAGGAGAGCGGCGGGTTGCCCTGGCGTCAGCCACGCGCCTGGTTGATCAGTTGTTTCTTCGCCATTCAGGCCGGTCTGTTCTATGCCATCGCGACCTGGGCCGTGGCGCGTTATCACGAAGCCGGACTGAGCATGCTGCGCAGCAATTCATTGCTGAGCATCGCGATGCTGATGGGCTTGCCCAGTTCGTTCCTGCTGCCCTGGTTGGCGCAGCGCTACAACGCGCGCTATCCGTTGCTGCTGGCCTGCGGCGCGACCACCTGCCTGTGCCTGGTGATGGTGACGTTCATGCCGCGACTGGTGCCGGAGATGTGGGCGGTGATCATGGGCTTCTCCCTGGGCGGTTCCTTCGCCTTGTCGCTGGTGCTGCCGTTGTACGAGGCGGGCTCGCCGTTGGCGGTCAGCCGCTGGACCGCGATGATGCTGTTCACCGGCTACAGCCTGGGTTGCCTGACGCCGATCCTCACCGGCCTGGCGCGTGATCTGTCGGGCAGCTATCAGCTGCCGTTCGCCGTTCTCACTGGCCTGGCTCTGGTGATGACGGTATTGGCCTTGCTGCTTGGGCGGCGCCGGCAGGTTCAACGCTGAAGAATTCGCGCCAGTTCCTTTCTTGCCCTGGCGGGCTGTGTTAGAAGGCGTTCTGCTTTTTCAGGAGTGCCGGTGTGGAGTCCGAATCCATCGTTTATGGCTGCATCCGCGACTGGCCCTCGGATGACCCCGAGCAACGTCGCCAGCGTCGCGAAACCAACCATGGCGTGCTCGCCGAATTGCCGGCTGGCGATCTCTGGCCGTTTCTTGGCCGCGAGATGTTCTCCTTCTGTGACCTGCCTGGCGCAGGCCTGTATCAGACCCAGGTGATCCATTTCGGTGCCAGCTACGGCGCTGTGGAATACGAATGGAACCTGTGGATCGAGGCCTTCGAGGCGCTGCTCAAGCGCCTGTACTGGGCCAGCGCGGTGGTGCACCTGGAAACCGAACTCAACGGCATTCACACCTTCCGCTGGGAGTCCGATAGCGGATTTCACAGCCCGCAGGAGGGTGCGTTGCGTGTGCGCTGCGCGTGGGAGCGTGAAGGCGTGCTGCGCGGCTGAAATCTACCTGCTGTCACTGAGTGCCGGGCTGTAGCTTGCCTTATAGACGTTCGGAGTAAAAAGTTCCGCTGTCATCAAATATTTATATATCGGCAACTGCGCTGAAATAACCCCTCGCCAAGATTCCCCCCAACACGAACGAGCGCTCCGCTCGGGTGTTTTCAACACTTAAAGTCCAACAGGGGAATCCTCGATGATCCGTAAGCACTTCGCCGGTTTCGCAGCCAGCGCCCTGGCTCTGGCCGTCTCCGCCCAGGCTTTCGCCGGTACCGTCACCACTGACGGCGCCGACCTCGTGATCAAGACCAAAGGTGGCCTGGAAGTCGCCACCACCGACAAGGCCTTCAGCTTCAAGCTGAGCGGCAAACTGCAATGGGACGCCACTCAGTTCGATGGCCTGATGGCTGCCGACCAGAACAAGCCGTTCGACGATACCTTCAACACCTTCATCCGCCGCGGTGAGTTCGGTCTGGAAGGCACTGCCTACAGCGATTGGGATTGGGGTCTGCGTCTGAGCTATGACGAAGGTGATGACACCAGCGTCGACCGTGCCTTCATCGCATATACCGGTCTGGATATCGGCACCTTTACCGTCGGCCGTTTTGGTGTCGACTACGGTCTGGAAAACTCCACCAGCTCCTCCTGGATCACCGCCATCGAGCGTCCGTTCATGTACGACTTCCTGAACGGCGATGAAGACACCCAGTTCGGCGTGAACTTCAAGCACTCCGGCGACAACTACGGCCTGATGGCTCAGGTTGCCACCTACGAGGGTGACAACAACTACAAGAGCGAAGACAACGACGAGCTCTACGGTTACACCCTGCGTGCCCATTGGGCGCCTTACCTCAATGGCACCGACGTCATTCACCTTGCTGCCAACTACCACAACAGCGAGTCCGACGATAACCGTGCCCGCGCTCGTACCCGCATGGGCATTCGCAGCGACAACGATTTTCGCCTGACCTTCGGCGACGTGCGTGTGGCTGACAAGGACGTCGAGTGGGTGTTGGAATCCGGTGCTCAGTTCGGTGCCTTCCGCGCACAAGCGGAGTACTTCCAGCGTCAGATCAGCGGTGAAACACTGGCCGGTGCCAAATCCGACGTCGACCTCAGCGGCTACTACGCTCAGGTTTCCTACATGTTCAATGGCGTGCGCCAATACAAGGCCGCTGACGGCAAGTGGGACAAGCCGGACAACATGAAAGGCTCCTGGGAAGTCTTCGCGCGTTACGAGAGCGCCACCATCGACTCCGATGCAGGGGCCATTCCGGGCAACCTGGGCCTGGCCGGTATCGTCGCTGATGATGTCAACGACGAGTTCGAGACCAAGGCCATGGTGGTGGGTGTGAACTACTTCGTCACGCCATCCGTACGTACCAGCTTGAACTACGTCGATTACCAGGTTGACAACATCAACACCTCCAACCAGGTCGATGGCAAGGGTGTTCAGGATGACGGCAAGGCCATCATCGCGCGCCTGCAGTACGTGTTCTAAGCAACACCTTCATCCGTTGCTCCTGATTGAGCCCCGCCCCTGGCGGGGCTTTTTTATCGCCAAGTCCTTTGGAGATTGTTCGATGCGTCACATCACTCTGTTGCTGGTCGCGCTCGGCCTGAGTTCGGCTGTTCTGGCCGAGGATTACAGCACGGCCAAGCCCGGCGAGCTGCTCCAGGTGCCCCTGCAGGCCCTGCATCCGACCCAGGCAGCGGTTGGTTATGATCAGATCTATTACAAGCTCGGCCGCTTCGCGCAGGAACGCAACAAGCTGTTCGACGAATACTGCGAAGCCAATGGCCAGGGCGAGAGTGCCAAGGTGCCTGGTGATGCCGATCTGCACAAACCTGAGAGTTTCACCTGTCAGGACAAGGTCGGTGCACGCAGCAGCGAGATGAAGACCGTAGTGGTCGGCCCTGGCGGCAAGCTGTTTCTCACCGACGGGCATCACACTTTCACCGTCTTGATGGAGCACCCCGGCGGTGGCGAGAACCTGAGCATGTGGGTTCGGGTGACCGATAATTTCAGCGACAGTGCCGACCTGGCCAGCTTCTGGCAGCGGATGCAGCAGGCGCGCAAGGTCTGGCTCAAAGACGGCAATGGTCAACCTATCGACTCAGGTCAGATACCGGCGCAACTCGGTCTGCAGCACCTGGCCAACGACCCTTATCGTGCGCTGGTGTATTTCACCCGCGAGGTGGGTTATGACAAGCCGCGCTCCGGCGAAGTGGCGCCTGAGTTTCTCGAGTTCTATTGGGGCAACTGGCTGCGTTCGGTGCTGCCACTGGACGGCTATGATCTGAGTGATCGCGGTGATTACCGCGATGCGGTCGAAGCTGCCGCGAAGAAAATGGTGGCGCTGGCTCCTGACGAGAACGTGGGAGACAGTGGTTTCAAGGCGCGTGAGCTGGGTGGTTATTCGTCGCTGGATCGCAAGGAACTGAACAAGGTTGCCGGGCGCAAGCTGAATTACGCTACCAGCTACAAGAAGAGCCTGGCCAGCAGAAGCTGAGTCGGCTCTGTGGCGAGAAATAAAAAAGCCCGGCTATCGCTCCGGGCTTTTTGTTCAGATTGGAATCAGTTGTTTTTCTTGAAGTTGTCCAGTGCCTGCTGAATCATCTGACGTGCTTCGGCGGCATTGCCATAGCCGTTCAGCTCGACCTTCTTGCGGCCTTCCGGCAACTGTTTATAAACGCGGAAGAAGGCTTCGATGCGCTGCCGCTCGATTTCCGGCAGATCAGTGATGTCCTGGATCTTGTCATAGCTCGGATCGATGTCGCTGCTCGGCACGCCGATGATCTTCTCGTCGGCTTCACCGCCGTCGATCATCTTCAGGTAGCCGATGGGGCGGAACTTGATCAGCACACCGGGGTGCAGAGGTTCGCGCGTCAGTACCAGGCCGTCCAGCGGATCGTTGTCACCGCCCAGGGTGCGGGAAAGAGAGCCATAGTTGGCCGGATAGACGACCGGCATCGATTGAAAGCGATCGACGAACACCAAGCCCTGCTCGTTGATCTCGTATTTGGTGAAACTACCCGCCGGGATCTCCACTGCCATGTGCACATCGTTCGGTGCATTTTCCGCCTGTTCTGCGTAAAAGGGATGGACGATGGACTTGTCCGCCATGGCGGCGCTGCTACCCAGGATCATGGCCACGCCGATGGCGACGAGCGACTTGTGCATGAGAACTCCTTCAAAAGCATGAGGTTATAAGTGTTGGAGTGCCCATATTGCGTGGCCATTGTTAGAGATATATTGCAGTCGAACCGCTACCGCCATTCGTGCTTGAGAAGGTCTGGAACTCGTCATGCCGCTCCAATGCATCGCCACCCTGCATCAGGTACCTCCCTCTGACTGGGATGCCCTTTTACCCAGCCCGCAGCCCTTTCTGCGCCACGCATTTCTCAGTGCGTTGGAGGACAGCGGCAGTGTCGGCGGGCGCACGGGCTGGCAGCCTGCGCATCGGCTCTGGTTCGACGAGCACGGGCAGTTGCAGGCGGCTATGCCGGCTTACGTCAAACAGCATTCCTATGGCGAGTACGTGTTCGATCACGGCTGGGCCGATGCCTGTCGCCGTGCGGGTATCGCCTATTACCCCAAGCTGCTGGGGGCCATTCCCTTTTCCCCGGTCGGTGGTGCGCGCCTGCTCGGTGATCGCCAGGGCTGTGCCAGCCTGATCGAAGCCTTGACCACTGCGTTGCATGAGGAGGGGCTTTCCAGCCTGCATGTCAACTTCACCCAACCGGCCTGCGATGAAGTGCTGCAAGGTCGTGAGAACTGGCTGGAGCGGATTGGCTGTCAGTATCACTGGAGTAATCGCGGCTATCGCGACTTTCAGGATTTTCTCGATGCACTCGCCTCGCGCAAGCGCAAGCAGATGCGCAAGGAGCGGGAACAGGTGGCGGGGCAGGGCATCGAGTTCGAGTGGCTAGGTGGCCATGAATTGAGCGAGGCGCAGTGGGACTTCGTCTATCACTGCTACGCCAACACCTACCACGTTCGCGGGCAGGCACCCTACCTGACGCGGGCTTTCTTCAGTCTGTTGGCCGAGCGCATGCCCGAGTTGATCCGCGTGGTGCTGGCGCATCAACATGGTCGCCCAGTGGCCATGGCTTTCAGCCTGCTCGATGGCGATACGCTCTACGGTCGTTACTGGGGTTGCCTGGCCGAGTTCGACCGGCTGCATTTCGAGACCTGCTTCTACCAGGGCATTGCCTGGGCTATCGAGGCCGGGCTTGCTCGTTTCGACGCCGGTGCCCAGGGGGAGCACAAGCTGATTCGCGGTTTCGAACCGGTGATCACCCGATCCTGGCACTACCTCTGTCACCCCGGGTTACGGGAGGCGGTGGCGGATTATCTGCAACAGGAGCGCATCGATGTGCTCGCCTATGCCGAGCAGGCGGCTCAGCATCTGCCTTATCGACATGACTGACGGGGCGTGATGCCGCGTCTTGCGCGGGCGTCTGATGTAGCGAGCCGGCTGGCGGAAGTTCCCTTCGTTGGAGTTTCCTGAAAAAAGTTCAGAGCTTTCTGCAAGAAGCGTCTGTCACGATGCCACTAAATTCCGCTCTTCACGTTTGCAGTGCCTGCTGTGGTGATCTTCGATTGGTAAGACCAGCGTAACTGGGCTAGACCGATACGAGGGGCATGTACATGGCAGTCGGTGTGATGCGGTGTTCGCAAGGAGATTGGCAGCGTGCGTGATGCGCTCGCCGACGCGCAACGGCTGCGGTGGAGAACCGCTCGGGTCTACCTGCCTTTGCCGACAACCTCCGGGCTGCCTGCGTTAAGAGGGAAGTAGACGATGCCCAGCGCTCGCCACAAGCAAGTGCGTTTCACAATCGGGGCATACGGGTTATTTCCCGCTGCCCGATAACAACAAATGAGAGGGGAGCCCCCCAATGACAGCTAGTACTCCGATGCTCGTCACCTTCGTGGTGTACATCATGGCCATGGTGCTGATTGGATTCATCGCCTACCGAGCCACCAAGAATTTCTCCGATTACATCCTCGGCGGTCGTAGCCTCGGTAGCGTGGTCACCGCCCTGTCGGCTGGCGCTTCCGACATGAGCGGCTGGCTGCTGATGGGCCTGCCGGGCGCGATCTTCGTTGCCGGTATTTCCGAGAGCTGGATCGCCATCGGCCTGATCGTCGGTGCTTACCTTAACTGGCTGTTCGTTGCCGGGCGTCTGCGTGTGCACACCGAGCACAACAACAACGCCCTGACGCTGCCCGACTACTTCACCAACCGCTTCGAAGACAGCAGCCGTCTGCTGCGCATCTTCTCGGCCCTGGTGATCCTGGTGTTCTTCACCATCTACTGCGCCTCGGGCGTGGTGGCAGGCGCGCGCCTGTTCGAAAGCACCTTTGGCATTTCCTACGGCACCGCGCTGTGGATCGGCGCTGCGGCGACCATCCTCTACGTGTTCGTCGGTGGCTTCCTCGCCGTGAGCTGGACCGACACCGTGCAGGCGGCGATGATGCTCTTCGCCCTGCTGATCACCCCGGTGTTCGTGATCCTGGCGCTGGGCAACTACGACGCGGCCATGGCTACCATCGAGCAGGCCAACCCGGCCAACTTCGACATGTTCCGCAACCTGTCCTTCCTCGCCATCGTTTCCCTGCTGGGCTGGGGCCTGGGTTATTTCGGCCAGCCGCACATTCTGGTGCGTTTCATGGCGGCTGATTCGGTCAAGACCATTCCGGCGGCCCGCCGCATCGGTATGGCCTGGATGATTCTCTGCCTGGGTGGTGCGGTCGCTGCCGGTTTCTTCGGTATCGCCTACTTCAACAACAACCCGGAGCTGGCAGGCGCGGTCAACGAGAACGGTGAGCGCGTGTTCATCGAGCTGACCAAGATCCTTTTCAACCCGTGGATCGCTGGTATCGTCCTGTCGGGCATCCTGGCTGCCGTGATGAGTACCCTGAGCTGCCAGCTGCTGGTGTGCTCCAGCGCCCTGACCGAAGACTTCTACAAAGCCTTCCTGCGCAAGAACGCCTCGCAGTCCGAGCTGGTATGGGTCGGTCGCTTCATGGTGCTGGCCATCGCGCTGGTTGCCATCGCCATTGCCTACAACCCCGAGAGCAAGGTGCTGGGCCTGGTGGCCTACGCCTGGGCGGGTTTCGGTGCTGCCTTCGGTCCGGTGGTGATCTTCTCCCTGCTGTGGAAGCGCATGACCCGTAACGGCGCGCTGGCTGGCATGGTGGTCGGTGCCGTCACCGTGGTGGTATGGAAGGAGTTCATCGGCTTGGGTCTGTACGAGATCATTCCGGGCTTCATCCTCTGCAGTCTGTGCATCGTGGTCTTCAGCCTGCTGGACAAGGAGCCTTCCGCTTCGATCCAGAAGCGCTTCGATGAAGCCGATCAGGAATACAAAGCGGTCTGATTGCCTCATGATGTGAAAAAAGCGGCGACTGCATGGCAGTCGCCGTTTTTTATTGCCTGCCATTTATGCCGGCCGCCCTGCGAACCGTCGCTGCGCGACGCTACATCTAAGGGGGCATGTAGGGTGCGCCGTGCGCGCCGGTGGTTCACGGCACAGCCAACGTAACGGTTCAGTTCAGGCGTTTACTCAGATCCTGCAGGGCCTGCCGATAGTCGCTGCCCGCCATGCGCAGGCTGTTGTTGTGGTTGGCACCGTCGATCAGCAACAGGCGCTTGGGCTCGCTGGCGGCTGCGAACAACTCCTCGCTGAAGCGCGAAGGTACGTAGCGGTCATCGCGGCCGTGGGCGATCAAGACGGGTACGCCGACGTCACCGATCTTGCTCAACGAATCGAACTCCTGGGACAGCAGCCAGCGTATGGGCAGCGATGTCTGGGTGACGGCTGCGGCGACATCGCCCAGGTTGGTGAAGCTGGACTCGACGATCAATCCACCGGCCTGGGGCGAGTCGTGCTCGCGGGCCAGCTCGTAGGCCAGGTGCACGGCTACTGCTCCTCCGAGCGAGTGGCCGTAGATGAAACGCTTGCCTGGGTCGGGTTGCAGGCGCTCGATATGTTGCCAGGCGATATGCGCGTCCTGGTAGACGGTGCGCTCCGAAGGCAACTGGCCAAGGCTCTGGCCGAAACCGCGGTAGTCGACCGCGAGCACCGAGTAGCCCATGGCGTGCAACTGCTCGATGCGAAACAACTGGCCGGTGAGGTTCCAGCGTGATCCATGCAGGTAGAGCAGGGTAGGGGCTTCGGCGCGGGCTGCTGGCCACCACCAGGCATGCAGGCTTTCGCCGGGCGCCAGATCCGGTGATTGCAGATCCATCTCCTGCAAGCCATTCGGTATGCCGCTGAACCAACGGGCAGTGCCTGGCTCGATTCGGAACACCAGCTTGCGCTCGGTTTCTTCCAGCTTCGCGCAGCCCACGGGTAGCAGGATCAACAGACTCAGCAGGGCGATCAGGCTGAAACGGCGACGGCGCATCAGCGCGATCCAGGATGCGGGCATGGCGGCTCCAGAAAGTGAAGGTTAAAGCACAAGGACAGTACTGCGTTGCTGGGGGCATTGACCGGTCATTCGTCGCCCGGTTTCGTTGCTGTGCCTGTAGCCTGGTTACCGCGTGTTACTGCCAACTGGCCTGCTGCGCCGATAACGGCGCCTGGCACAGGGTGGCGCTGCCGGGTTCGAGGTAGGGCGTCAGGATCGGCGCCATGCCTTTGAGTACCTGCACCGGTAGCGCCGACGTGAAGGTGAAGCGCTCGGCCTCGCGCCCAGGCACGAAAGCCGTCAGGGTGCCGTAGTGACGAGAACCGAGAAAGAATACGAAGGTGGCGGTGCGGTTCATCGCCCGTGAACTCAACACCCGTCCGCCAGCGCCGACGCTTTCGATGCGGTTGTCACCGGTGCCGGTCTTGCCGCCAAGGGTCAGCGCCTGGCCGTCTGCCAGTCGGAAACTGCCTTGCAGGCGACGTGCCGTGCCACCTTCGACGACTTGGGAAAGCGCGCCGCGCAGCGCCGCAGCGACCTCCGATGGCATGACCCGCTTGCCGCTCTGCGGATCACGTTCGACTCGCGTCTCGTAGGGGGTGTGGGCTGCAAAGTGCAGTTCATCGATGCGTTGCACCGGCTGGCGAATGCCGTCGTTCTGAATGATGCCCATCAACTCGGCCAGCGCCGCCGGGCGGTCGCCAGAGCTGCCCAGAGCAGTCGCCAGCGACGGCACGAGGTGCTGGAAGGGATAGCCGAGATTCTTCCAGCGGCGGTGGATGTCGGAGAACGCCTCCACCTCCAGCATGATGCGGATGCGGCTGTCGCGGGCACTCTTGTGCCGGCTGCGGAACAGCCAGCCATAGACCTCCTGGCGCTCGTCGACGCTGGCGGCCACGGCATCGCTGAAGCTGGCCTGTGGTTGCTGGATGAGAAAGCCCAGCAGCCACAGCTCCAACGGGTGAACGCGGGCGATGTAGCCCTGATCCGGCAGGCTGTAGGCGCCGGGGCCGTAGTCGTTGTAGAGCCGGGTGATGCGTGCATCGCTGAGGTTCTCCTGCGGTACCTGGGCGCGCAGGAAGGCGGCGAACGTCGCCTCGTCGGCATTCGGTATCAGGTAGCGATGCACGGCAGCCAGGCGTGCCGAGGTCTGCCGCAGGCCGCTGAGAAAGGTCTCCAGGCGTTGCTGCTCGGGCTGGCCTTGGTACTTGCGCCAGAAACGCAGGAGGAAGGTGCGACCTTCTCGGTCGGCGAAGCGCTGCAGGTACTCCTGGCGCCGAGGATCCTTGTCGTCCTTGAGTAGCTCGGCGCTGCTCTGGTAGGTGCTGTAACGCACCAGGTCACGCATCAGGCGCACGAATGGCAGGTTGATCGACTCGCGCAGGGACTCGCGCAGTGTGGGATTACGGCCATTGTCCTCGCGACGGAAGTTGCCGAAGGTGTGCACGCCGCCGCCAGTGAAGAAGCGCTCATGCGGGTTGGCGGAGTAGCGCCGCTCCAGTGCGGCGTCGAGCATGCTCGCGAGGTCGACGCCTGGATTGCTGCGCAGGTAATCCACGGCCCAGCGGCTGAGGTGATCCTGTTCGGCGATCTCCAGCGCACGCAGCTCGGCGGGTGTCTTGCCTGAATGGCGTTGATGCAGTTCCGCGATGATTTCCAGATAGGTCGCGAGCACGCGCAGCTTGGCGGTCGAGCCCAGTTCCAGTTTGCTGCCCTCGTTGATGTCGAAGGGTTGGTCGGTGCTGTCGGTCTGCACGCGAACCAGGCTGCCCGTTGCGGTGCGTTCGAACAGGGTGAAGCTGTAGCGCACTTCGGCGGTTTTCTCCGGTGACAGCAGGCGATCACCGAACAGGCCAATCTTGCCGGCGAACTCGGGGTCGGCCAGGTGTTGCAAATAAGCGCTGGTCTGCTGTTGCAGGTCGCGCTGCAAGGTGCTGCGCGCGGCCAGGTCGAGGCGGTCGAGATCGTATAAAGGCATACCCAGCAGATTGGACAAGCGTGAACGGGCGACGCTGATGCCCTTGTCGCTTTCCACTGGGCGCAGGTTGGGTTCCTGCTGCCAGTCGCGATAGTGCAGTTTCTGACTCAAGGCTGCGTCGCGCAGTTGCGTGTCGATCAGCCCGCCACTCGCCAGCAGGCGGATGTGGCTTTCGGTCAGGGTCTCCATTTCCTTGCGCCCCTGCGCCAGATAATAGGACGGGCGGCGCTGGGCGATCATCAGTGACAACATCTGGCGCAGGGCCAGGCCGCGTTCGGCCAGGCTGGCATCGGGCGAGCGACTCGGATCGAGCAGGGCGTTGCTGCGCTCGAAGTCGGCGCCGTACCAGATGCGCAGACCATCGGCCAGGCCGTGAACTTCGCCATGCCCAGGGGCAGCCGACAGCGGCACGCTGTTGAGGTAGTCACGCACGATGTTTTGCCGAGCTTCGAGGGTCTGCGGCCCCTGCTGATAAGCGCGCACGCTGGCGGAAATCATCTGCCGCAGTTTCTCGCCTGCCGACAGGGTCAGGCCGTCGGGGGAGTGGCGGTATTTCTCCAGCTGTGTGGCCAGGGTGCTGCCCCCTGCGGATTGATCCTGCATGTCGAGTACCTTGCCGAGCTGCGACAGTGCGGCCATGGCAAAGCGTGGCCAGTCCACAGCCGGGTTGGCCTGAGGCTGGGCGGGGTCGAGCAGATAGCGGTTCTCGATGAACAGCAGGCTACTGACGACCAGTGGCGGGATGCTGGCGAAATCGGCATAGCCTTGCTGCGGGTAGTGAAATTCGTAGAACGGTGTGCCACGGCAGTCGCTGATGCTCAGCCCGCTCTGACTCTTCTCGACGAATGGGGGAAACAGGCCATGACTGCTGTACGCCATCAGTTCCGGGGAGAAGCGCGATTGTGCGCTGATCAGGAAGTCGCGCTGTTGCAGGCGCTCCAGCATCAATGGCAGATAGGCATAGCCCTGGCGTTTATCAAAGGGGCCATCGCTGGGATAGAGGATGCTCGGGCTGGGGCCGGGTTCGACCTGATAGGTCAGGCTGGCGGCGTAGCGGCTCAGCTCACGTGCTTGGAAGTGGGCGCTGCGCAACTCGAATACGAACAGCGCAACAGCGACCAGCAGCAGGGCAATCAGCAGCAGATACAGCAGCAGGCGCCAACGTCGTGACTTCGAGCCCCGTGCCGTACCCGCGATGGGGAGAGCGCTTGAGCGTAAATCGCGCTGCTCAGGGTCGGATTGCCATAATGCGCCCATAATCCCCCGGCCTGACCTGTCTGCTTCACAAAGGCCGCGAAACTGTCGTTCGCTGAATCTTGACCAAGCTACGACCGTCTCGCCTGTCCCTTACAAGCTTAGTCGCTATGCACGTATCCGACAGGCCGGATGGACATATCAAGGCTGGGCGATGGCCTGCTAGACTCGGCGGCAACGCAAAATGCAGGTAACCGGCATGCAGCGCGATCACCGAGAACAGCTTCAGCAGAGCTGGCAGGCCAACGCCGATGCCTGGGCTGCCGCGGTGCGCGAACAGCGCATCGAGAGCCGGCGCCTGGTCACCGACGCGGCGATTCTGCAGGCGGTGCTGGCACTGGCGCCCAAGCGCGTGCTGGACGTCGGTTGCGGCGAGGGGTGGCTGTGCCGAGGATTGGCCGAACATGGCATCGAGCCAGTCGGGGTGGATGCGTCCGCACCGCTGATCGAAGCAGCCCGCGCCGCCTGTGATGGCCGCAGCCAGTATCGTGTTTGTGGGTATGCCGAGCTGGAGGAGCATGCCGAGCAACTCGGTCGCTTCGAAGTGCTGGTGTGCAACTTCGCGTTGCTCGAAGAGCCGCTGGAGCCGGTGATGCGCAGCCTGCACGGGCTGTTGGCGCCGGGCGGCAGTCTGCTGATTCAGACCCTGCATCCGTGGCGCGCCAGCCATGGTGAGCCTTATCAGGATGGCTGGCGGGTGGAGGACTTCGCCGGTTTCGGTGAGGGTTTCCAGGCACCTATGCCCTGGTTCTTCCGCACCTTGCAGTCCTGGTTGTCCCTAATGGGCGAGACCGGTTGGCGTCTGGAGTGGTTGCAGGAGCCGCTGCACCCGGAAAGCGTGCAGCCTGTGTCATTGTTGCTGCTGCTCAAGCCGCTCTGACATGCAATTGCTGCTCAATCTCGACGTGCCCGACCTGCAGGCGGCTGTCGCGTTCTATCGGCAGGCACTCGATCTGCGTGTGGGACGCTATCTGTTCGAGGGCAGCGTAGTCGAAATGCTCGGTGCCCCGGTGCCGATTTACCTTCTGCACAAGGCTGCCGGGTCGCCTCCTTGCCCGGGGGCACCATCGCCGCGTGATTACGAGCGTCATTGGATGCCTTTACACCTCGATTTCATCGTCGAGGATCTCGATGCTGCACTGGCCCGCGCGCTGGCAGCAGGTGCGCGTCAGGAAGGCGAAATCAGTGAGCAGCAATGGGGGCGCCTGGTAACGCTTAGCGACCCCTTCGGCCATGGTCTGTGCCTGTTGCAATGGTGTGGCGATGGTTACGGGCAGGTCACAACCCGTTCAGGAGGGAGTGATGCGTACGATTGAATTGGCTGGCGTTGCGGTGCCGGTAATCGGGCAGGGCACCTGGCGCATGGGCGAGGATCAGCGCCAGCGCGCGCGTGAGATCGCAGCCCTGCAAGAAGGCATCGATTTGGGGCTGACGCTGATCGACACCGCTGAAATGTACGGTGAGGGTGGCGCCGAGGAAGTCGTCGGCGCCGCTATCGCTGGGCGGCGCGACGAGGTGTTTCTGGTCAGCAAGGTGTACCCACACAATGCCAGCCTGCAGGGCGTCCAGGCCGCTTGCGAGCGTAGCCTACGGCGCCTGGGTTGTGAGTCTATCGACCTCTATCTGCTGCATTGGCGCGGGCGCTATCCGCTGGCAGAAACGGTGGAGGGCTTCGAGCGCCTGCGCGAACAGGGCAAGATCGGCGCCTGGGGCGTTTCCAACTTCGATCTGGATGACCTGCTCGAACTGGATCAGCCAGCCTGCGCGACCAATCAGGTGCTATACAACCTCGAAGCCCGCGGCATCGAATATGACCTGCTGCCCTGGCAACAGCAGGCGACCCTGCCATTGATGGCCTACTGTCCTTTGAGCCAGGCAGGGGCACTGCTACATGAGCCGGCGCTGCTGGAAGTGGCCAGGCGTCATGCCGTTACACCTGCTCAGGTAGCGCTGGCCTGGACGCTCAGGCAGGAAGGTGTGATCGCCATTCCCAAGGCGGTGAGCCGTCAACATCTACGTGACAACGCTGCGGCGGCTTCACTGATTCTGGATAGAGGTGATCTGGAGGTGCTGGATGCGGCCTTCGCGCCGCCGCGAGGCAAGCAGAGACTGGAGATGGTCTGAAGGTAGGGTGCGCCGTGCGCACCGGGAACCTGCAAAGCGACAGAGCGCACGCCCTGTCGCATGTCGTGCGAGCTCAGTTGGCCGGATCGGCAGCCAGGCGCCCGGCGTCTTTCAGCAAGGCCTTGAGGAAGGCTTCCTGCAGCTCCGGATCGTTGCGCGTCAGTTCGATCAGGCTCTGCTCGAGTTCGCTGGCTTCCTCTTCCAGGCCTAGATCCGACAAGCGCTTGACCCGGTGTACCCATTGCGCCACGTCGTCACCTTCGAGGTCGTCGAAGATCAGGTCATGGGCCTCGCGCAGCTTGCCACGTAGTGTGTGGCTGACCATCAGCGTTGCCGTCGCCTGGGCCGACTCTTCACCCAAGCGATCCTCTACGCTCAGTTGCAGCGTGTTCAGGCGGGCCATGTTCTGCTCGGTAAACGGGCTATCCAGCAGATTCAGGCGCAGAACGCCGGTATTGTCGGTAAGCAGCTCGAACTGCTGGTCGGCTGTCTTGATCAGTACCGGGCGCTCGGACCAGGGCAGGTTGATGTACTCCATGCGTCGATCGCGCTGGAGTTCCTCGATGCTCGCCAGGTTCTGCTCGGCGCGACCATTGGACTCGACGTTCATGAACGGGTTGAGGCCCGCCATGCCGTAGCTGATCCAGTCGCGAGTGACAGTCTCTGGCAGGCTGCCGAGCAATACCACGTTGAGCACATTGGCGCCGACACCTGCGACCACGGCAACTGCCCCCAGCGGCACTTCATACAGCTCACGCCAGGGTTGATAGGGGGTGTAGCGGTCATAGCGACGAGTGACCTCGAACGCCGTGACCTCGTAGCTCTTCTGATCATGCACGCGAATCCGTCGCTGTGGCAGCTCCAGCACCTTTGGCTCGCCCACGTCGATCTGCAACTGGTGATCCAGTAGTTTGCGTTCGACGCGCTCCTCGTGTTCGCTGCGTTGCGGCAACTGATTGGCGCAACCGCTGAGGAAGAGGGCGCCGCACAAGGCGGCGCCGGTCAGGCGAAGTTTGTTGCTCGTGTGCATGATGTCTCGGTGCGGCGTGATCAGCGGCTGATACGGGCTTGCAGGAACGGCAGGATGTCGGCCAGCGGCACAGCCTGCGCTTCGGTTTCGGCGCGGCTCTTGTACTCCAGGTTGCCATCGGCCAGACCACGGTCGCTGACGACCACGCGGTGCGGAATACCGATCAGCTCCATGTCGGCGAACTTGATACCGGGGCTGGTTTTCTTGTCGCGATCATCCAGCAGCACCTCGTAGCCAGCGGCAGTCAGCTCGGCGTACAGCTTGTCGGTGGCTTCGCGTACCTGTTCGGTCTCATAGCGCAGCGGTACCAGGGCGATCTGGAAGGGCGCCAGGGCGTCGTTCCAGCGAATGCCGCGCTCGTCGAAATTCTGCTCGATGGCGGCGGCCACCACGCGGGATACGCCGATGCCATAGCAGCCCATGGTCAGGGTCACTGGCTTGCCGTTCTCGCCGAGCACCTGGCAATTCATCGCTTCGCTGTACTTGGTACCGAGTTGGAAGATGTGACCGACTTCGATACCGCGCTTGATTTCCAGGGTGCCCTGGCCATCCGGGCTGGGGTCACCGGCGACGACGTTGCGCAGGTCGGCAACCTCAGGCAGCGGCAGATCGCGCTCCCAGTTGACGCCGAAATAGTGCTTGTCTTCGATGTTGGCACCGGAGGCGAAGTCGCTCATCAGTGCGACGCTGCGATCGATGATGCAGGGGATCGGCAGGTTGACCGGGCCGAGGGAGCCGGGGCCGGCGCCAATGGCGGCACGAATCTCGGCTTCACTGGCCATCTGCAGCGGGCTGGCGACCTGTTCCAGGTTGGCGGCCTTGATTTCGTTCAGTTCATGGTCGCCGCGCACGATCAGGGCGATCAGCTTGCCTTCTTCGGCCGCGTGCACCACCAGGGTCTTGATGGTCTTCTCGATGGCCAGACCGAAGCCCTGTACCAGCGCGTCGATGGTCTTGGTGTCGGGGGTATCGACCAGGCGCATCGCTTCGGTCGCTGCAAGGCGCGCTTTCTCACGCGGGATAGCTTCGGCCTTCTCGATGTTGGCGGCGTAGTCGGAGACATTGCTGAAGGCGATATCGTCTTCGCCGGAGTCGGCCAGTACGTGGAATTCGTGCGAGCCGGTGCCGCCGATGGAGCCGGTATCGGCCTGTACCGGGCGGAAGTTCAGGCCCAGGCGGCTGAATACATTGCAGTAGGCCTGGTGCATGCGGTCATAGGTTTCCTGCAGGGAAGCCTGGTCGGCATGGAAGGAGTAGGCGTCCTTCATGATGAATTCGCGGCCACGCATCAGACCGAAGCGCGGACGGATCTCGTCACGGAACTTGGTCTGGATCTGGTACATGTTGATCGGCAACTGCTTGTAGCTGTTCAGCTCGTTACGAGCCAGGTCGGTGATCACTTCTTCGTGGGTCGGGCCGACGCAGAACTCGCGATCATGACGATCCTTCACGCGCAGCAACTCGGGGCCGTACTGCACCCAGCGACCGGATTCCTGCCACAGCTCGGCTGGCTGGATGGCCGGCATCAGCACTTCCAATGCGCCTGCGGCGTTCATTTCTTCACGCACCACGGTCTCGACCTTGCGCAGCACGCGCAGGCCCATCGGCAGCCAGGTGTACAGGCCGGAGGCCAGTTTGCGGATCATGCCGGCACGCAGCATCAGCTGGTGGCTGATCACCACGGCATCGGAAGGGGTTTCTTTCAGGGTCGAGAGCAGGAACTGACTGGTACGCATGTTTGGCCGTTCTGTCGGTTGCTAGGGCTTGGAATAGGCCGGCATTGTACGGTGCCTATACAGTGGCGTACAGGACGGGGCAGTCGATGAAGTTCGATGTTTCCGAGGTTCCAGAGGGTGAGCGCCAGATCATCGCAGTGCAGGAGGTGGAAGATGGCAGGATTGACTGCTCTTGACGTTCAGACGCTGATTCGGGCAGGGCTACCAATGGCCGAAGATATCGATCTACGGATCGATCGGCTCGATGATGAGGGTGTGCTGGCACGGGTGCCGTTTCAGGCCAAATTGGTGCGTCCAGGTGGAACGCTATCTGGCCCGACCATCATGGCGTTGGGTGATGCAGCCATGTATGCCGTCGTGCTGGGGCGGCTGGGTCGAGTGGAGATGGCGGTAACCTCCAATCTCAATATCAATTTTCTGGTCAAACCCAAACCAGTGGATTTGCTGGCGGATGCGCGGATATTACGCTTGAGCCGACGCCAGGCAGTTTGTGAGGTGTCGTTATATTCGGCGGGTAATGAGAGTGAGTTGGTTGCACATGTGACAGGGACTTATGCTTTGCCTCTTTAAAACACTAGGCGAGAAATAAAGAAACCCGGTCAAGACCGGGTTTCTTTTATGCTGCTATCGAGTAGCGCTGAAGTTACAGAACACTCAGCGGGTAATCGATGAAGAAGCGAACTTCGTTGAAGTCGCCGCTAGCGCCACCGAAGTTAGCTGCGCCGTTGGCTGCAACTTGGTCGGCACGGGCACGGTTGAGTGCCAGGCGCAGGGACAGATCCTTCGCAGCGCCGTCTTGGATCACGTACTTGGCGCTGAAGCCCAGCTCGTGTTCCTTGCCGTCAGTGCCGGCGTCAGAGGTAACGTTCCAGCCTTTGACGTAACGAGCCATGAAGCTCAGGCCAGGCACACCATAAGCGCTCATGTCGATGTCGTAACGAACTTGTGCAGACTTCTCGTCTTCGCTCCAGAATTCGTTGGTCACGGCGTTGGCGACCCAGACAGTGCCGTTACCGTCTACACCGTAGGCATACGGAGTTTCACCACTGGATTGTTGGTAAGCCAGGGTTACAGTGTGAGCGCCGAAGCTGTAAGCACCAGCCAAGCTCCACAGCTTGTTGTCAACTTTTTCGCCGCGTTCCTGGCCTTGGCTCTTGGTGCGGTAGGCATTCAAGTCAAAGTTCAGGGATTGGTCATCGCTAAACGGAATGGTGTAGTTAGCGTTGATGTAGTGCTTCTTCCAGTAGTCTTCGGTGTCGGCATAGTGGTATCCGGCACTGAAATTATCGGTGAACTGGTAGTTGGCACCGCCGAAATTGGTTGATGTCAGGCCACGGAGTTTGTTGCCGTTGTCATCTCTGCCGTTGATATCGTCGCGGCTGCTGCCAGTCTGGCTGCTCAGGGCAGTGAAGCGACCTGCGCTCAGCTCAAGGCCTTTGATCTCGTTGCTGACCAAGTAGGTACCGGTCGCAGTTTCCGGCAGGATGCGGCTGTCGTCGGTGGAGAACACCGGGCTGGCAACGAACTGGTTGCCATATTTCAGGACGGTATCGGAAATACGGAACTTGATAGCTCCGCCTACTTGGCTTTGGGTATCTTCAGGGCGGCCTTCACGGTCGCTGCCAAACAGGCCGTTTCCATTACGACCTCTACCGCCATCCAGCTTTACGCTGGACAGGGAAAAAGCATCTACGCCTACACCGACGGTACCTTGAGTGAAACCGGATTCGTACAGCAGGCGCAAGCCGAGGCCGCTATCTTCACGGTAACCGCTCTTGTAACCGCTGGATTTGCTCGCGTCAGCGATGTTGCCGCCGCCGTTACGGTAGTCGCGGTTGAAGTACAGGGCACGGGTGAAAATGTTGAAGCTGCTGTCTTCAACAAAACCGTTCGACTCGGACTGGCTGGAAGCCACTGCCATTTGGCTGGTGCCCGCGGCTACTGCCAGGGCGATTACGCTCCACTTCATCACTTGCATCGTGATTGCTCCTTTGGTTTAGAAGAGTTGCGCTGCCCACTGTTTTGTTATATGGGCGGCTCTTTCTTTTTGTGTCGGCGGTAACTTATAGCACGCAGCCAATATTGGCGATAGTTGCAGTCTATTCATTGCGGCTTCGTTTATGGCTCTGTCGCATGGCCTTATGAAGAATGTCGCAAATCTGTAGTTCTGCACTTGCGTTCCGTTAATGCCGACGCCTTCGCGGTTCTGAGGTGCCTGGGACCGCTGTTATTGATCGACTGCACGGCGTGCCGAGCATTGTCGAGAGAGATAGCAAAAGTCGTGCTCAAATTCATCGGTCGCCGCTAAAACCTTGATTTTTCGGTGCGCGATCGTGCTTCGCGTGTCACCGGGGCTGGGTTTTTCAAGGGTTTGCCCGGTGTTGCTGCGTGTGATCGATACACGCCCGACGGTCGGCGATGACGCTTTGCGCGATGCCGCCAGCGGTAACGGCAGGATGCGGCTATTACGGGAAGAAACAAAATGGTGCGCGCCGGCGGTGCGAATATGCACGGGCTGCCTTGCTGTGGTGCGTGTGGCCAGGGTGAATTGTCGTCTGCAGCCACGTATGCTTCGCTCCCATCGCGTTGTGCCGGTCAGGCGCTGCGTTTGCGTGTTGGGATTGAGTGAGGAGAACCGTCATGTTCGCCCTGGATTCGCGTTTGCAGCAGGACTGTCTGCTGATCGGGGATTTTCCCCTGTGTCGTTTGTTGTTGATGAACGACTCCCATTACCCCTGGTTCATCCTCGTGCCACGCCGTGAGGAGGTCAGCGAGTTGTTTCAGCTGGATGCCGCCGATCAGCGCCAGCTCTGGCACGAAACCACACTGCTGGCCGAGACGCTCAAGGACACTTTCGCTGCCGACAAGATGAACGTGGCCACACTGGGTAACGTTGTCAGTCAGTTGCATATGCATGTCATCGTTCGTCGGCGTGACGACGCTGCCTGGCCTGCCCCCGTGTGGGGACGGCATCCGGCGCAACCTTATACGGATGCACAGGTGCTCCAACTCAAGGACAAGCTGCGCCTGGTGCTGACCGAGGACTTTCAGTTCGCGGGAGAGCCGGTATGAGTCTCGAGGCTCGTGTGATGGAGCTTGAGAGTCGCCTGGCTTTCCAGGATGACACCATTCAGGCCTTGAACGATGAACTGATCGAGCAGCACAAGCGCATCGAGCGCTTGCAATTGCAGGTAATGGCTCTGGCGCGACGTCAGGAAGAGGCACAGGGGCAAGCGAGTATCGCGATAGACGAAGCACCACCACCGCATTACTGAGTCAAGCCAAAGCGCCAGGAGTGATCTGGGGTCAAGCGATTGGCTGAAGGATTGCGGGATGGCAGGCAACAAAAAGCCCGCGAGAGATCGCGGGCTTTCGTTTTTCGGCGTAATTCAGCGGCGTGAGGGCGCTGCGGCGATGACATCCTCGGCTTGCAGACCCTTGTCGCGCTGCATGACCGAGAACTCCACGCGCTGTCCTTCGATCAGCACGCGGTGACCTTCCCCGCGGATGGCGCGAAAATGCACGAAGATATCTTCGCCTGAATCGCGGGAAATGAAGCCGAAACCCTTGGAGGTGTTGAACCACTTGACCGTACCGGTCTCGCGGTCTTCCTGGCTGCTGGGCTGGCTGGTCTGGGCCGAGCTCGAGCTGCGCACGTCGTTGTGGCCAGCTTGTGGGCGCAGTTGGCTGCTCAACTGCACGGCAATGGCGATGACTGCGATCAGCAAGGTCAGCCATATGGCAGGCTGGCCGCCGATATTGGGCAGAGGGGCGAGCAGAATCAGGCCCTGAACGACGGCTGCGAGAATCAGCAGTGCCGATGCGAGGCCCTGCAGTTGCTGGCGGGTGCCATTCAGGCTGGCGGGTTGTTGTGCAGCAAGCAGCAGGTTGAGCAGGCCGACAAGGGCCAGGTAGATGGCGTCAGGTGTATTGAGCAATGAAGTGGAAAGGCTGGGTACGGCGGATAGCAGCAGGGCGGCGAACCCCGCGACAAGATGGGCAATCTTCAACATCTTCGATGAACTCACTGATTGAATGATGACTCACGGCTTTGCGAGGCGAGCGCGCTTTGTCGTTGACCAGATGGACGGTCATGGCGCGTGCCGGTGTGTTGCGTCGTTGCGCCTCAGGATATGAATGTGGCGCGCGACGTATTTAACAGCAAAGCAGGAGGCTTCTCAAATCAAGCGCTTAGCATGGTTTCGCTGGTGATCGGGTGAACCTGGTTACGCCCGCCACGTTTGGCTTGGTAAAGGGCGTCGTCGGCCCGGGTCAGCAGTGATTCGAAGGTGTCGTCCACTTCGGCCAGGGCGCAGCCGAATGAGGCAGTGATGCTATCCAGTACCTGGTCGGTACGACGAACCTTGACCCTTAGGGCCTGGATCTTGTTGCGCAGTTGCTCGGCGAAATCGAGTACTTCGGCCAGGTTGTGGCAGTCGCGTAGCACGACGCAGAACTCTTCGCCGCCGTAACGCGCGGCGAAGGCGCGCGGCGGGAGCAGGTCGCGCATCAATTGACCAACATGCTGCAGCACGCGATCCCCGAGCGGATGGCCGTACTGGTCGTTGAACTGCTTGAAATGGTCGATATCGAGAATCACCAGGGCGAGCCCCTGGTAGGACTCTTTCAGTGCCTGCTCCAGCAGGCGGGTGAAGGCGTTGCGGTTGAACACGCGCGTCAGGCTATCCAGTGTCGCTGCCAGGTGCGCGCGTTCGAGTTGGCTGCGCAGGTGCTTGATTTCATCTTGGGCGGCGCGCAGGCGGTAGAGGAATTTCTCCTGCTGATCCTGCATCAACTGGGTGCTTTCCTGCAGTTCGTTGAGCACGCTGGGCAGGTCGTCGATGATCGGTTCCTGCAGGGCGCTCAGCCCCTGCGTGAGGCTTTGCTGGTAATTCTTGCTGCCGAGCATGTTGCGTGAGACATCGCCCTCGATGTCGTCGACCAGTTCGATCACCTGCTGTTGGCCTGCGCGTGCCTCTTCCAGTTCGCCGCGGATGATGTAGTCGCGAAACAGCTTGCTGGCGGTTTCAGGGGGGAATACATCGAAATCCTCGACGACCTTGTCCAGGCGACGATTGAGTTCCGGTTCACTGCCTCGGCTGTAGGTGTACCAGAGCGCGTAATGCACCGGGTTGGGCGGGATGTCGTGGCGCATCATCAGTGGTACGGCTTGCTTGAGCAGCGCCGCAGCCTCGCGGGTTTCCTCCGGATACAGTTCGATGATGCTGGGGGGCTTGGCTGGCTGACTCATGTGCTTCGGAAACTCGCTGGCGAATGGCCAGAGCATAGATCAGGCTGGGCGTGCCTGCCTAATGAAAAGGCCCGGATGACCGGGCCTTGAGCGGGATCAGGAGGCGAGCAGGCTGCGTAGCATCCAGGCGGTTTTTTCGTGTACCTGCATGCGCTGGGTCAGCAGGTCGGCGGTGGGCTCATCGCTGACCTTGTCCAGCAGCGGGAAGATACCGCGTGCCGTGCGCACCACGGCTTCCTGGCCTTGAACCAGTTGCTTGATCATGTCCTCGGCGCTGGGGACGCCTTCCTCTTCCTTGATCGACGACAGGCGTGCGTAAGCAGCGTAGGTGCCTGGTGCCGGGAAGCCGAGGGCGCGGATACGTTCGGCAATGGCATCGACGGCCAGTGCCAGCTCGGTGTACTGCCCTTCGAACATCAGGTGCAGGGTGTTGAACATCGGGCCGGTGACGTTCCAGTGGAAATTATGGGTCTTCAGATAGAGCGTGTAGGTATCGGCCAGCAGGCGCGAAAGGCCTTCGGCGATGGCGGCGCGATCCTGTTCGGCGATTCCGATATTGATTTCCATGGTTTTTCTCCTATCAGGTGAGCCAGGGTTTTTATCCCGCAATATTGGCAGAAGCCTAACATGCAGGGAGTCGGGATGATCCTGGCTTGTATCAATGAAAGCGATGTTTAGAAGCTATCAACTGTGCGCGGTTCATTTCCATAAAGAAATTTCACGGGCTGTGAGCGCGTCGGTAGCTTGCTCTAGAGACTGTCGTGATACGGGCCTCGGCCGTGCGCCAGATCCGGATTCTGTTGCAGGGCGCGGTTGAATATTTCGACCCAGTGAGCACTGAACTGCTGGCCGGCCAGGTTGTTGATTTCGAGTATCGCGCGGAGCAGGGGGCGCTTGCTCAGGGTCTGGTGAGCGCGTTCGTGGGTGCGTGCGTCGAAGGTATCGACGATCTGCAGGATGAGTGCGCCAGGGGTGATTTCCAGCTCGCGCAACCCCTTGGGATAGCCGCTACCGTCGACGTTTTCCTGATGCTGCAGGACGATCTCCATGGCGGGTGCCCAGCCTGGCATGCGTTTCAGCAGGTCGCTTGCCAGGCGGGGGTGACCTTGCATCAGGCGTCGCTCATCACGGCTGAGATGAGCTTGCTTGTGTAACAGCTCCAGCGGCAGGAAGGCCATTCCCAGGTCATGCAGGCAAACGGCGGCTGCCAGCTGTTCCGGTTTTTCGACTTGGCCACCCAGGGCGTTGATGCTCAGTGCCAGGTCGAGCAGGCGCAGGTTGCGTCCGCGCCAGTAGCTTGAGCGCTGTTCTGCTGCTTCGGTCAGGGCTGCGAAGAATTGCAGATCCGGGTGTGGAGCGATGCCGTATCGGGCCAGCAGCGCGTCGGTTCGGCTCCCTGTCGGGATTTGAGGGGCTTGCAGATGCGTGTTGGGATCCATCTGCTGCAGCAGTTCGCGGCGAATGTGCCCTTGTTCCGCCGCTGGTGCCACGGCGAGTGCCTGCAGCGCCTGGCACAGTTGTTCGGTCTGCATTGAGCTCGGGAGGGCGTTCGTTCTGCCCAGTGCGCGATCAATCAGTGCGCGCAGGTGATCCAGGCTCAGTAGCAGGATATCGCCGAGCAGGCTGTCGAATTCCAACTGCTCATTGCGAAGTGCTTCGAGCACATCCTCCATGGCTTGCGGTAGGGGCATCAGGGTATTGAGATCGATGTAACCGAGGTTGCCCTTGAGCGTGTGAACCAGGCGGAAGAGTTCGCGCAGGCGCTCGCGGCTCTTCGGTGCGCGCTCCAGTTCGATCAATAATTGTTCGCAACGTGGGAATTGCTCGGCTGCATCCAGGCGGAAGTCCTCCAGTAGATCGCTGGAGAGGTCGGCAGAGCGGGGTGAAGGCATGATGGTTCTCCCTGATGGAGGCTTCTTCATTATAGAAGCCATCCGCCAGGCGGCTGCGTCACGGCGATTTACCCTATATAATCCCGCTCTTTATCGAAGCGCGGCGCGCGGTTGGACACGCGCCGCGGTGTGGCCTCTGCCCGGTGCATTGGGGGCTGCCTGACCAATCCAAGACCTTTAGAGAAGCGAAACACGATCATGATGCGCAGCCACTATTGCGGCCAACTGAACGAGAGCCTGGATGGCCAGGAAATCACCCTTTGCGGCTGGGTACACCGTCGCCGCGACCATGGCGGGGTGATCTTCCTCGATATTCGCGATCGTGAAGGTCTGGCCCAGGTGGTGTTCGACCCGGATCGTGCCGACACCTTTGCCAAAGCCGACCGCGTGCGCAGCGAGTACGTAGTCAAGATCACCGGCAAGGTGCGTCTGCGTCCGGCAGGTGCGGTCAACCCGAACATGGCGTCTGGCGCCATCGAGGTGCTGGGTTACGAGCTGGAAGTACTCAACGAAGCGGAAACCCCACCGTTCCCGCTCAACGAATACACCGATGTCGGCGAAGAAACCCGTCTGCGCTATCGCTTTATCGACCTGCGCCGTCCGGAAATGGCCGAAAAGCTCAAGCTGCGTTCACGCATCACCTCGAGCATCCGCCGCTATCTGGACGACAACGGTTTCCTCGACGTGGAAACGCCGATCCTGACCCGTGCCACCCCGGAAGGCGCGCGTGACTATCTGGTGCCGAGCCGTACCCACGCAGGCAGCTTCTTCGCCCTGCCGCAGTCGCCGCAGTTGTTCAAGCAGCTGTTGATGGTCGCCGGCTTCGACCGCTACTACCAGATCGCCAAGTGTTTCCGTGACGAAGACCTGCGTGCCGACCGTCAGCCGGAATTCACCCAGATCGACATCGAGACCAGCTTCCTCGATGAAAAAGACATCATGGATATCACCGAGACCATGGTGCGCAACCTGTTCAAGGAAGTGCTGGACGTCGAGTTTGGCGAGCTTCCGCACATGACTCTGGCCGAAGCCATGCGTCGTTTCGGTTCCGACAAGCCTGACCTGCGCAACCCGCTGGAGCTGGTGGATGTCGAGGATCAGCTCAAGGACGTCGAGTTCAAGGTCTTCGCCGGTCCAGCCAATGACCCGAAATGCCGCGTCACCGCGCTGCGTGTACCGGGCGGGGCGAGCATGCCGCGTAAGCAGATCGACGATTACACCAAGTTCGTCGGTATCTACGGTGCCAAGGGGCTGGCCTATATCAAGGTCAACGAGCGCGCCGCCGGCGTCGAAGGCTTGCAGTCGCCGATCGTCAAGAACATCCCGCTGGACAACATCAATGTCATCCTCGATCGCGTTGGCGCTGTCGATGGCGACATCGTGTTCTTCGGCGCCGACAAGGCCAAGATCGTCAGCGAAGCCCTGGGTGCGCTGCGCATTAAGCTCGGCCATGACCTGAACCTGCTGACCTGCGAGTGGGCGCCGCTGTGGGTCGTCGACTTCCCGATGTTCGAGGAAAACGACGACGGCAGCCTGACCGCCATGCACCACCCGTTCACCTCGCCCAAGTGCACTCCCGAGGAGCTGGAGGCCAATCCAGCCGCCGCACTGTCGCGTGCCTACGACATGGTGCTCAACGGCACCGAGCTGGGTGGCGGTTCGATCCGTATCCACGACAAGGCCATGCAGCAGACCGTGTTCCGCGTGCTCGGCATCAGTGAAGACGAGCAGCAGGAGAAGTTCGGTTTCCTGCTCGACGCCCTGAAGTACGGTGCGCCGCCCCATGGTGGTCTGGCCTTCGGTCTGGATCGCCTGGTGATGCTGATGACGGGCGCTCAGTCGATCCGTGAAGTGATCGCCTTCCCGAAAACCCAGAGTGCGGCCTGCGTCATGACCCAGGCGCCGGGTGTAGTGGACGGCAAGTCGCTGCGCGAGCTACATATCCGCCTGCGCGAGCAACCCAAGGCCGAATAAGCCTGTAGAAGAAGCCTGGATTTCCAGGCTTCTTCGTTATGGGGCATGCACGACCATGCCCTGGCATTTATCAGTGGAAAAAACGGAGTGAGTTATGGCTGGTCATTCCAAGTGGGCCAACATCAAGCACCGCAAGGGGCGTCAGGACGCCAAGCGGGGCAAGATCTTCACCAAGCTGATTCGTGAGCTGACGGTCGCCGCCAAGCACGGTGGCCCGATCCCGGCGGACAATCCGCGTCTGCGTCTGGCTGTGGACAAGGCGCTGACCAACAACATGTCCCGCGACGTGATCGACCGCGCCATCGCCCGCGGTGCCGGCAACAACGAAGCCGACAATGTCGTCGAGTTCAGCTACGAGGGCTATGCGCCAAGTGGTGTGGCGATCATCGTCGAAGTGATGACCGACAACCGCAACCGTACCGCCGCCGAAGTGCGTCATGCTTTCACCAAGTGTGGTGGCAACCTGGGTACCGACGGCTCGGTCGCCTACATGTTCGAGCGCAAGGGGCAGATCAGCTTCGCTTCCGTGGACGAAGATGCATTGATGGAAGCGGCGCTTGAGGCGGGTGCCGATGACGTGGAAATGGGCGAGGAGGGCGCTGCCCTGGTGTCGACCAGCTTCACCGAGTTCCACGCGGTGATCGAGGCTTTGGCTGCGGCCGGCTTCAAGAGCGATGAGGCTGAGATCGCCATGATTCCGTCGATCAGTGCGCCGATCACCGATCTGGAAACCGCGCAGAAGGTCTTCAAGCTGATCGATATGCTCGAAGATCTGGATGACGTGCAGAACGTCTACCACAACGCCGAAGTTTCCGACGAGATCATGGAACAGCTCGGCTGAGGTAGCCTAGCCCGGATGCAATTGGGGCATATTCCCTGGGTTGCTCGGGTTATGAATGAAGAAGCCGGAAGCGCTGTGCAGCGTTTCCGGTTTTTTTCGTCGTGCGGCGCGACTTTTAACCATGTGTGGCGGATGACGGCGTGCAGGGCGCCCCGTATACTCGCTAACTGGATAAATAGACAGTTGCTGATATGACCTTGATCCTCGGAATCGACCCAGGCTCGCGTATCACCGGTTACGGTGTGGTGCGCGATACCGGGCGTGGCTGCGAATACGTGGCATCGGGCTGCATTCGCACCGGCAACGGGCCGTTGGCCGAGCGCCTGCAGATCGTTTTTCGTGGTGTCAGCGAGGTGATTCGTACGCATGGGCCGGTAACCATGGGCATCGAGCAGGTGTTCATGGCACGCAATGCTGACTCGGCGTTGAAACTTGGTCAGGCTCGCGGCGCGGCAATCGTTGCGGCAGTAGAGGCGGGCCTGGAAGTCAGCGAGTACACCGCCACGCAGGTCAAGCAGGCAGTGGTCGGCACCGGTGCAGCGGACAAGCAGCAGGTGCAGATGATGGTCATGCACCTGCTCAAGTTGGTGCAGAAACCGCAGATCGATGCCTCCGACGCCCTGGGTATCGCCTTGTGCCATGCGCACCACCGACAGAGTCTGATCCCCCATGGGTTGGCCGGCGCCAAGCGGCGCGGCGGTCGTCTCCGTTTATAAAGCAAGTGAAGGAACAAGCCGGTGATCGGACGTTTGCGCGGTAATCTGGCGGAGAAGCAGCCTCCGCATTTGCTTCTGGATGTAAATGGCGTCGGTTATGAGCTGGAAGTGCCGATGACCACCCTTTATCGTCTGCCCTCGGTGGGTGAGCCGGTAACCCTGCATACCCATCTGGTGGTGCGCGAGGACGCGCATCTGCTCTATGGCTTCTTCGAAAAGCGCGAGCGTGAGCTGTTCCGCGAACTGATTCGGCTCAACGGGGTGGGGCCGAAACTGGCTCTGGCCTTGATGTCGGGGTTGGAGGTCGATGAGCTGGTACGTTGCGTGCAGGCTCAAGATACCGCTGCGCTGGTCAAGGTGCCTGGTGTGGGCAAGAAAACCGCCGAGCGTTTGCTGGTCGAGCTCAAGGACAGGTTCAAGGCCTGGGAGTCGATACCGTCCATTGCACCGTTGGTGGTTGAACCTCAGTCTGCCCTGGCAGTCTCAAGCGCGGAGAATGATGCCGTGAGCGCGCTGATTTCCCTGGGATACAAGCCCCAGGAGGCCAGCCGGGCCGTGGCTGCAATCAAGGAAGATGGTTTGAGCAGTGAAGATTTGATACGTCGCGCGTTGCGCGGCATGGCGTGACAAGGTCGATGGAAGTATTGCGATGATCGAAGCCGATCGCCTGATTACCGCCAGCCCGCGTGAGCGCGAGGAGCAACAGGACAGGGCCATTCGCCCCCTGAAGCTGGCCGAATACATCGGCCAGCCGAGCGTGCGTGAGCAGATGGAGCTGTTCATCCAGGCTGCTCGTGGTCGCAAGGAGTCGCTTGACCATACGCTGATCTTCGGCCCGCCCGGTCTCGGCAAGACCACGCTGGCCAATATCATCGCCCAGGAAATGGGCGTTTCGATCAAGAGCACCTCCGGTCCGGTGCTGGAGCGCCCTGGTGATCTGGCTGCGCTGCTGACCAATCTGGAATCCGGCGACGTGTTGTTCGTCGACGAAATCCATCGCCTCTCGCCCATCGTCGAAGAGGTGCTGTACCCGGCCATGGAAGACTTCCAGCTCGACATCATGATCGGCGAAGGCCCGGCGGCCCGCTCGATCAAGCTGGATTTGCCGCCCTTCACCCTGGTTGGCGCCACCACTCGCGCCGGTATGCTGACCAACCCGCTGCGGGATCGTTTCGGCATCGTGCAGCGCCTGGAGTTCTACGGTATCGACGACCTAGCGACCATCGTCACGCGTTCTGCCGGAATCCTCGGCCTGCCCATTGAGGATCAGGGTGCTTACGAGATCGCCCGTCGCGCGCGCGGCACGCCGCGTATCGCCAACCGCCTGTTGCGCCGCGTGCGTGATTTCGCTGAGGTTCGTGGGCGTGGGCACATAACCCGCGAAATCGCCGACCTGGCTCTGAATCTGCTGGATGTCGACGAACGTGGCTTCGATCACTCCGACCGTCGTCTATTGCTGGCCATGATCGAGAAGTTCGACGGTGGGCCGGTCGGTGTCGACAGCCTGGCGGCAGCCATCAGCGAGGAGCGTCATACCATCGAGGACGTGCTCGAGCCCTACCTGATCCAGCAGGGCTACATGATGCGCACACCTCGCGGGCGAGTGGTCACGCGTCATGCCTATCTGCACTTTGGCCTGAACACGCCGAAGCGCTTGGGTGAGCAGCCCAATGCCGATCTTTTTTCAGCAGGTGATGAATGACGAAAAAATTGTTACCAGGCCGGATTGGCAAGCGACAGGCCGGGGACTAGAGTATGCGCGCGCAAAACGGAGTCCAGCCGTTCAGCCATCATTGCCGGGTCTACTACGAAGACACCGATGCGGGTGGCATCGTCTACTACGTCAATTACCTCAAATTTATGGAGCGGGCTCGCACCGAGCGCCTGCGTGAGCTGGGTTATGCCCAGTCGACGCTCGCGGGTGAGGGCCTGTTGTTCGTTGTGCATTCGGCCGAGGCGCGCTACCACGCGCCGGCGCGATTGGACGACGAGCTGGTGATCAGCGCCGATGTGATCGAATTGAACCGTGCCAGCCTGCGTTTTCGTCAACAGGTCAGGCGGGCTGCGGATAATCAACTGCTCTGTGAAGGGCAGTTCCTGGTGGCCTGTGTCGGCGCCGAAAATTTGAAACCCCGGGCCATGCCGCAAACATTGCGCGCAGCCTTTGCCGAGCCCTTGGGCGCGGGTCTATCTGAAGCAGGAGAGTAAGCGTGGAAGCCAACGCCAACGCCGTTGACCATATGTCGATGTGGAGTCTGATCAGTAACGCCAGCTTGCTGGTGCAACTGGTGATGCTGACCCTGGTGGCCGCCTCGGTCATTTCCTGGGTGATGATCTTCCAGCGCAGTAATGCACTGCGTGCAGCAAAGCGTGCCCTGGACAACTTCGAGGATCGCTTCTGGTCCGGTATCGATCTGTCCAAGCTGTATCGCCAGGCGGGCAGCAACCCGGATCCGGATTCGGGTCTGGAGCAGATCTTCCGTGCCGGTTTCAAGGAGTTCTCCCGTCTGCGTCAGCAGCAGGGCGTCGATCCTGACGCAGTGATGGATGGCGTGTCGCGCGCCATGCGTGTAGCCATCTCCCGCGAGGAGGAAAAACTGGAAACCGCATTGCCGTTCCTGGCGACCGTCGGCTCCACCAGCCCCTATATCGGTCTCTTCGGTACCGTCTGGGGCATCATGAACTCCTTCCGTGGTCTGGCTCAGGTACAGCAGGCAACCCTGGCCACCGTAGCGCCGGGTATCGCCGAGGCGCTGATCGCCACGGCCATCGGTCTGTTCGCCGCCATTCCGGCGGTCATCGCCTACAACCGTTTCTCTGCCCGTGGCGAGATGCTGATCGGTCGTTACTACACCTTTGCCGACGAGTTCCAGGCCATCCTGCACCGCAAAGTGCATACCTCGGAAGAATAAGACGCGCGAAGAGGATAGGTTCTAGCCATGGCGAGAATTCGCAAAAGACGTAAGCCGGTAGCCGAGATGAACGTGGTGCCTTACATCGACGTGATGTTGGTACTGCTGGTCATCTTCATGGTCACCGCACCGATGCTCAACCAGGGGGTCAAGGTCGACCTGCCCAAGGTCAGCAGCGAAGCGCTGCCGCAGGACAATGACGCCCAGGTACTGACCATTTCCATCAAGGCCGACAAGACCTACTACTGGAACATGGGCAGCGAGGTCGACGTCGACACCGAGCAGGAGCGTGCCTCCACGCTGCCGCAGATGACTCAGGCGGTAACGGCGATCATTGCCGAGAACCGCCGTCAGGGTAAGCAGGTGCAGGTGTTCGTGCGTGGCGACAAGTCGGTCGACTACGGCACCGTGATGGCGGCCATGGGTGGTCTGCAACAGGCCGACGTGGGTAACGTCGGATTGATTACCGAGGCTCCCTGATGCAGCAGACCGAGCGTTCGCAATCGGAAAGCTACTTCTGGCCCATCGTTTGGGCCGTGGGCCTGCACGTTCTGATGTTCGCCATGTTGTTCGTCAGTTTCGCCTTCACGCCCGAACTGCCTCCGGCGCGCCCGGTGGTACAGGCTACGCTGTACCAACTGCAATCGCAGAGCCAGGCCACCACCCAGACCACGCAGAAGGTGGCGGGTGAGGCGCAGAAAACCTCGGCGCCGCAGTTCGAAACCGAGCGACTGGAACAGAAAAAGGCCGAAGAACAGAAGCTGGCCCAGGCCGAAGAGCAGAAGGTAGCAGCAGCCAAGGCTGCGGAACAAAAGCGTGCCGAGGAGGCTCGAAAGGCCGAGGCAGCCAAGGCTGAAGCCGCGAAGAAAGCCGAGGCAGAGAAAGCTGCCGAGCAGAAGCGTCAGGCCGATATCGCCAAGAAGCGCGCCGAGGAAGAGGCGAAGAAGAAAGCCGCTGAAGAGGCCAAGAAAAAGGCCGCTGCAGAAGAGGCGAAGAAGAAAGCGGCAGCCGCCGAGGCAGCGAAGAAGAAAGCTGCCGAAGACGCCAAGCGCAAGGCTGAAGATGCACGGCGCAAGGCAGCCGAGGATCAGAAGGCGGCAGCGCTGGCTGAGCTGCTGTCGGACAACGTGCAGAACCAGCAGGCGCTGGCCGAGACGCATGGCGATCAGGTGGCGGGTAACCTCGACGATCTGATCATCAAGCTGATCACCGAGAACTGGCAGCGGCCGATGTCGGCGCGTCGGGGCATGAGCGTCGAGTTGCTGATTCAGATGTTGCCCGACGGCACCGTGACCAACGCCAGCGTATCGCGCTCCAGTGGCGATGCGCCGTTCGACAATTCCGCCGTCGCCGCAGTACGTAACGTCGGGCGTATTCCCGAGATGCAACAATTGGATCGCGCTACCTTCGACCGTATGTACAGGCAGCGTCGCGTCATTTTCAAACCGGAGGATTGAGCTCTGTGAATACCCTGATTCGTACCGCCCTGCTGGGGTTGGTGATGCTGGTCGGTAGCGTCCAGGCGGCCGACCCGCTGGTGATTTCCCAAGGTGCTGACCGCGCTACCCCGATCGCCGTCGTGCCGTTCGGCTGGCAGGGCGGCTCGGTGCTGCCCGAGGACATGGCCGAAATCATCGGCAATGACCTGCGCAACTCCGGTTACTTCGAGCCCATTCCACGGCAGAACATGATCAGCTTGCCGAGCCAGGCCAGCGAAGTGATCTACCGCGACTGGAAAGCGCTCGGCGCTCAGTACGTGCTGGTGGGCAACATGGTGCCCAACGGTGGTCGTCTGCAAGTGCAATACGCGCTGTTCAACGTCAACACCGAGCAGCAGGTCATGACCGGCAACGTCGGTGGTGGCACTGATCAACTGCGTGACATGGCTCACCACATCGCCGACCAGTCGTTCGAGAAGCTGACTGGCGTGAAGGGGGCATTCTCAACGCGCCTGCTTTACGTCACGGCCGAGCGTATGGGCGTCAACAACACCCGTTACACCTTGCAGCGCTCCGATTACGATGGTGCCCGTGCGGTGACCCTGCTGCAGTCGCGTGAACCGATTCTGTCGCCGTCCTTCGCCCCTGATGGCCGTCGCATCGCCTACGTCTCCTTCGAGCAGCGTCGTCCGCGTATCTTCGTGCAGCACATCGATACTGGCCGTCGCGAGCAGATCACCAACTTCGAAGGCCTCAACGGCGCTCCGGCCTGGTCGCCGGATGGCAGCCGCCTGGCATTCGTACTGTCCAAAGACGGAAACCCGGAAATCTATGTGATGGACATGGGTAGCCGACAGACTCGTCGCATCACCAACCATTACGCCATTGATACCGAACCCTTCTGGGGCAAGGATGGTCAGACGCTGTACTTCACCTCGGATCGTGCGGGCAAGCCGCAGATCTACAAGACCAACATCAATAGCGGGGCAGTGGAGCGAGTGACCTTCGTCGGTAACTACAACGCCAACCCGAAACTGTCGGCTGACGAGAAGACGCTGGTGATGATTCATCGCCAGGACGGTTTCACCGTGTTCAAGGTGGCTGCCCAGGATCTGGAAACCAACCGTCTGCGCATACTTTCAGACACAAGTTTGGATGAGTCGCCCACTGTTGCGCCCAATGGCACCATGCTAATCTACGCCACCCGCCATCAGGGTCGGGGAGTCTTGATGTTGGCGTCCACCAATGGTCGCGTAAGGCTCCCTCTTCCTACCGCTCAAGGCGAAGTTCGAGAGCCTTCTTGGTCCCCTTACCTGAACTGATGCGGCGCTACACCATTTTTGCTTAACACAACTGGGGTTCATTAGGAGTTACATGATGGAAATGCTGAAATTCGGTAAGTTCGCTGCACTGTCCCTGGCTCTCGCCGTTGCCGTAGGTTGCTCCTCCAAAGGCGGCGACGCTGCTGGCGAAGGCGCTGTCGACCCGAACGCTGGCTACGGTGCCAACACTGGCGCTGTTGACGGCAGCCTGAGCGAAGAAGCTGCTCTGCGCGCTATCACCACCTTCTACTTCGAGTACGACAGCTCCGACCTGAAAGCCGAAGCCATGCGCGCTCTGGACGTACACGCCAAGGATCTGAAAGGCAACGGCGCTCGCGTCGTCCTGGAAGGCCACGCTGACGAGCGCGGTACCCGTGAGTACAACATGGCTCTGGGCGAGCGTCGTGCCAAGGCCGTTCAACGCTACCTGGTTCTGCAGGGCGTTTCCCCGGCTCAGCTGGAACTGGTTTCCTACGGCGAAGAGCGTCCGGTTGCCACTGGCCACGACGAGCAGTCCTGGGCCCAGAACCGTCGCGTAGAGCTGCGTAAGTAAGCTGCCATGCGTGATTGCCGCCGTATCCTGACCCTTCTGACGCTCGCCTTGCCGCTCGCGGCAATGGCGGAGGTTCCCGTACTGGAAAGCAGCTCCATGCAACAGGGCAGCAGCTATCCACCGGCAGGTTATGGTACGGCCGGCTCCTACGCCGGAGCGGGTGCGCAAGCGCCCGCTTCTGCGCAGGGTATGTTGTTCAACCAGCTCGAGCAGATGCAGCAGGAAATTGCGCAACTGCGTGGCATGGTTGAAGAGCAGCAAAATGAAATCCAGCGCCTCAAGCAGGAAGGCCTGGAGCGTTACCAGGATCTGGATCAACGTATTTCTTCCGGTGCCGCCGTCGGTGGAGCTCCCGCACAGAATTCAGCCGATGGCGCGATAAACGCCAGTGGCACTCCGACGCCGCCTGCCGCGCAGCAGCAGGCCAGCGCCGAGCCGGGTGATCCGGCCAAGGAAAAACTCTATTACGACGCCGCCTTTGACCTGATCAAGGCCAAGGATTTCGATAAGGCGTCGCAGGCATTCACCGCCTTTCTCAACCGCTATCCCAATAGTCAGTACGCCGGCAACGCGCAGTATTGGTTGGGCGAAGTGAACCTGGCCAAAGGTGATCTGCAAGCGGCTGGTCAAGCGTTTGCCAAGGTCAGCCAAGGTTATCCGAGCCACGCCAAGGTGCCGGATTCGCTGTTCAAGCTGGCTGATGTAGAGCGTCGTCTGGGTCACAACGACAAGGCGCGCGGTATTCTTCAGCAGGTTATCGCGCAGTATCCGGGTAGCTCGGCCGCCCAGTTGGCGCAGCGTGATCTACAGCGCCTGTAAGCCCTGACTCGAAGAACGAACCCGCGCTTGTCGCGGGTTTTTCTTATCCGCCATTCGGTTACTTCAATTAGAATGTCTGTTCGCGTGGCGGGCGCGGTTTCAGCTCGGCTGATGTCCTTGCCTACACGTCTTGTCGAATGCGGGCTCAGGCCTGTGTTCCTGTCTTTTAACGCAACGGAGGCGGATGGCCTGTTTCGTCATCACGCCCGTGGCTACCATGCAAGAAACCCTGCGCATCACCGAGATTTTCTACTCGTTGCAGGGGGAAACGCGTACCGCCGGCTTGCCGACGGTATTCGTACGCCTTACCGGCTGCCCCCTGCGCTGTCAGTACTGTGACACTGCCTATGCCTTCAGCGGTGGTGAAATCGTCACCCTGGACAGCATCGTCGACCAGGTGGCCGCCTACAGGCCACGCTACGTCTGCGTTACCGGCGGTGAACCGCTGGCTCAACCCAACTGCATTCCCCTGCTTGCGCGTCTGTGCGATGCCGGCTTCGAGGTGTCGCTGGAAACCAGTGGCGCGCTTGATGTGTCGGCGGTCGATTCGCGGGTCAGCAAGGTGCTCGATCTGAAGACACCTGGTTCGGCCGAAGTGCAGCGTAACCGCTACGAGAATATTCAGTGGCTGACTCGTAATGACCAGGTCAAGTTCGTCATCTGCTCGCGTGAGGATTATGACTGGGCAATATCCAAGCTGATCGAGCATGACTTGGCCGCGCGTGCCGGCGAGGTGCTGTTCTCGCCCAGCCACCAGCAGGTCGATGCCCGTGCACTGGCCGACTGGATCATCGCGGACAACCTGCCAGTACGCCTGCAACTGCAGCTACACAAGATTCTCTGGAACGACGAGCCGGGACATTGAGCATGAGCGAGAAAAAAGCGGTAATCCTCCTTTCCGGCGGTCTGGATTCGGCCACCGTGGTAGCGATGGCCAAGGCTGAAGGCTACAGCTGCTACAGCATGAGTTTCGATTACGGGCAGCGCCATCGCGCCGAGTTGCAGGCGGCCGAGCGCGTGGCGAAGCAACTGGGTGTGGTCGAGCACAAGGTGATCGGCCTGAATCTCAATGGTATTGGCGGCTCGGCACTGACCGACAGCAGTATCGCAGTACCTGAATCACCCACCGAGGGCATTCCTTCGACTTACGTGCCAGCACGCAACACGGTGTTTCTGGCGCTCGCGCTGGGCTGGGCCGAGGTGCTGGAGGCACGAGAGATCTTCATCGGCGTCAATGCCGTGGATTACTCGGGTTATCCCGATTGCCGTCCGGAGTTCGTCGACGCCTTCGAGCGTATGGCCAATCTGGCGACCAGGGCTGGCGTGGAGGGGCAGGGCTTTACCATTCGCGCGCCGCTGCAGCAGATGAGCAAGGGCGAGATCATCGAAACAGGGATGCGCCTGGGCGTGGATTATGCGCTGACTGTCTCCTGCTACCAGGCTGACGACGACGGCCGAGCCTGCGGCAAGTGCGACAGTTGCCGCCTGCGTGCGGCTGGTTTCATCGCCGCTGGTGTGCCTGATGCCACCCGCTACTTCTGAAAAAAATTTTGCGAAGTGTTGATTTCCTGAATTAAATCAGTATCATGCGCCTCGCGTTGGGTCGTTAGCTCAGTTGGTAGAGCAGTTGGCTTTTAACCAATTGGTCGTAGGTTCGAATCCTACACGACCCACCAACCTTCCAAAGCCCACCTTCATGGTGGGTTTTTTCGTTTCTGCGTTTCGCGAAATGATGCGGGTCTGGATAATGGCCGGAGCCGGCATCTCGTCATCTAACTGTGCCGTGGGGATGGGCGGTATACTTCACGCGCTGAAAAAATAATCAGAGCCTGATGATATGACGCAAATTTCCGAACGACTCCTCGTTCAAGCCCACCTCGATGCCAAGCAGCCCAAGCCGCTGACGATCGAGGAGGAAGCCTTCTACCGTCGCGAAATTGCCGCCGAACTGAAGAAGCAGAACGCCGTTTTGGTGGCGCACTATTATTGTGATCCGGTAATCCAGGCGCTCGCCGAGGAAACCGGTGGCTGCGTCTCCGACTCTCTGGAAATGGCCCGCTTCGGTAACCAGCACCCGGCACAGACCGTGGTGGTGGCCGGGGTCAAATTCATGGGCGAGACGGCGAAGATTCTCAACCCGGAAAAGCGTGTGCTGATGCCGACGCTGGAGGCGACCTGCTCGCTGGATCTGGGCTGTCCGGTCGATGAATTCTCGGCTTTCTGCGATCAGCACCCGGAGCGTACCGTGGTGGTTTATGCCAATACCTCGGCCGCGGTAAAAGCGCGTGCCGACTGGGTGGTGACCTCCAGCTGCGCGCTGGAGATCGTCGAGAGTCTGATGGACAACGGCGAGACCATTCTCTGGGCACCGGACAAGCACCTGGGCAACTATATTCAGCGCGAGACCGGTGCCGACATGTTGCTGTGGGACGGCGCCTGCATCGTTCATGAAGAGTTCAAATCCAAGCAGTTGCTGGATATGAAAGCGCTGTACCCGGATGCCGCCATCCTGGTACACCCCGAGTCGCCACAGAACGTGGTTGAGCTGGCAGATGCCGTTGGTTCCACAAGTCAGCTGATCAAGGCGGCGCAGACCCTGCCGAATTCCACGTTCATCGTCGCCACGGATCGCGGCATCTTCTACAAGATGCAGCAGCTGTGCCCGGACAAGACCTTCATCGAGGCGCCGACTGCTGGCAATGGCGCTGCCTGCCGCAGCTGCGCGCATTGCCCGTGGATGGCGATGAACACGCTGGAACGCGTGCTGGCCGGTTTGCGTGAGGGCACGGGTGAAATACACGTCGACCCGGCGCTGATTCCCAGGGCGGTCAAACCGCTCAAGCGCATGCTCGATTTTACCCAGGCGGCTAGGATGAAAGTCGCCGGTAACGCCTGACGCTAGCCATCAAAAAGAAGCCCAGCCAATGCTGGGCTTCTTGCTCTAAATGGGGCAGTGCCTGTCCACCATTCCCGGATTGCATCCGGGCTACGCTACGTGTGCTGGTTCAGCTCGCCCAATTCTCCGGTTCGTTGACCGCATTGAGCAGCGCACGCAGGCGTCCGTAGTCGCGACCATTGAAGGCGAAAGCCAGGCGGGTGAGGTTGCTCAGCTCAGGCTCGTCGCGCTCCTGTTCGCAAAGCGCTTGCTGAGTGAAGCCGCCTTCCTTGCACAGCATGGCGAAGTCGCTGTGCAGTTTCGCCAGGCCCGCGTCGTTCAGCGGGTGGTTGAGACGAATCACGAAGCGATCCTTTAGCCAGCGGCTGGAGTGGAAATTGCGATAGAAACGAGCAATTTCATCCACCGCTTCCTCGGCGCTATAGACCAGGTGCATCAGGTTGAGATCGGTGGGCAGGATGTAACCGTTGTCGCCAAGCTGCCGGCGAATGAAGCCCAGGGCATCTTCCCAGTAGCTGCCGCCTGGCTGATCAAGCAATACCACTGGCACCAGCGGACTCTTGCCGGTCTGGATCAGGGTGAGTACTTCCAGTGCCTCGTCGAGGGTACCGAAGCCACCGGGGCAGAGCACCAGGCCATCGGCTTCCTTGACGAAGAACAGTTTGCGCAGAAAGAAGAAGTGGAACGACAGCAGATGGTGACTGCCGCGCATTGTGGCGTTGGCGGCTTGTTCGAAGGGCAGGGTGATATTGAACCCCAGGCTGTTTTCCGTGCCAGCACCCTCGTGGGCGGCCGCCATGATGCCGCCGCCTGCGCCGGTGACCACCATCAGGTCGCGGCGTGCCAGTAATGCGCCAAGTTCACGAGCCTGCTGGTACAGCGGGTGATCGGCGGGGGTGCGTGCCGAGCCGAATACCGTGACCTTGCGGCGGCGCTTCAGCTGTTCCAGCACGCCGAAGGCATGCTCCATCTCACGCAGGGTCTGCATCATGATCTTGGCATCCCAGCGGTTGCGATCCGCCTGGGCCATATGGATCACGGTGCTGAGCATTTCCCGGTATAGCGGCAGGTTGGGGCTGTTGCCCGGCGCTGCCAGTGCCACCAACTCGTCCACCTTGCTGCTCAGGTCGACTTCGCTGGTTTGTACGTGGCGCGACAGGTAGTCGTCCGCTTCATAGGGCATGGAAACTCTCCTCTTCTTGGCCAGCGAGACGCTTCAGGGCATCGCGCATTGGCCGGTTCCTTGATTATGGAGTGTTAAGCAGCTTGCCACAGAGCCGGCTGCCGTTTCGTTGCCACCTTTTCGTAAGAACCTGTTCACGATCTGCTGCGCGTCGGTTCTACTGCGTTAAAAACAGGCTCGGACTGCTCATTTACAACTCGTAAACTGCGCGTCCTCGCCTGTTTTTGCCTTGTATAACTCTAGCTCGCAAGATCGTGAACAGATTCTAAGCGCCGATTACAGGGCGATCTGCTCACCCGGCTCGGGAATGTTGGCGATCCAGTTCAGGCGCTCGCGCAGTGCCTCCTGCAGAGCCTGCATTTTTTCCAGCTCGCCATGCACCAGATACAGCTCGGGGTGATGCTCGAACTGGCTGGCCCAGTCCAGCAACTGCGATTGGCCTGCATGTGCGGAAAACCCACCGAGGGTGTGCACCTTGGCTTTCACCGCGATGCGCTGGTGCAGCACCTTGACCGTTTCGGCTCCGTCGACGATGAGGCGGCCGAGCGTGCCCTTGGCCTGGAAGCCGGGGAACACCAGGTGGCAGTTCTCGCGCCAGAGGTTGTGCTTGAAGTGATGGACGATACGCCCGCCGTTGCACATGCCGGCGCCGGCGATGATGATTGCGCCGCTCTTGATCCGGTTGATCGCCATCGACTCATCGGCCGTTGGTGTGCAGCGCAGTATCGGTAGCCAGTCTTCGACGCGCTTGACCCCTTTGGCTGCCAGCGCCGCGCGATCGGCGGCGGCGAACTGTTCGTGGAAGCGGCTGTAGATGGCGTTGGCGCGGATGGCCATGGGGCTGTCGAGGAACACCGCCTGTTGCGGCAGTCGGCCTTCCTGGTAGAAGCGGCCGAGGTAGTAGATCAGATCCTGGGTGCGACCGACGGCGAACGACGGAATCAGCACGTTGCCACCTTCCCTGTGGGCCTGTTGAAGGATATCCGCCAGCTCTTCCAGGGTTTCGTCGCTGCGGCGATGATCCCGGTCGCCATAGGTCGACTCCATCAGCAGCACGTCCGCCTGCCTCAGCTGTACAGGCGGCTGCATAAGCGGCGAGCAGGTATTGCCCAGGTCGCCGGAGAACACCAGATGGCGGCGCAGGTGGTGATCCTCCACCTGCATCTCGACGATAGCCGACCCCAGGATATGGCCGGCATTATGGAAGGTGACCTGCACGCCCTTGGCCACTTCCACCGGCTCACCATAGGCATGTGGTCGGCGCTGGCTGAGTGCCTGCTCGGCATTGGCGATGGTGTATAGCGGTTGAACCGCCGGTTTGCCCTGGCGCGCTCGCCAGCGGTTTTCCCACTCGGCGTCCTTCTCCTGCAGGAAGGCAGAATCCAGCAGCATCAGTTCGAGCAGTTCGCAGCTGGCGTCGGTGGCATGGATCGGGCCGCGATAACCCTCAGCCACAAGACGCGGTAGCAGGCCGCTGTGATCCAGATGCGCATGGGAGATGACCACGGCATCCAGGCTGCTTGGGTCGAAGGGAAAGCTGCTGCGGTTCTGATCCTCTTCCTGACGACGGCCCTGGTGCATGCCGCATTCGAGTAGCACCTTGGCTCCGTCGCGGCTTTCCACGAGGTAGCAGGAGCCGGTGACTTGCTGGATCGCGCCGATGAAGGTGAGCAGGGCCATGGGTCTATCCTTGTCGTGGTAATGAAACGAGTCTGCCGCATCTCTCCACGGCAGGCCTTGATGCAGATCAGCCGGCGCATTTCCCAGGTGCCTAGACTGGCGGCGAACCTTCAGGAGCGCACCGATGACTCAGTTACTCCCCGACGCGGCCACTCTGGCTGGGCATGCCCAGCGCTATCCCGACTTCGCGCGCTGGCGCAAAGGCCATGGGCCTATTCAGCATAGTCCGCAGACTTGCGCGGCGGTCTTTCGACTCGCTCATCAACTGGTGCAGAGCGGTGCACAGCCTGACCTGCCCAGCGTCTACCGACGCATGCTGGCGCTGGATGCGTTGACCGCGGCTGGAATGTGGCTGGTGGTACACATGACCTATGCCCGGCGCGTTCGGCTCGACGGCCAGCCGCTGCAAGCCGATGACTTCAAGTCTGTGCCGGAAGGGCATACGGGCGGCGCGCTGAACATGGTGCCGGCCTATGCAGGCTATCTGGCGCTCAATGCGCTGACTGGCGAGACCCGCGGCTGGCTGATGGGGCAGGGGCATTGCGTGGCGGCGATCGAGGCGCTGAACCTGCTGACCGCTAATCAGCATCCAGAGCAGGCCGCTCGTTACGGCTGCGATGAAGCCGGTATGAGCCGCCTAGCCGCCGACTTCTACAGCTATGCCCAGGCTTCGGACGGCAGCGCTGGTGTACCGCTGGGGAGTCACGTCAACCCACACACCGCAGGCGGCATCGCCGAGGGCGGATACCTGGGCTTTGCCGAATTGCAGTACGCCCACCTGCCTTTGCCTGGCGAGAAGCTGGTGGCGTTTCTCTCCGATGGGGCAGCCGAGGAGCAGCGCGGCAGTGACTGGATGCCACGCTGGTGGCGTGCCGAGGACTGTGGTGTGGCGTTGCCGGTGATGATCGCCAACGGCCGCCGCATCGAGCAGCGTACCGAGTTGGGGACGCTGGAGGGGCTGGATGGTTTTCGGCGGCATCTGCGTGGCTGTGGTTTCGATCCTCTGAGCTTCGATGGTCGTGATCCAGCGGCTTTCGTCTGCGCCTTATGGGAGATGGAGCAGCGTCTGGCGCACCGAGTGGGTGAGTTGAACAACGAGTTGATCGGCTACCCCCTGCCGATGCCCTATGGCATCGCTGAAACCACCAAGGGCTACGGCTTCTTTGGCGCCGGCAGCAACGCTGCGCACAACCTGCCTTTGCCGGCCAGTCCGGCACAGGATGAGCACGCGCGCGCATTGTTCAACAAGCATGCTGCGGCGTTGTGGGTGGAGCCGCAGGCGCTGTCCGAGGCCTGCAGTCTGTTCGCATCGCGGGATGGGCGCGTGCTGGAACGTGACAACCCGCTGGCCCAGCGTCATCCAGCGCTGCCCGTGCAGCCTGCGTTGCACTTCCATGACCAGGCTTGCTCGCCAATGAGCGCACTGGATCGCTATTTCGTCGATCTGGTGCGCCTCAACCCGCAGTTGCGCCCGCGCGTAGGCAACCCGGACGAGTTGGCCAGCAACCGTCTGGGCGGCGTGCTGGCGGCCCTCAAGCACCGTGTCAGCCAGCCGGAGAACGATCTGGAGGCGATCGACGGCGCCGTGATCACCGCACTCAACGAAGAGGCTGTGGTTTCGGCCTGCCTGGCCAATCAGGGCGGCTTGAATCTGGTGGCCAGTTACGAAGCCTTCTGCGTGAAGATGCTCGGTGCCGTGCGCCAGAGCCTGATCTTCGCCCGCCAGCAGAAAGAGGCCGGGCGGCCGGCAGGCTGGCTGGGCTGGCCTCTGGTGGCCACTTCGCACACCTGGGAGAACGGCAAGAACCAGCAGTCGCATCAGGACACCACATTCTGTGAGGCGCTGCTGGGCGAGATGCACGATGTCATGCGTGTGCTGTTGCCGGCTGATCACAATTCCTTGCTGGCGCTGCTGCCAGGGATCTACCAGGAGCGTGGCAGGCTGGCTTGCCTGGTGGTTGCCAAGCGTGAACAACCCTGCACCTTCACGGTCGAACAGGCTAAGCAGCTGGCGCGCGATGGTGCGCTACTGGTCGATGCCGACGGTGAAGGCGAGCCGGTGCTGCTGATTGCCAGTGGCAGTTATCAACTGAATGAGATGCGCCGTGCTGCCGTTCGTCTGAGCGAGCAGGCTGTGGCCTGGCGTCTGATTTACTTGCAGGAACCGGGGCGTTTTCGTGCGCCGCGTGATGCCTGGGAGGCACCGAGCCTGGCCAGTGTTGCGCAGCGTGAGGCGCTGTTCCCCGTGGCCTGTCGGCGGCGTGTGTTACTCAGCCACATGCGCCCGGAAGTGGCCTTGGGGCATCTGTCGACGGTGTTGGGTGATGCTGCTTCGTGTCGCGCACTGGGTTACCGCAATCGGGGGGGCACGTTCGACGATGCCGGTATGTTGTTCGCCAATGGCTGCAGTTGGGCGCATGTGTTGCAAAGCGTCGCCGAGGTACTCGGCGTATCGATCGATGCTTGGCTGACGGCTGCGGAACGGGCGGCTCTGGCAGGGAGGGGGGATCCTCGCTCTCTGCGCTGAGCCTGTTTTATGGGGCAATGTGAAGGGAGAGGCAGGTATGCCCAAGCTGATGCTGGAGATCGATACGGATCTTTACCACATGCTGCAAGAAGCAGCGCGGGTCAACCAACTGAGCTTGCAGGATGAGTGCACGCGCCGCTTGGAGGGCGGCGTGCGTCGTTCGCGCTATATGGAGGCGCTACTCGCCGAACTGCGCGCTGATGATGCGCAGCGGCGAGCGGAAAGGAACTGAGCGGGGCGTTACTTCAAATGCCGCAGTCGCTCTTGTCGAAGACTTCGACGGTAACCGGGCGGTTGCTGCGGTATTCGCTGAACTGGTAGCGCAGCTGTGCGCCTTTGGCCAGCAGGTTGCGATAACCCGGGTTGCGGCAGACGCTGGCTGCCAGTTGTGCACGCACGGTGTCGGGGTTGCCGCGCATCTTTGCGGCATGTGCCTCACGCACGCTGAGGTGGTTGATCAGGGTGTGGCCTTCCACGGTATAGCCCTGATCGAGAATGTCCTCGTTGATCGCCCGCGGCGTGCCTTCGCTGCTCTGGCGAGCGACTTGCTCCAGGGTGCGAGTCAGTTCCATCTCCTTCAGCGAAGCTGCCTGGGCGGTGGGAAGCATCAGGCTGAGCGCGAGAGCGGGGAGGATGTAACGCAGCATGTAATGTGACTCCTGAAAGCGTGGACGAGGGTTGGACAGGGCTTCGGGGCGAATGTTCGCGCTAATGGCCAGTTGCCTGCCTGAAACAAAGTGTTACCGATAGGGACATGCTGGCTTCTGGCCGCCGTCCGTCACCACGACCAAAGGCCGGGGATCATCGGCCAAACCTGCACGTCACAAGACTGAGCCGCCGTTGCAGTCGGACGTTGCCTGCGCAGACCTGCCTGAAGTCTGTCGCGGGTGATCGCTGCGCTGCGCGGTGTTGAAGCAGCGTGCAGGAGAATAACAATGACAATACTCTTTCGGCGCTGGCCATCGCGTGTGATGGTCGGCAGTTTACTGGTTTTGCCCGTCGCGCAGGTGCAGGCATCCGGTTATCACTTTGGTTCGCAATCGGTGGCGGCGCAGGGTTCGGCGCACGCCAACGGCGCCGAGGCAGCCGACCCCTCGACCATTTTCTACAACCCGGCCGGCCTGGCCCGGCTCAAGGGCACTCAGGTGACCTCCGGCTTGAGCATTTTGCTGCCGGACGGCAAGTACGAGGACAAGGGTAGCACCGACGTGTTCGGCAATCCGGTGTCGGGGGATGCCGGCAAGTTCCTGCCTGATGCCGCCGCCGCGCCCAATTTCTATTTCTCCCATGAGATCAACGACCAGATAACGGTCGGCCTTGGCATCTTCACCCCGTTCGGTGCCAAACTCGATTACAAGGAGGACTGGGCCGGACGTTACGGCATCCAGTCGGCAAGCCTGGAGACCGTGACCTTCAACCCGAGCATTTCCTTCCGTTTCAATGAGCATCACAGCATCGGCTTCGGTGTGTCGGCGCAGTACATCAAGTCGATCCAGCGCGGGGCGGCGGATGTCAAAGGTGCATCGCGGCAGTTGGCCGGGCAGTTCGTCAAAGAGAACCAGAGTCTGACGGAATTGGCCGCTTCGCCTATTGGACAGATAACCATCCCGTTGCTTTATGGTGGCCTGACGGTACCTGGAGAGATCACCAGCTGTAACGGTCAGTCTGGTGATGCTTTCGTCGATTGTGTGGCTCAGAACTTTGCCGACAACGTTGAGGGCGATGGTTATTTTCGAGTCAAGGGCGACGACTGGGGTTTTGGCTGGAATATCGGCTATATGTGGGAACCGACCGAGTCGACGCGTTTTGGTGTGTCGTACCGTTCAAATATTCGCCACACTCTTGAAGGCGAGACCAAATGGAGTTTTGCAGACGTGTCTGGCAGCGTTCCTTCACCTGACACTGATCTAGGCGGTGGTTTGCTGCCGAGTCGAGATGATCTTGCCCAGATACTTGACCCGGACAACTGGATCAACCCCGGCGATTTCGCCGGCTCCAGGCTGCACCCCAACTCCAAGGCCAAGACTGCCATCGATACGCCGGAGATGCTCTCGTTCAACGCCTTCCACCAGTTGAACGACAAGGTGGCGCTGATGGCGGATCTGACGTTCACCCGGCATTCGCGGCTCGACGAAGTGCGCATCGGTATCGATCAGGTCGCGGGCTATCCCTATTTCAACGGTGTGACCGAGGGCGATCTGAGCGTCAAGCAGGACTGGAAGGACAGCTACAAGATCTCCCTGGGCATGAACTACCAGTACAGCGATGACCTGCTGCTGCGTACTGGTGTGGCCTATGACCGCTCACCGGTCAATTCACCACAGTTACGCCACCCGGCCTTTCCCGATGCGGATCGCTACTGGCTGTCGCTAGGGGCCAACTACAAGGTCACTCGCGATACGTCGGTGGACCTCGCCTACAGCTACGTGCAGTTCTCCAGTGGCAAGATGGATTATCAGGATGGTTGTTCACCGGCCGGCTGGGTGCCGGGCTCCGGTGGCCTTTATCAGGACAGCGGCGTGCGCTGCACTGGCAATGGCGGCAACTTCAAGGGCGAGTACGAGACCCGTATCCATTTCATCGGCCTGGCGCTGAACCATACGTTCTGATCCGCCTGAGTGGCGAGCGGGGGTGCTAGAATCGCGCCCCCGTTCGCTGTCGCCCCTCCCATGACTCAACCAGCCCCACATGCCGTTGCCCGTTTGCGCGCAGAACGCCTGGCGCGCAGCCTGAAACCCTTCGTTGCCCGCGGCTCACGCGCCGAGCGCTGCCCGAATTGCCGGGTGCAGCCAACCCATTGCCTGTGCGCTTGGCGTCCGCAGGTACAGTCCAATGCCGGGATGTGCCTGGTGATGCATGACATTGAGGCGCTCAAGCCGAGCAACACCGGCTGGCTGATCGCCGATGTGGTGCCCGAAACCCATGCATTCGGCTGGACGCGCACGGCTGTGGAACCGGGGCTGCTGGCGTTGCTGGCCGATCCGCAATGGCAACCGTTTCTGGTCTTCCCGGGGGAATATGTCGCGCCGCAGCGAGTCGTCGAGGAGGTGAATCTGGCTCCCGGCAAACGACCCTTGTTCGTGCTGCTCGATGCCACCTGGACCGAGGCGCGCAAGATGTTTCGCAAGAGCCCGTATCTGGATGCGCTACCGGTGCTCAGCCTGACGCCTGCACAGTTATCGCGCTATCGCCTGCGGCGTTCCACCCGTGGCGAGCACCTGTGCACTGCCGAGGTGGCTGCCATGTGCCTGGAGCTGGCCGGCGACCTGCGCGCCTGTGAGGCGCTGGACGATTACCTGGATGCTTTCAGCCAGCATTATCTGGCGGCCAAACGACGTCTGCCGCTGGATCTCAACGATTCTTTGCACCAGCGTTTGCAGGCGTATCGCTGAGTTCGATCGGCAGTGGTTTCGGCCAGAGTTGGGCCAAAAGCATGCCGGCGAACATCAGCGCGCAGCCCAGATAGCCGCGCAGTTCCAGCATTTCACCGAGCAGCAGGGCACCGGCGATAGCGGCGAATACGGCCTCCAGCGAGAGGATGATCGCAGCGTGCGAGGCGATGGCGTGCTGCTGGGCGATGACCTGCAGGGTGAAACCGATCGCCACACCGAAAATGCCGCCGTAGAGGATGGCCGGGCCGGCTTTGAGGATGCCCTCCAGCGTTGCCGTCTCGAACACCAGGGCCAGCGCCAGGCTGATCACCGCGCAGGTGGCGAACTGGATCAGGGCCAGGCGCAGCGGATCGTGACGGCTGGCGAAGAAACCCACCAACAGCACATGGATGCCCCAGACGAAGGCGCCAGCCAGTTGCAGCCAGTCGCCGGATGCCACGGTGAAACCTTCGCCGACGCTGAGCAGGAACATGCCGACGACCGCCAGGCTGGCGCCCAGCCAGATGCCCAGGCTGCTTTTCTGGCCGATGAATAAACCGAGCAGCGGTACCACGATCACATATAGGCCGGTGATGAAGCCGGAGTTGGTCACGGTGGTGAACATCAGACCCACTTGCTGCAGGTTGATACCGATCGCCAGCGCCAGCCCCATGATGACGCCGCCCAGCAGCAGCCCTCGAGTAGGGGGCGGACTCGGCTGCCGGCTGCGCCGTTGTATCAGGAGGATCACCGGGATCAGCACCAGGCTGGCGAGCACGAAGCGCAGACCGGAATAAAGGAAGGGGCCGATGTTTTCCATACCCAGTTGCTGGGCGACGAACACGCTTCCCCAGATCATCGCGGTAATCAGCATCAACAGGTCGGCGCGCAGGGCTTGGCTTCGCATCTGGGAGTCTCGGCGGACAAAGCAGCGCATCCTGCCGCAAAGCATTGCGCTTGACCACCCCGTCATCGCTCGGCATGCTGAGCGCCGCCGTCGATCCGTGTGGGGAGCCTGTCGCGTTGAAATTCGCAGGCTTGAGCGGATAGCAGGCAAATAAAGCACTGCCATACTCACTTCAGTGCCACCCATAACAAGAACAGGATCCGTCAATGGCCGCCTACGAAATCCTGATTGCCGATGATCACCCGCTGTTTCGCAGCGCGTTGCAGCAAGCCCTGACGCTGGGCCTGGGCCCTCAGGTTCGGTTGGTGGAGGCTGCCAGCATCGCCGAGCTCGAGGCCTGTCTGGCCGAGAAGAACGACTGGGATCTGGTGCTGCTGGATCTGAACATGCCGGGTGCCTACGGTTTTTCCGGCTTGGTCTTGTTGAGAGGGCAATACCCGCAGATTCCCGTGGTGATGATCTCCGCGCAGGAAGAGGCTTCGGTGGTCAATCGTTCCCGCGAGTTCGGTGCCAGTGGCTTCATCCCCAAGTCCAGTTCGCTGGAGATCATCCAGCAGGCCGTTCGCCAGGTGCTCGACGGCGATACCTGGTGGCCGCAACTGGCGGAGGAAGCCGCGCCAGTCTCGGCTGAAGCCAAGGCTGCCAGTGCCGGTCTGGCCAGCCTCACGCCACAACAGTTTCGTGTGCTGACCATGGTCTGCGAAGGCCTGTTGAACAAGCAGATCGCCTATGAATTGAATGTGTCGGAGGCGACCGTCAAGGCTCATGTCACCGCCATTTTCCGTAAGCTGGGCGTGCGCACTCGTACCCAGGCAGCCCTGCTGTTGCAGCAGCTGGAATCGATTCCAGGGCAGTAAGGCGGCCAATACAGTAAGCTGCGCGCCTTTCCTCCGTGGGGCAGGGCGCTGCATGTCGCCATTCAAGGGCCAGACCGGCCTCAAACGTATCCTCAACGCTGCCAGCTATTCGCTCGACGGCTTACGCGCCGCCTTTCTCGGTGAGGCGGCGTTTCGTCAGCTGGCGCTGCTCAACTGTGTGCTCATCCCCTCGGCTTTTCTGCTCGATGTCAGTCGTGGCGAGCGGGCGTTGATGGTAGCGGTCTGTCTGCTGGCGCTGATCGTCGAGTTGCTCAACTCGGCCATCGAAGCCGCAATCGACCGTATTTCCCTTGAACGTCACCCACTTTCCAAGAATGCCAAGGACATGGGCAGTGCCGCGCAGTTCGTCGCGCTCGGCATGATTGCGGTGGTCTGGGCGGTGATCCTGCTGGGCTGAGTTCAGACGATGGGGGGCAGCACGATCTCATCGCTACGTGTGACCCCGGCGGTGAGCGCCTGGCATTGCTCGAGAAACTCGCGCATCGCCGATGTCTGGTACTTCTGCTTGTGCCAGATGAAGTAGAACTGCCGACGCAGATCCAGCTCGGGTGTGTCCACGGCCACCAGGCTGCCGCGGCGGAACGCATCGCGCAGAGCCAGGCGCGAGATGCAGCCGATCCCCAGGCCAGATTCCACGGCGCGTTTGATCGCCTCGGTGTGTTCCAGCTCCAGGCGCACGTTCAGGCTTTGCGGGTGATGACGCATGGCCTGGTCGAAGGTCAGGCGGGTGCCCGAACCCTGCTCGCGAAGAATCCAGGCTTCCTGAGTCAGCTGCTCCAGCGTGGCGCTGCCACGTTTCGCCAGCGGGTGCTGGGGCGCGCAGAAGACCGTCAGTTCGTCCTCCACCCAGGGCTGAACCTCGATGTCCGGATGCTGGCAATCGCCTTCGATTAGACCCAGATCAAGTTCGTAGTGGGCGATCTGTTGGACGATATGCGCTGTGTTGCGTACATGCAGGCTGACCCGGCATTCGGGGTGGCTCTGCATGAAGTTGCCGATCAGCAGCGTGGCCAGGTAGTTGCCCACAGTCAGGGTGGCGCCCAGGTTCAGCGAGCCAAAGCTGCTCTTGCCGCTGAGCAGACGCTCGATTTCCTTGGCCTGGTCGAGCAGCGCCACGGCCTGCGGTAGCAGCTGATGGCCAAGGGCGTTGAGGCTCAGGCGCTTGCCGACGCGATCGAACAGCTGGCAATCGGATTGCCGTTCCAGTTCGGTCAGCGAGGTACTGGTGGCCGACTGCGACAGAGCAAGGGATTCGGCGGCGCGCGAGACGCTTTCGTGCTGCGCGACGGAAACGAAAACCTGGAGTTGCCTGAGAGTAAATCGCATATCGATATAACCAATAACCTATATCGTAATAACCCACTTAACAGATATTCTCGGCGCAATTAGAATGCCGCGCAATCGCGCCGTCCTGGTGCCCGAGCTTTTCCGAGGAAATCATCATGAGCAACATGAACGTCGAGCGCGTGCTCAGCGTCCACCACTGGAACGATACCCTTTTCAGCTTCAAGTGCACCCGCGATCCGGGTCTGCGCTTCGAGAATGGCCAGTTCGTGATGATCGGTCTGCAACAGCCCAACGGTCGCCCGCTGATGCGCGCCTACTCCATCGCCAGTCCGAACTGGGAAGAGCACCTGGAGTTCTTCAGCATCAAGGTACCGGACGGCCCGCTGACCTCGCAGCTGCAGCACCTCAAGGAAGGCGACGAGATCATCATCAGCAAGAAGCCTACCGGCACTCTGGTGCTCGATGACCTCAACCCTGGCAAGCACCTGTACCTGCTCAGCACCGGTACCGGTCTGGCGCCGTTCATGAGCGTGATCCAGGATCCGGAAACCTACGAGCGTTTCGAGAAGGTCATCCTGGTGCACGGTGTGCGTTACGTGAACGAAGTCGCCTACCGCGAGTTCATCACCGAGCACCTGCCGCAGAATGAATTCTTTGGCGATGCGCTGAAGAACAAGCTGATCTACTACCCGACCGTAACCCGCGAGCCGTTCGAGAATCAGGGTCGCCTGACCGACCTGATGCGCAGCGGCAAGCTGTTCGCCGACATCGGTCTGCCACCGATCAATCCGCAGGACGACCGCGCGATGATCTGCGGCAGCCCGAGCATGCTCGACGAGACCAGCGAAGTGCTCGACAGCTTCGGTCTGAAGATTTCCCCGCGTATGCGTGAGCCGGGTGACTACCTGATCGAGCGTGCCTTCGTCGAGAAGTAAGCCGTCGATCTGCTGCGCGTCGGCCCTGCTGCGTTAAAAACAGGCTCTAGCTCGCAAGATCGAATAAGAAAGCCGCCCTATGGGCGGCTTTGTCTTTTGTGTGGTGTCTTACAGACGCTTGGCTTCGATGATCAGCACCGGCTCACGCGGTACGTTCTGGTGCATGCCGCGGTTGCCGGTCGGCACCTGGGCGATCTTGTCGACCACGTCCATGCCACGGGTGACCTTGCCGAATACGGCGTAGCCGAAGTCGCGTGAGCCGTGATCGAGGAAAGCGTTGTCCTTGTGGTTGATGAAGAACTGGCTGGTGGCCGAATCGCGAGCCTGGGTGCGGGCCATGGCCAGGGTGCCGCGAACGTTATGCAGGCCGTTGTCGGCCTCGTTCTTGATCGGCGCATCGGTGTCCTTCTGGCGCATCTCGGCATCGAAGCCGCCACCCTGAACCATGAAGCCCGGGATTACCCGATGGAACTGGGTGCCGGCATAGAAGCCGCTGTCGACGTACTTGAGGAAGTTCTGCGTGCTGATCGGCGCCTTGTCGGCGGCCAGTTCGATTTCCACTTCGCCGAGGCTGGTGGTCAGCAGCACCTTGGGGTTTTCCGCGGCCAGCAGGCTGGTCGACAGCAGCAGGGCGCCAGTGGCAAGAACGAGTTGCTTGAGCATGATGGTCAGTTTTCCTTGTTGGCAGTCTCGCCGAGGAAGGCGAGCAGGGCGTTATTAAAGTGTTCCGGTTGATCCAGTGGTGTGGCGTGGCGCGAATTTTCGATCACCAGCAGGCGCGCGTTGGACATTTCTGCCACGTATTCGCGCTTGCGTTCGACCGGGGTGTAGTCACGATCCGCGGTGATCACCAGCGTAGGACAGGTGATGCGATTGAGGCGTTCCCGCACGCCCCAGCCGATGATGGCGTCGAGGCTGGCGAGGTAGGCGCGCTTGTCATTCTGCGGCCAGCGTTCCTCGACCTTGCGCCTCAATTCGGCCTGCTCTGGTTTGGGGAACAGCAGCTTGGCCAGCGCCTTGGCGATGGTCTCCAGGCTGAGCAGGCGCGATAGCGTCCAGCGTTTGCCTATCTCCAGCCAGTCCCGTGCACTCTTGGCCTTCACTTCGGGGCCGCTGTTGACGATGGTCAGGCTGCGCAGCAGTTCGGGGCGGTCGACGCCGAGCTGAAAGCCGATCATGCCGCCCATGGAGATGCCCACCAGATGCACGGGCGGCAGCTGCAGGTACTCGATCAGTGCGGCCACATCACTGGCAAAATCGGCAATGCGATAGGCCTCGCGGGGTTTGTCCGAGCGGCCGTGGCCGCGCACGTCGAGCGCGATTACCCGGTAGTGCTGGCTGAGCACCGGGATCTGGTACTCCCAGTCGCGCGTGCTCGAGCCCAGACCATGCACCAGCAGCAGTGGCGTGCCATGGCCATAGTCTTCGTAATGCAGTTGGCAGCCATCGTTATCGAAGTAGGGCATGGGCAGGTCTCAGTTGGGCGACTGTGGCGCGGCGAAGGCGGCGTCCAGCGGCGCAGCATCGAAGTTCTTGATCAGTTCGATGAGGATCTGTGTCGCCGGGCCGAGCACGCGATCCTTGTTGCTGTAGAGGAAGAAGCGGGGCTTGCGCACGCCGCCCTGGGTCAGCGGAAGAAGCTTGAGCTGACCTTCCTGCAGTTCGCGGGTGATCAGGTGGCGGGGCAGCCAGGCGAAGCCCAGGCCGCTGCTGACGAAGGTGCGCGCGGTCGGCAGGCTGCCTACCGTCCAGCGTTGTTCCGCGCCCAGCCAGCCGGCATCACGCGGCTGCAGACGGCCACTGTCGCGCGTCACTACCTGCATCTGGCCTTCCAGATCCTGGAAGCTCAGCTCGCGTTGCAGGCGATGCAGCGGGTGTTCCGGGTTGGCGACGGCGACGAACTCCACTTCATTGAGCTCGATACCGAGATGGCCGGTGATGTTCAGTGCGCTGATGGCCAGGTCGGCGGTACCTTCGAGCAGCACCTCCTCGACGCCGGACAGCACCTCTTCACGCAGGCGTACACGACAGCCGCGGCTTTGCGGCATGAAGGCGGTCAGCGCACGGACGATATTGGCCGTGGGGTAGGCCGCATCCACCACCAGGCGCACCTCGGCTTCCCAACCCTGTTCCATATGGTGGGCTAGGTCTTCCAGCTGGCTGGCCTGCTTGACCAGTTGTCGCGAGCGCCGCAACAGCACGTCGCCAGCTTCGGTCAGTACGGCCTTGCGGCCGTCGATGCGCAGCAGTGGCACGCCGAGCTGCTCCTGCATGCGCGCCACGGTATAGCTGACCGAGGACTGCGAACGGTGCAGCACTTCGGCTGCCTGGGCGAAGCCGCCCTGATCCACCACGGCTTGCAGCGTGCGCCATTGATCCAGGGTTACGCGGGGGGCTTTCATCACATCATCCTGCCTGTATCGACCTGTTATCGCCGACGATCTCGACTTACACTGGCGATCCCATGTTGGAGAGCACCTATGAAAAAAATAATCTGCCTGCTGTTCACTTGCCTGCCGCTGGGGGCCTACGCCTATCCCATCGAGGTGGAGAAGCAGTTCAACGGCGCCGAGGTCTCTGCTACCACTCAAGAGATCGACCACAACATGGCGGCGTTGATGCTCTACAACTACGGTCAGAGCGAAGCCGAATGCAGAGCGGTATTCCGCAATGGTCCTGAGGCGCCGCGCACCCGGCGCACCGTCCTGGCTCCTGGCGCCAGCAACAACATGACCGTCAAGTTCACGCGTAGCGTGATCCGCCTGCGAATCAGCCTGACCTGCGGGCTCAAGTAGGCAAAGCCTAGCCACGGGGTCTCCATAAATCAACTTTGTCGATATATGTAAGCGGATATTTGCGCTTTTTAATCGATCGTTGCGAATCTAGTCTGTGCTCCATCGACCTTCACCCACTTCTATGGAGTCTCAAACATGTCCCGTGTCCTGGTTATCGAAAGCAGCGCCCGCCAACAAGGTTCGGTTTCCCGTGACCTGACCCAGCAATTCATCGCCAACTGGCAGGCAGCCCATCCGGCTGACCAGGTTCAGGTTCGCGACCTCGCCAGCGATCCGGTACCACACCTGGATGCCACCCTGCTGGGCGGCTGGATGACGCCGAGTGAGCAGCAGAGCGAGGCCGAGAAGGCCGCGCTGGCGCGTTCCAACCAACTGACCGACGAGTTGCTGGCCGCCGATGTACTGGTACTGGCTGCGCCGATGTACAACTTCGCCATCCCCAGCACCCTGAAGGCCTGGTTGGATCACGTGCTGCGCGCTGGCGTCACGTTCAAGTACACCGACACCGGCCCGCAGGGTCTGCTGACTGGCAAGCGCGCCTTCGTGCTCACCGCCCGTGGTGGCATCTATGCCGGCAGCGGCCTGGATCATCAGGAACCCTATCTGCGTCAGGCACTGGCATTTATCGGCATCCACGACGTGCAGTTCATCCATGCCGAGGGCCTGAACATGGGCGCCGAGTTCAGCGAAAAAGGTCTGGCGCAGGCCAAGGCCAAGCTGGCTGAAGTGGCCTGATCCGAAACTCTCCTGGCGCCTGGGCTCCTGGGCGCTCCTGCCGGGCATTGCGCAAGTAATGACCGGCTTTTTTGCGTGAACCTAGCGACGCGCTCTTGCCCGGTGACGACGGCTTTCACGTGAGGCCGGCGGGCTTCGCCTGCCGTCGATTGTACGCCTGCGATGAACGCGCTAAGGTCGCCGCCTGTTCCTGAGGTGACCATGCGCTATCTGTTGATCGTGACCCTGCTGTGGGCTTTTTCCTTCAGTCTGATCGGCGAATATCTGGCCGGTCGGGTCGACAGCTATTTTGCAGTGCTGACGCGCATCGTCATCGCCGGGCTGCTGTTTGTCCCTCTGACCCGCTGGCGCGGCCACGCACCGTCTTTCGTACGCGGCATGTTGCTGATTGGGGCGCTGCAGTTCGGGGTCACCTACGTCTGCCTGTACCTGAGTTTCTCGGTACTGACCGTGCCGGAGGTGCTGCTGTTCACCATCCTCACGCCGCTGCACGTGACGCTGATCGAGGATGCCCTCAATCGGCGTTTCAACCCCTGGGCCCTGGTGGCAGCAGTGGTAGCGGTACTGGGTGCCGGCATCATTCGCTATGACGGCATCAGCAGCGGCTTCATGCTGGGCTTCGTGCTGCTGCAAATCGCCAACTTCACCTTCGCCGCTGGGCAGGTGCTGTACAAGCACTTGCTGCGTCAACATCCGTCGACGGAGCCGCAATACAAGCGCTTCGGCTTCTTCTATCTGGGGGCGCTGCTGGTGGCGCTGCCGGCCTTCTTGCTGCTGGGTAATGGCGAGCGTTTGCCTGCCACGGCGCTGCAGTGGAGCGTGCTCGGCTGGCTCGGCGTGGTCGCTTCGGGGCTGGGGTTGTACTGGTGGAACAAGGGCGCCAGCCTGGTCGATGGCGGCACTCTGGCGGTGATGAACAATGCCCTGGTGCCAGCGGGGCTGCTGGTCAATCTGTTGATCTGGAATCACGACGCGAATCTGCTACGCCTGGCGCTGGGCGGTGCGGTGATCGTTGCGTCATTGCCACTGGTGAGGCTTGGACGGACGCGGCAAGTGCAAGGGAGGGCTGTCTGATGCAGCTGTCGGGGCGTGGGGTAGCGTTGTCGGTAGGAGCGTCGGTGTTGTTCGCGGTGCTGCCCGGTTACGTGCAGTGGCTCGCGCCGCTGGATGGCGTGCAGATTTTCGCCCAGCGAGTGCTCTGGTCGATTCCGCTGGTATTGCTGCTGGTGGTGTTGGCTCGGCAGACCGGGTTGCTGCGGGAGAGCTTCATGCGCCTGCGTCGCGAGCCGCTTCTTTTGGCGACCTGCCCGTTGGCAGCAGCGCTGATCGGCCTGCAGTGGGGGATCTTTCTCTGGGCGCCGCTGGCAGGGCACATGCTGGAGGTGTCCATGGGGTACTTCCTGCTGCCGCTGGCGATGGTGCTGACTGGGCGCTTGTTCTATGGCGAGCGTCTGCGTCCGTTGCAGCGATTGGCGGTGACTTGCGCCATGCTTGGGGTATTGCACGAGTTATGGCGCACCCAGGCGTTTTCCTGGCTGACGTTGATCACGGCATTGGGCTATCCGCCTTATTTCATGCTGCGCCGCTGGATGCGCCTGGATGCGTTGTCCGGGTTCGTACTGGAAATGCTGATGCTGGCGCCATTGGCGATCTGGCTGATCGTCGCTTACGGGCCGGCTGGTGCGTTCGATGGGCGTCCTGCGCTCTGGCTGCTGGTACCGGGTATGGCGTTGATCGGTACGCTGGCGTTTGCTGCCTATATGGCCTCCAGCCGGCTGCTGCCGCTGGGGCTATTCGGCATTCTCAGCTATGTCGAGCCAGTGCTGTTGTTCGCCGTGGCCTTGCTGGTGTTGGGCGAGAGCTTCGATGCTGGGCAATGGCTGACCTACCTGCCAATCTGGCTGGCGGTGCTGCTGGTGGGGTGGGACAGCGCCCGGCTGTTGCGCAAGCAACAGCGCGAGCGTTGATCAGGCCGCGTTGACGCGTGGAGACGGAATCTGCGTGGGCTGGCTGGCCTGTTTCTGCACCTGATAGTGCAACTGCAGCGTGCCGCTGTTGAAGCGTCGCTGCTCGTTCAGCGTCAGGCCGCGTTCCATCCCCGTAGCCAGCATTGGGACGCCAGCGCCGAGCAGGTGGGGTGCCAGATTGATGATCACTTCATCGATCAGTCCGGCGGTGTAGCAGTTGCCAGCCAGCAGACTGCCGCCCACCAGCCAGATGCGATGAAAGCCGGCCTCTTCGAGTGCGGCCACTGCCTGGGCGGGCGTGCAATGGGTGAGCTGTATTTCATCGGCGGCGCGTGGTAGCGCGAGGCGTGTGAGTACCACACAAGGCTTGCCGGGATAAGGCCAGGAACCGCCACGCGCCAGCAGGGCCTCATAGGTGCCACGGCCCATCAGCAGGGCGTCGATGCCCGAGTAGAAATACTGGAAGCTGTATTCCTCATCCGCCTGACGGAGTGAATCGAACCAGTCGAGTCGGCCGTCAGGGCGAGCGATATACCCATCCAGACTTGAAGTGACGTGGTAAATCAGCGAAGCGTTCATGGTGCCTCCGCATGCGGCTTATCTGACAGATAGAGCACTGCGCCGCTGACAAGTTCGCCCGGTGCGATGCCACCGGTCGGATTGCGCCCTGTGGAGGGTCAGTCCAGCACGTTGCGCAGAATTTCGTAGACGATTCCCGTGGCAATGGCGACCAGTACCACATCGCGGCCGACCTGTTTCCATTCATAGCCATCGTAGTACGGCAGGCGCGTATTCAGGCGGTTGTCGAAATTCTTTGCGATGCCCGGTGGCAACGGCTTGCCACGAGCCAGGTTCTTGGCGATGCCGGGTGGCAGGGCTGAGGTCGGGCCGATCAACTGGCGGTTGTCGCCCAGGATGATGCGCACCTGGCCGATGTCCACGGTCGGGCCGCGCATGTCGATCTGTACGCCGCCCTCATGATGGTTCGGTTTGCCTTTACCGGCAGGCGGGTTGGCGAACACTGGCGCTGCCGCCAGCAGGATGCACAGGCCGATGCTGAGGGGCGCCTGGGATTTGTTGAGCATGGCGCAGCACTCCTTGGGTGGTGATGCAAATAGGATCGCCATTCAGCCGTTTCGGTTCCCGGCCGCCGGTGTGCGATGGTGCCTTCAGGTGAACGTCCTTCGCTGCCCGAATGCCGGTGTAATGCAAAGAAACTCGGTTCCGACGCCGGAAACCGTTAGGCTATGCACCGTTTTGTCGATTTTTCGAGGTAGTGCCCCCGTGTTTGCCCAATTCGCCCTGCATGAACGCCTGCTGAAAGCCGTGGCCGAGCTTAATTTCGTCGAGCCGACTCCGGTGCAGGCGGCAGCGATTCCGCCCGCGCTGGAGGGCAAGGATCTGCGGGTGATTGCCCAGACCGGCAGCGGCAAGACCGCTGCTTTCGTGCTGCCTCTGCTCAATCGGCTGCTTGGCGACGGCAACTCCAAGCAACGCTTGAGCATTCGCGCGCTGATTCTGCTACCGACCCGTGAACTGGCGCAGCAGACGCTCAAGGAAGTCGAGCGCTTCGCCCAGTTCACCTTCCTCAAAGCCGGTCTGGTCACCGGTGGTGAGGACTTCAAGGTGCAGGCCGCGATGATGCGCAAGATCGACATTCTGATCGGTACGCCGGGCCGGCTGATCGAGCATGCCAACGCCGGTAATCTGCCGCTGGATGAGGTCGAGGTGCTGGTGTTCGACGAAGCCGACCGTATGCTCGACATGGGCTTTGCCGAGGACGCCCAGCGCCTGGCCGAGGCCTGTGGCCCGCACCAGACGCTGCTGTTTTCCGCCACCACCGGCGGCAATGGCCTGCGCGAGATGGTCGCCAAGGTGCTCAAGGAGCCGCAGCACCTGATGCTCAACAGCGTCAGCCAGCTCAACGAGGGCACTCGCCAGCAAATCATCACGGCCGACCACAACTACCACAAGGAACAGCTTGTGGACTGGTTGTTGGCCAACGAGACCTACGACAAGGCCATCGTCTTCACCAACACCCGCGTCCAGGCTGATCGTCTCTACGGCAAGCTGGTGGCGGCAGGGGTCAAGACGTTCGTGTTGCACGGCGAGAAGGATCAGAAGGACCGCAAGCTGGCCATCGAGCGTCTGCGTCAGGGCGCGGTCAAGGTGCTGGTGGCCACCGACGTGGCGGCGCGCGGCCTGGACGTCGAAGGCCTGGATCTGGTGATCAACTTCGATATGCCGCGTTCCGGCGATGAGTACGTGCACCGCATTGGGCGTACCGGCCGCGCCGGGGGCGAAGGCCTGGCGGTATCGTTGATCTGCCATACTGACTGGAACCTGATGTCGAGCATCGAGCGCTACCTCAAGCAGCGCTTCGAACGTCGCACCATCAAGGAACTGAAAGGCGTCTACCAGGGGCCGAAGAACCTCAAGGCCTCGGGCAAGGCCGCCGGCAGCAAGAAGAAAAAGACCGACAAGAAAGATCCGAAGAAAGCCGCCGCTCCCAAGCGCAAGACCGGCCCGCGCCCAGCCGGCAAGCCCTCGTCGCTGGTCAGCGAAGATGGCAGTGCGCCGCTCAAACGCAAGAAGCCAGCGGCGGAGTGATCTGACCTACTGGGCTAAATAGCTTCGTTTATGCACAGTCTGCCCCCTCTCCCGCAAGCGGAGAGGGGGGGCCCTCAATCCACCCCGACGAAACCACCGGTCTGGTGTTGCCACAGGCGCGCATACAAGCCGCCATGGGCGATCAGTTCGGCGTGGGTGCCGGTTTCGATGAGCTGGCCCTGGTCGATCACCACCAGGCGATCCATCCGCGCGATGGTCGACAGGCGGTGGGCGATGGCGATCACCGTCTTGCCTTCCATCAGGCTATCCAGGCTTTCCTGAATCGCCGCTTCGACTTCCGAGTCCAGTGCCGAGGTGGCTTCGTCCAGCACCAGGATCGGTGCGTCCTTGAGCAGGACGCGGGCGATGGCGATACGCTGGCGCTGGCCGCCGGACAGTTTCACTCCGCGTTCACCAACCTGAGCATCCATGCCATGGCCGCCCTGGCTATCGTCGAGGGTGGGGATGAAGGCGTCGGCACGAGCCTTGCGCACCGCTTCCCAGAGCTGCCCATCGCTGGCGCCGGGGTTGCCGTAACGCAGGTTGTCGCGGATCGAGCGGTGCAGCAGCGAGGTGTCTTGCGTCACCACACCGATATGAGCCCGCAAGCTTTCCTGGGTCACCGTGGCGATGTCCTGGCCGTCGACCAGGATGCGGCCGCTCTCCAGGTCGTAGAGGCGCAGCAACAGGTTGACCAGGGTCGATTTGCCGGCGCCGGACGGGCCGACCAGGCCGATCTTCTCGCCTGGGCGGATGTCGAGGCTGAGGCCGGCAATCACGCCGCCTTTCTTGCCGTAATGGAAGTGGATGTCCTCGAAACGCACGGCGCCCTGCGGCACCTGGATCGGCTTGGCGCCGTCGTGGTCGAGTACCTGGCGCGGCTGGACGATGGTCTGCATGCCATCCTGCACGGTGCCGACGTTTTCGAAGATGCCGTTGACCACCCACATGATCCACTCGGCCATGTTGTTGATGCGGATCACCAGGCCGAGGGCCAGGGCGATGGCGCCGGTGGTGATCAGCGACTGGCTCCACAGCCACAGTGCCAGCGCGCCAGTGCCGACGATCAGCACGCCGTTCAGGCAGGTGATCAGAAAGTCCAGCGCGGTGATGGTGCGCGACTGCAGGCGGAACTTGTCGAGCAGATCCTGCATGGCTTCGCGGGCGTAGCTTTCCTCCTCCTGCGAATGAGCGAACAGCTTGAGCGTGGCGATGTTGCTGTAGCCGTCGACCACCCGGCCCATGACTTTCGAGCGTGCGGAGGATGCCGCAGCGGAGCGTGCCTTGATGCGCGGCACGAAGTACCACAGCGCGGCGCTGTACCCGACGATCCACAGGGCCAGCGGCACGACGAGGCGCAGGTCGGCGGCGGCGAACAGATACAAGGCGCTGCCGGCATAGACCACCACGTGCCAGAGTGCATCGATCACCTGCATGGCCGAGTCGCGCAGCGAGGGGCCGGTCTGCATCACGCGCTGGGCGATGCGGCCGGCAAAGTCGTTCTGGAAGAAACTCAGGCTCTGTTTGAGCACGTAGCGGTGATTCTGCCAGCGAACCAGGTTGGTCAGCCCCGGGTTGATCGCCTGGTGCGTAAGCAGGTTGTGCAGGCCGAACACGATGGGGCGGATGATCAGTGCCACCAGTAGCATCCACAGCAGCGCGTTCTGATGCTCGGTAAAGAAACTGCTGGCATCTGTGCTGGCCTGGGCCATGTCGATCAACTGGCCGAGGAAGCTGAACAGCGCCACTTCGATCACGGCGGCGAAGAAGCCGATGATCAATACCGCGATCATCAGTGGCCATACCTGTTTCAGGTAGTGGCCATAGAAGCGCAGCATGCCGGCTGGTGGGGCGACGTCCGGGCTGGGTTTGAAGACGTCGATCAGGGATTCGAAGCGGCGAAACAACATTGCAGGCGTCCTGCCTCGTGGGAAGGGACGCCGATAGTAACCTCCCTAGTGCGAGCGGGTCTCAGTTAAAAGCGGTTTTTGCAGTTCGCCAGCCCAGGCCAGCAGAGGGATTTGCAGATCCGGTTGCCAGATGCGCTTGAGCAGCAGAACCAGGTGCTCGACTTCGCCGCGCTCGAAGGGCAGGCGATCGATGTATTCATGTACCCGCCACTGGCCATCCTGCAGATGGGCGAAGTCGAAGCGGAAGGGGTGGAAGCCGGTCATGCCCAGGCGTAGATCCGTGACGATCAGGCGCTCATCGACCTGGTCGTAACGCAGCACGCCACCGGTGAACCAGTCCAGCCGTTCATGCATGGGGGAGTCGGTCAGCTGTTTGCGCAGTTCGGTGCCGCGTGGCAGACGCTGCAATTGTGGTGGTGCCGTATCGAACCAGCCGACCAGGGCCTCGTGGTAGTCCTCGCCGTCGAGCACGATCACGCGCCACAGCAGGGTGTTGAATGGCGTGGGAGTGGTGAACAGCTGTTCGGCCTGGATGCCCTGGCGCGCCAGTTCGCGCTCTACACGCTGCTCGGCCATGAACTTGCCGGCCAGGCTGAAACCGATATACAGCGTCGACAGCGCCAGGGCCGCAGCGGGAACTCGCCAGGTCTGTTCGCGCAGGCCGGTGAACAGGCTGACGGCCACGGCGACTATCAACGGCACGGTGTACAGCGGATCGATGATGAACAGGCTCGACCAGGCCGTGGGTGTTGGCATCAGTGGCCAGAACAGCTGGGTGCCGTAGCTGGTGAAGGCGTCCAGCAGCGGGTGGGTGATCAGCACCAGCCAGAGCGTGAGCATCAAGCGATTGGCCGAATAGCCTGGATGTGGGCGAAAACGCCTGGCCAGCCAGGTCAGCAGCAGGGCGAAACCGCTGAGCACGAACAGCGAATGGCTGAAGCCGCGGTGGTAGGTCATGTTGGCGACGGCGTCGCCGTACTCGATGACCACGTCCAGATCGGGAACGGTGGCGAGCATGGCGCCATAGAGCAGCGCCTTACGCCCTTGCCAGCGACCGAGCAGCGCGCCCTGGATGCTGGCGCCGAGTACCGCCTGGGTTATGGAGTCCATCTAGTGCTTCCGAAAAAATACAGGCCGCTACGTTAGCCGAGGCGCTGGGCGAATGCCGTGGGGAAATTTCAAGCAAAGATTACAGCTTCGGCGGGTATCCTGATGGTCATGACCCATACGAAACCATGCCCATGCTAATCGTCTCCAACAGCGTCCACTTGCCGGATGATGAAATCGAGCTGACTGCCATACGCGCCCAGGGCGCTGGTGGGCAGAACGTCAACAAGGTGTCCAGTGCGGTGCACCTGCGTTTCGACAGTCAGGCCTCGTCTCTGCCGCCGTTCTACAAGGAGCGCCTGCTGGCGCTTTCCGATAGTCGCATTACCAGCGACGGGGTGGTGATCATCAAGGCGCAGCAGTATCGCACTCAGGATCAGAATCGCGCCGACGCCCTGGAGCGGCTGGCTGAGCTGATTCGCAGCGCGGGCAAGGTGGAGAAGAAGCGCCGTCCAACCAAGCCGACCCTGGGCTCGAAAACACGTCGTCTCGACGGCAAGAGCAAACGCGGGGCGATCAAGGCGGGAAGGGGCAAGGTGGACTTCTAGTGGTGTGTCAGCAGTCAGTTGCCGGCGGCTGTAGGGTGCGCCGTGCGCACCTGGGTGATCGATGCTGTTCTCTGCTACGCGCGGCCTAGGCGGCCCCGTGACACTCTACCCGCATCCGGCCAGCTAGGCCTGATAGTCGGCTCTGCTCTCGTTGCAGGCCGCCGGGATGTTCCATACCGCAGCCACGCGCAGCAGCGCCTTCATGCGGTTGCGGCTCACCGAGCCTCCTCATTCAGGCCATACGCGCCAGGATCAGGCAGTTGTCCAGCATGCGGTTGGAAAAGCCCCACTCGTTGTCGTACCAGGCCATGACCTTGAGCAGCTTGCCGCTGGCCTTGGTGTGGTTGGCATCGAAGATCGACGACAGCGGGTTGTGGTTGAAATCGCAGGACACCAGCGGCAGGGCGTTGTAACCCAGCACCGGCGACTGCTCGCTGGCAGCCTTGAGCAGGGCGTTGACCTCTGCCGCATCGGTCTCGCGCTGGAGTTGCAGTGTCAGGTCGACCAATGACACGTTGATCACCGGTACCCGTACCGCCATGCCCGTAAGCTTTCCGGCCAGTTCCGGCAGCACCAGGCCGACGGCCTCAGCGGCGCCGGTTTTGGTCGGGATCATCGATTGGGTGGCCGAGCGCGCGCGGTACGGGTCGCTGTGGTACACGTCGGAGAGATTCTGGTCGTTGGTATAGGCGTGGATGGTGGTCATCAGCCCTTGCTCGATGCCCAGCTCGCGATGCAGAACCTGAGCGACTGGAGCCAGGCAGTTGGTCGTGCAGGAGGCGTTGGAGAGTATCTGCATGTCCGGCGTCAGCACGTGCTCGTTGACGCCGAATACCAGTGTGGCATCGGCGCCTTTGGCGGGGGCTGAGATCAGTACCTTGCGGGCACCTGCCGTGAGATGGGCGGCTGCCTTGTCGCGTTCGGTGAACAGCCCGGTGCATTCCAGCACCACGTCGACCTGATGAGTTTTCCACGGCAATTCGGCTGGGTTGCGAATGGCGCTGACGGCGATTTTATCGTCCCTGACCCATAGGCTTTCGCCGTCGACCTTGACCGTTTCGGCAAAGTGGCCGTGCACGCTGTCATATTGCAGAAGGTGGGCATTGATCGCGCTATCGCCCAGATCGTTGATCGCCACGACCTGCAGATGTTGGCGATAATTCTGGGTATAGAGTGCGCGTAGCACGTTGCGGCCGATACGGCCAAAGCCATTGATGGCAATTCGTAGTGTCATGGTGAGGTTCCTGTACTTTTGTTGTTTTAATTACAAGATTATGCCGATTAATCTAGAAATCAAATTCAGCGACTGGCAGTGTTTTGTTGTAAAAGCAAATAAATGTTAGTCGCAAGCCTGGAGAAGCCCATGCATCCCCGCGTCGTAGAAGTCACTGACCGTCTGATCGAGCGCAGTCGTGCCACGCGCCAGCGCTACCTGGCGATGATTCGTGCGGCCGCCAGCGAAGGGCCGCAACGTGGCAAGTTGCAGTGCGCCAACTTCGCTCATGGCGTGGCCGGTTGCAGCGGGCACGACAAGCAGACGCTACGCCTGATGGATGCTGCCAACGTCGCCATCGTTTCTGCTTATAACGACATGCTGTCGGCTCACCAGCCTTATGAAGCCTTCCCCGAGCAGATCAAGCAGGCGCTGCGTGAGCTGGGTTCGGTGGGGCAGTTCGCCGGTGGTGTGCCAGCCATGTGCGACGGCGTCACCCAGGGCGAGCCGGGTATGGAGCTGGGCATCGCCAGTCGTGAGGTGATCGCCATGTCCACTGCGGTGGCGCTGTCGCACAACATGTTCGATGCCGCGCTGTACCTGGGCGTATGCGACAAGATCGTGCCGGGCCTGCTGATGGGGGCGCTGCGCTTCGGTCATCTGCCTTCGTTGTTCGTGCCGGCGGGGCCGATGACTTCGGGGTTGTCGAACAAGGAAAAGGCCGATGTGCGCCAGCGCTACGCGGAAGGCAAGGCCTCGCGCGAAGAGTTGCTGGCTGCCGAAATGGCCGCCTATCACGGCCCTGGCACCTGTACGTTCTATGGCACCGCCAATACCAACCAGCTGTTGATGGAAGTGATGGGGCTGCACCTGCCGGGTGCCTCGTTCATCAATCCGGGGACGCCGCTGCGCGATGCATTGACCCGTGAAGCCGCGCAGCAGGTCACCCGCCTGACCAAGCAGAGCGGCCAGTTCATGCCCGTTGGTGAGATCGTCGACGAGCGTTGCCTGGTCAACTCCATCGTCGCCCTGCATGCCACGGGTGGCTCGACCAATCACACCCTGCACATGCCGGCCATTGCCCGTGCGGCCGGTATTCTGCTGACCTGGCAAGACATGGCCGATCTGTCCGAGGTGGTGCCGACCTTGGCCCACGTCTATCCCAACGGCAAGGCCGATATCAATCACTTCCAGGCTGCTGGCGGTATGGCGCTGCTGATTCGCGAGCTGCTCGAAGCGGGTCTGCTGCACGAAGATGTCAACACCGTGGCGGGACATGGTCTGTCGCGCTATACCCGTGAACCCTTCCTTGATGGCGGCAAGCTGGTGTGGCGCGACGGCCCGCGCGAAAGCCTGGAGGAAAGCGTATTGCGCCCCGTTGCCCGGCCATTCTCGGCAGAGGGCGGCCTGCGCTTGATGCAAGGCAATCTCGGGCGCGGAGTGATGAAGGTCTCAGCCGTGGCGCCGGAGCACCAGGTAGTGGAGGCGCCTGCGCTGGTTTTCGAAGATCAGCTGGAGCTGGTCGAGGCGTTCAAGGCTGGCAAGCTGGAGCGCGATTTCGTTGCCGTGGTGCGTTTTCAGGGGCCGCGCAGCAATGGTATGCCCGAGCTGCACAAGATGACGCCTTATCTCGGGGTGCTGCAGGATCGTGGCTTCAAGGTGGCGCTGGTGACCGACGGGCGTATGTCCGGTGCTTCCGGCAAGATTCCGGCTGCCATCCATGTCTGCCCCGAGGCTTTCGATGGTGGGCCGTTGGCGCGGGTACGCGACGGCGACCTGCTGCGCGTGGACGGCCAGAGCGGGGAACTGCTGCTGAGGGTTGACGAGAACGAGCTGGCGTCACGCGAGTTGGCCGAGGCGCCGGCCCCGGCCATAGGCTGTGGGCGCGAGTTGTTCGCCTTCATGCGTCACAACTTCAGCACGGCGGAGCGGGGCGCCAGTGCCTTTACCGCCAGTCTTGAATCGTTGACCTGAGGCCCGGCGCAGTTCGGTTGGGCCTGTAGGGCGGGTGCAACCCGCCAAGCCCTCTGGCGAGTTGCATCCGTCCTGCACTCAGATTCCCTGTGGGATCTCTTCGCCGCCCAGAGCGGTGAACAGCTCCGGCAGGAACTCCACCAGGGTCATCATCATCAGGATGAAGCTGGCATCCTGCTGGGCCAGCGCATCGTCGCCACCGTCCTGTTCGGCCTGTTCCTGCAGAACGTCTTCGAAGCGCAGGCGTTTGATGGTCAGCTTGTCGTCGAGCACGAAAGACAATTTGTCCTGCCAGGCCAGCGACAGCTGGGTGACCTGCTTGCCGGTGGACAGGTGCAACTGGATTTCCTCACTGGTCAGATCCTGGCGCTTGCAGCGCACCACGCCACCGTCTTCATGAGTGTCGCGCAGCTCGCATTCGTCCAGAACGAAGAAGCCTTCGGCGGCTTTCTGGGTTTTCAGCCAGTCGGTCAGCGTGGCAGTCGGCGCGATCTTCACCGACAGCGGGCGCACCGGCAGCGAGCCCATGGCTTCGCGCAGGGTGGAGAGCAGGTCTTCGGCTTTCTTGGCGCTGGCGCTGTCCACCAGGATCAGGCCCTGCTTCGGCGCGATGGCGGCGAAGGTGCCGGATTTGCGAATGAAGGCGCGCGGCAGGAATGCCTGCACGATCTCGTCTTTGATCTGGTCGCGCTCTTTCTTGTACACCTTGCGCATCTGGGTGTTCTCGATCTCGTCGACCTTCTCCTTCAGTGCGTCGCGTACTACCGAGCCCGGCAGGATGCGCTCTTCCTTGCGCGTGCCAATCAGCAGGAAGTCGCCGCTGACGTGCACCAGAGGTGCGTCGGCGCCTTTGCCGAAGGGGGCGGTGAAACCATAGGTGGTCAGCTCTTGGGTAGCGCAGGGGCGGGCCGGCTTGCTGGCCAGTGCGGTCTCCAGTGCTTCGGCGTCGAAGGGAATGTCCTGAGTGAGGCGGTAGACCAGCAGGTTACGGAACCACATGAGCGGGTGACTCTCCATTGGTATTGAGGTCGCAGACAGCGTCTTCCTGGGCTTTCTCGCTTGGAAAGGGCGGGGGCTGCGACGGATGTAAGGGAGTGGACAGTTTGCGCTATCGCGATTCGTCCATCGGCACAGAGCGCGCATTATTCTCCGCTGGCGAGCTCAGGCCAACCCTGACCACGAGCCTGTGAGAAAATTCGCCGGTATCGCCTAAGTTCTTGCTGGGCCGATGAATTTTTTTGCATGAGGGGCTTGCCAAGGCCCGGATCGCTCTCTAGAATGCGCCCCACTTCGAGAGTGAAGGGTGATTAGCTCAGCCGGGAGAGCATCTGCCTTACAAGCAGAGGGTCGGCGGTTCGATCCCGTCATCACCCACCAATCTCGCAGTTACGCGCAGCGGTAGTTCAGTCGGTTAGAATACCGGCCTGTCACGCCGGGGGTCGCGGGTTCGAGTCCCGTCCGCTGCGCCATTTCTCTACTCGCTTCATCCCCTCCTGTGACAATCCTCCGGCATTCGCCGAAAACTCCAGAAAATTCCTTTGTTTGCTTGAACTTATGCGCACTGCTCGGCTCCTATGCCGTAGCCAGTTATCGTGGCGGACTGCTAAGCTCGCGCTTTCACACGACGGCCTTCGGGCGCATCTACAAGGAACAAGCATGAAACAGCATCGTTTGGCGGCGGCAGTTGCCCTGGTGGGTCTGGTGCTAGCCGGTTGCGATTCGCAAACCAGCGAAGTCGAACTCAAGAGCCCGGCGCAGAAAGCCTCCTATGGCATTGGCCTGAACATGGGCCGCAGCCTGTCCGAAGAAGGCATGGACGATCTGGATTCCAAGGCCGTCGCCCAGGGTATCGAAGACGCGCTGGCGAAGAAGGAGCCACGCATCAAGGACGAAGACATGATCGAGGCCTTCTCCTTCCTGCAGACGCGTGCCGAAGAGCGCATGGTTGCACTGAACAAGGAAGCGGCCGAAGCTGGCAAGAAATTCCTCGAAGAGAACGGCAAGCGTGAAGGCGTCGTGACCACCGAGTCCGGTCTGCAGTACGAAGTGGTGAAGAAGGCTGACGGCGCACAGCCGAAAGAAAGCGACGTAGTGACCGTTCACTACGAAGGCAAGCTGACCGATGGCACCGTATTTGACAGCTCCGTCGCCCGTGGCAGCCCCATCGATCTGCCGGTTGGCGGCGTGATTCCGGGTTGGGTCGAAGGTCTGCAACTGATGCACGTTGGCGAGAAGTACAAGCTGTACATCCCCAGCGAATTGGCTTACGGCGAGCAGAGCCCGTCTCCGGCGATTCCGGCCAACTCGGTACTGGTGTTCGATCTGGAGCTGATCGGCATCAAGGATCAGAAGGCCGCCGAGCCGGCTGCCGAGTAACACTTTCGCGTGTCAGCACAACGCCCCGTCTTGACGGGGCGTTGTCGTTTCTGGAGGGTATCGGGTATCGCGCTGGTGCTTGAGTGTTACGCTTATGCACATTATGGGAAGCATTCCCAATAAGTACCGGCTACATCTGCAGCCGGCTTGTGTCAATCAGCAACTTATTGATTTTCATGAGTTTTATGTGCTGTATAAAAAATGCCCGATCTGAGCGAAGGCCCCATGCCACGGGGCTTTGGTAAGCTTGTTGAAGGTATTTTCACAGAGTTATCCACAGCTTCGGTGGATAAGCGAGGCAAGCCCAGATACTGCCTGGCTTGCCGAGGAGGGCCGATGAAAGCTCCATGGAAACTGACCGGTTACCTGCCCCTGGCGGCGCGCTTCCTGCGTGAGGGACGTCTACCGGAATTGCTCCGTGCGTTGGGTGACAAGCGTACGCCGCAGGGCGAGCGTTTCGCAGCGCTCAAAGAGGATCTGCGTCTGCTGCGCGCACTCTGCCTGGCCTGGTTCAAAGGTGAGTATCGGCAGATCAGCAGCCAGGCCTTGCTAATGGTGGTGGCGGCGCTTCTGTACTTCCTGAGCCCGCTGGATGCGATCCCTGACTGGTTGGTGGGCGTCGGCTTCGTCGATGATCTGGCCGTTCTGGCCTGGGTGATGCGCACCTGGCACGCCGAACTGGAGGCCTTCAAGGCCTGGCGCGACAGGCAGAGCCCGGAGCGTCTGGCGCTTATCGAACATTTGCCGGCTGACGAGCAGACGGTTCACCCTTAGAGCCTATTCAAAGTCTCGCGAGCTAGAGCCAGGCAATACCGATGGCGGCCCCGCGAATCGAGCGAAGAACGCTCGGAGTCGCGTTCGACTTTACGAGCTTTAAATGAGCATTCTGACCGGGCTGGCGTTCCAGCTTGATTTCAACGCTGCATGGCCGACGCGCAGCAGACTTTGAGCGCGCTCTTAGAGACGCAGTGCGCAGCGGGAGCGATGCCTGTGGTTATGCATCGCGCTCAGTGCTATTGAGCACGCTCTGCTGGGCGGGTGCCTGTTAAGATGGCAGTTCGCAAGGAAGGTGCCGAGATCGTCGATCCTGCTTTCCAACGGCGTTATTGAGATGGAGAGCTCCATGACTGTGCAAATCATTGCCCGCGACGGTGAACCGGAATACGCCGTACTGCCCTGGGCCGATTACCAGGCCTTGTTGAAGGCGGCAGGGCGCCAGGAACCTGCCGTAACCGCGGCCCCCACGCCTGCTCCGACAGCCAAGCGTGCGCCTCTGGAACAACTGCAAACGCTGCGTGAGGCCAAGGGCTTGAGCCCGGAAGCACTGGCCCGCAGTGTGGGCATCAGCCCCCACTATCTGGCCATGATCGAAAGCGGTGAGCGCCAACCCGATGCCGCAATCCTGCGTTCGTTGGCTTGGGAGCTGGGCCTGGAGGGCTGGTCTTGAGCGTGCGCATCAGTCGCCAGCACTGGCAGGCCCTGCTCGCAGAGTTGGATGATGCCCGCCGCCAACGTCATCTGCTGACCTATCGTGCGCTGATCGAGCGCCTCGATCTCCCGACGCCGGCCATGCAGACCCTCACTGCGGCACTTGAACATCTGGCTGCGCTCGATGCCCGTGCCGAGCGTCCCCTGCGCAGCGCGTTGGTGATCAGTCAGGGGGCCAGCCGTTTGCCACGTACCGGTTTCTTCGACTGCGTAACGCGTCTGGGGCGTTTCAGTGGCGCTTCCGATGGTGTCGCTGCGGCGTCCTGGCACGCAGCAGAGGTGGTGCGTGTGTTCGAATTCGATTATCCCGCCGATGTCTAGGCTGCTCTGGCGGCTACGCGCTCGGCTGGGTTACTGGTTGGCCCGACGGCTGTTCCATTGGCCATGGGTGATGCGTCAGCCGCGTGCCTGGCAGTGGATGCAGGGCCAGTACGGACGCATGGCCAACCTGGGCGACACTTCGGCGCAGAGTTTTTATGGCCATATCCTGCTGTTTCGCGGGCAAGGGCTGGGCGCGCGCGAGGAGGGGCTGCGTCTGCTGCGCCTGGCTGCTGCCGGGGGTGATGGCAAGGCTGCCTACCAGTTGGGGGTTCAGGCCCTGCAAGGCAACACCCGACAGGCACCGGATGGCCAGGAGGCTGTGCGCTACTGGACGCAAGCGCTGGCGGCCGGGCACCCGCTCGCTGCCAGTCGTCTCAGTCAGCTGTACCGTGACGGTGCGCCCGGTGTTGCGGCCGATCCCACAGTGGCCGAGCGTTATGCGGCGCAAGCGGACGATGTATCTCGTTCAGGCCACTGATCCATCGAGAATATGCAGGCTGTAACCCGGTATCGCCTTGGCATGACGCTTGGCTTCGGAGGCAAGCTCCGCCAACCTCGAGGCGTCCAGTTGCGCGCAATCATCGCTGTGCAGGTAGACCACACCGATGGAGAGTGACAGCAGCGCATACTCCTGGCGCTGGCCCTGTCGATTGTGTGCGCTGAAGCAGCCGGCCTGCAGGTGTTCTTCCCGATAGAACCGCCGGCACTGACCCTGGAAATCCTCGATCAGACGGCCAAGCTTGTCGCGCCAATCGCTGGTACCGAGCACCAGCATGAAGTCGTCGCCGCCGATATGGCCGACGAAGTCACGCGCGGGATCCACCTTGTCGTTCAGGCACTGGGCCAGGCACAGCAGCACCTCGTCGCCCTTGGCATAGCCATAGATATCGTTGAAGGGTTTGAAGCTGTCGATATCGACGTAACACACCGCCGCCTCGCGCTGTTGTTGCAGCAGGCGAGTGAGGCACTGCTGGATCGGTACGTTGCCCGGTAGCAAGGTCAGTGGGTTGGCGTGGCGCGCCTGTTGCAGTTTTTGCTCGGTGATTAGCTTGAGCACATCGATGACGCGGCCCAGGCCCCGGTAGCGCCCGCCCTGGATGATGATGAAGTCTTCTTCGATGCGCTGGCGCGCTCGGCTGGTGAGCAGGCGGCTGACCTTCTGCAGCGATTGCGTCAGCTCCACGGCGAGAAAGTCCTGGCTCATCAGGCGGCTGATCGGCTTGCGGGCGAACAGGTCGGTGGCGAAGGGTTTGAGCAGGGCTTCGGAGAGCGAGTGACGGTGGACGATACCGACTGGCTGGTTATGCTGATCCAGCACCGCCAACGAGTTGAGATTGGCCTGAGCGCGGAATGCGTCCAACACCTCGGCGATGGCCGTGTGCTGGTCGACCGCAGGCTGCTCGTTGAGCAGGGCACTGAGGTCGTGACTTTCCTCGCCGAGGCTGGTCTGGCTGCTTTGCAGTCTCGGTAGCAGTTGCCGGGCGTCACGCGGCGGCTTTTCCTGCGGCCTGCTGAGTAGATAACCCTGCACCAGGTCAACGCCCATTTCCGCCAGTACCGCCAGTTCTTCAGCTTGCTCGATACCTTCGGCGATCACCTGGGCGCGAGAGGCCGCGGCCATTTTCAGGATGGAGCCGACGAATTCGCGCTTCACTGCGTCCAGGTGGATGCCATCGATGAAATGGCGATCGATTTTCACGTAGTCTGGGCGCAGTTCCGACCACAGACGCAGGCTGGAATAACCGGCGCCGAGATCATCGAGGGCGATGGAAAATCCCATGGCGCGGTAGTGGTGCAGGGCGTTGTCGAGCAGGCCGAAGTCTTCGGTGGGCGATTGCTCGGTGAGTTCGATCACCACCTGGCTGGGCGGGATGCCGAAGGCCTGCAGCAGTTTCAGGGTGCGTCCCGGCTGGTGGCTGGGGTCGAGCAACGACTCTGGCGAGACGTTGAGAAACAGCTTGCCGTCCAGGCCCTGGGCGCTGAAGCCTCTGCAGGCGCTCTTGCGACAGGCCATTTCCAGTTCGCTCAGGCGCCCGGCGTGGCGGGCCACGGCGAACAGCGTCAGCGGTGAGTGCAGCGGACTGTTCGAGGGGCCGCGAGTCAAGGCTTCATAGCCGAGAATGCGTTGCTCGGAAAGCGAAACGATGGGCTGGAACAGGCTGCTGAGGTCGCCGTGAGCGAGGATGTTACCCAGTGCGCTCAACTGCTCGGTGACGGTCATGGTGTTCTCGATCTGCCGGAAAACGAAGGGGCCGGTTTTTGGCCGGCCCCTGCATTTCACGACAGTTCGATGACGATTTGATGACGTTAGACTACTTGCCTGTCAGTGCAGCGCCAGCGACGGGTTCAACCCCAGGTAGTCGAGCAGGATACGGCCGGACTCGGCCAGGTAGGCGTCGTCTTCCGGTGTGCTCTTCTCGTCGGCGACTGGCAGTGCATCCTCGTCTTCTTTCGCCAGTTCCTTGAGCGGTTCTTCGCCCTTGGCCTCGCGACGGTTGTTCTCCAGTGCCAATTGCTTGGCCTCGACTTCCGCCTGGCGCGCACGGCGCGTCTTCTCGTTGAGGCTGACGGTGGTTTCGGCCATCAGCTTCTTGGCCAGGGTCAGGCGGTCACGGGTGAAGACGAAGTCCGGATCCTTGGCGGTGCGCTGGTCATGGCGCGCCTTGAGCTCGCTGAGGAACGGCTTGATCGGATCCAGCTCGGGCGTGATGGCCGGGCGAATGCTGTCCCAGGGCAGGGCGGCGGGCAGGGCGCTTTCGCCGATGTCCTTGGTGTCCATGACATCCGGGTAGAGGATGTCGGGGATCACGCCCTGGTGCTGGGTGCTCTGGCCGGAAACGCGGTAGAACTTGGCCAGGGTCAGCTTCAGCTCGCCATGGTTGAGCGGCTGGATGGTCTGCACGGTGCCTTTACCGAAGGTCTGACCGCCGAGGATCAGCGCACGGTGATAGTCCTGCATGGCGCCTGCGAAAATCTCCGAGGCGGAGGCGGACAGGCGGTTCACCAGAACGGCGAGTGGGCCATTGTAGTAGATGCCCTTGTTCTCGTCGGCGAGCACATCGACACGGCCGTCGGCGTTGCGCACCAGTACGGTTGGGCCTTGTTCGATGAACAGGCTGGTCAGTTCGGTGGCCTCCTGCAGGGAGCCGCCGCCGTTGTTGCGCAGGTCGATGACCACGCCATCGACTTTCTCGGCCTGCAGTTCGTCGAGCAGGCGTTTGACGTCGCGGGTGGTGCTCTTGTAGTTCGGATCGCCGGCACGGAAGGCCTTGAAGTCGAGGTAGAAGGCCGGCAGTTCGATCACGCCGAGCTTGTAGTCACGACCATCGTGCTGCAGGTTCAGCACCTTCTTCTTGGCAGCCTGCTCTTCCAGCTTGACCGCTTCACGGGTGATGGTGACGACCTTGCTGGTCTGGTCACTGGGCGGATTGCTCGCCGGGATCACTTCCAGGCGCACGGTCGAACCTTTCGGGCCACGGATAAGTTTGACCACTTCATCCAGGCGCCAGCCGATCACGTCGACCATTTCACCAGTACCCTGAGCGACGCCGACGATCTTGTCGGCCGGGGCGATCTGCTTGCTCTTTTCAGCCGGGCCAGCTGGCACCAGGCGTACGACCTTGACGTGCTCGTTGTCACTCTGCAGAACGGCGCCGATACCTTCGAGCGACAGGCTCATGTTGATATCGAAGTTTTCCGCGTTGTCCGGCGAGAGGTAGGTGGTGTGCGGGTCGTAGGTGGTGGCGAAGGCGTTGATGTAGGCCTGGAACACATCTTCGCCACGGGTCTGCTTGAGGCGCGCTGCCTGATTCTTGTAGCGCTTGGTCAGCAGTTCCTGAATATCCTTGGTGTCCTTGCCGGCGATCTTCAGGCGCAGTACTTCGTCCTTGACGCGTTTGCGCCACAGGTCATCGAGTTCGGCGCGGTTTTTCGCCCAGGGCGCTTTCTCGCGATCCACTTCCAAGGTTTCGTCGATGCTGAAGTCGATCTTGTCGACGCCCTTGGCGAGCTCTGCCAGGGCGAAGTCGATCCGCTCCTGCAGGCGCGTCAGGTGACGGCGATAGATGGCGAAACCGGGTTCGAGGTCGCCGCTTTTCAGCAGGTCATCGAACTTGGTGCGCCACTGGTTGAATTCGGCGATGTCGGCCGCGGTGAAATAGCTGCGCGTCGGATCGAGCAACTTCAGGTAGTTGTCGTAGATCTGGATCGAGCGTTCGTCGTTCAGCGGCGGCTTGTTGTAGTGATGCCGCCGCAGCAGCTCCACCACGTTGAGGCTGGCAATCACCTGCTCGCGATCTGGCTGCAGATATTCCCAGCTGGCGGCAGTGGTGGTCTTGGCGGCCAGCGGTAGAGCGCTGAGGCCAAGGACAAGGGCGAGGGCGGTGCTTGCGAGAGAGCGCTTCATGCTGATTCGACGTAGTGGCAAGTGATAACGCATATTAGGCCGTAATTGAGGGCGCCAGGTTCCGTTGGCGCTAAGCGAAAGCCCGACGGTCAGCGTCGGGCTCGTTCACTTGCACTATGGAGGCAGCATGAAGGCATTGCAAGGCGTCGAAGGGCGTGCGGAATGGCTGGAGCAACCGGCACTGGCATGTGATGCGGGGCAGATCAGGGTCAAGGTGGCCGCCGCTGGGCTCAACCGCGCCGACCTTCTGCAGCGCGCCGGCCTGTATCCACCACCGCCAGGTGCCAGCCAGGCGCTTGGGTTGGAATGCTCCGGTGTGGTCATCGAAGTTGGCGCCGGTAGTGCCTGGCAGGTTGGCGATCAGGTCTGTTGTTTGCTGGCTGGCGGCGGCATGGCCGAAGAGGTGGTGCTCGATGCACGCCATGCATTGCCGGTGCCCGAAGGTGTCAGCCTGGTGGAGGCGGCTGTATTGCCGGAGGTCTATGCCACCGCCTGGCTCAACCTGTTCCAGCTCGGCGGCCTGCGGCCAGGTGAGAAGGTGTTGTTGCATGCCGGAGCCAGCGGCGTCGGCTCTGCTGGTATTCAATTGTGCAAGGCATTCGGCAGCCCGTGCTGGGTCAGCGTCGGTTCGGCCGAACGTCTGGCTTACTGCGAGGCGCTCGGTGCCCAGGGTGGCGCGCTGCGTGGCGAGGATCTGCAAAGCCTGCGCGACTTCGGCCCCTTCGACGTGATTCTCGATCCGGTAGGTGGGCAATATGCGCAGCTCAACCTCGAACTGCTGGCGCGTGATGGGCGTTGGATCAACATCGGGCTGATGGGCGGCCGCGAAGCCACGCTGGATCTGGCGCAGGTATTGGGCAAGCGCATTCAGCTGATCGGCTCGACCCTGCGCAATCGTGATGACCAGTTCAAGGCCGATCTGTTGCGCGATCTGCAGCAGCATGTCTGGCCGCTGTTCGCCGAGGGGCGATTAAAGCCGCAACTGGAGCGCAGTTTTGCGATCAAAGACAGTGAAGCGGCATTCGAGACACTCGCTGGTAACCAAGTGGCAGGTAAACTGGCGCTGCTGATCGATGCCGATCAGGTTTGATTCAGGTCTCCAGCCCGCGTCTGGCGCGGGCTTTTCCATCGATTGGCGTATTCAATCGATATCATGGCCGTAATCAATAAGCATTTTTCTGTTAGGTAGCTAAGATAGCACCTGTAGATTTTCAACCCCTCACAGAAACCTCAGAAGGAGTCAGCAATGTCCCTCATCAACACTCAAGTGCAACCGTTCAAGGTCAACGCTTTCCACGCTGGCGAGTTCGTCGAGCTCACCGAGCAGTCCCTGCTGGGCAAGTGGTCCGTGCTGATCTTCATGCCGGCTGCCTTTACCTTCAACTGCCCGACTGAGATCGAAGACGCTGCCAACAACTATGCCGAGTTCCAGAAGGCCGGTGCCGAGGTCTACATCGTGACCACCGACACCCACTTCTCGCACAAGGTATGGCACGAAACTTCGCCTGCCGTTGGCAAAGCCCAGTTCCCGCTGATCGGTGACCCGACCCACCAGCTGACCAACGCTTTCGGCGTGCACATTCCGGAAGAAGGTCTGGCACTGCGTGGCACCTTCGTGATCAACCCGGAAGGCGTGATCAAGACTCTGGAAATCCACTCGAACGAAATCGCTCGTGACGTTTCCGAGACCCTGCGCAAGCTGAAGGCCGCTCAGTACACCGCCGCTAACCCGGGTCAAGTCTGCCCGGCCAAGTGGAAAGAAGGCGAAGCCACTCTGGCTCCTTCGCTGGATCTGGTTGGCAAGATCTAAAAACGGCTTCAGAGCTGCTGCGCTCGGCTAGGCAGCGTTGTAATCAGACTAGGGCTTGGCCCTCAGCAGATTACGCCTTGTCTAGCCGTCGCTCGCGACGCTCTGAAATCCGTTTTGCAATTGCTACCTGCGCTGTTTGGGCCATCAACCGGCCCTTGTGGTGCCCGATGCCCGGGCGCGATCCGTCCGGGCATTTTATTGCCCGAATTTTTGTATTTGAGGAATTTCCGCCATGTTGGACGCCAATCTTAAAGCCCAGTTGAAGGCCTACCTGGAAAAGGTCACCCTGCCGTTCGAGATCGTTGCGTCCCTCGATGACGGCGCGAAATCCCAGGAGCTGCTCGGGCTGCTGCAAGACATCGTCGGCCTGACCGACAAGATCACCCTGAAGACCGATGGCAACGACGCCCGTCGTCCGTCGTTCTCGCTGAATCGCCCTGGTGCGGATATCGGCCTGACGTTCGCCGGCATCCCCATGGGCCATGAGTTCACCTCGCTGGTACTGGCGTTGCTGCAAGTGGGCGGCCACCCGTCCAAGCTGGACGCCGACACCATTGCGCAGATCAAGAGCATCGAAGGCAAGTTCGAGTTCGAGACCTACTTCTCGCTGAGCTGCCAGAACTGCCCGGACGTGGTGCAGGCACTGAACCTGATGGCAGTGCTCAATCCCAATATCCGCAACGTCTCCATCGACGGCGCGCTGTTCCAGGAAGAAGTCGAGCGTCGCCAGATCATGGCCGTGCCGAGTATCTACCTGAATGGTGAGGTGTTCGCCTCCGGCCGTATGGAGGTGAAGGAAATCCTCGCCAAGATCGATACCGGTGCCGCCAACCGCGACGCCGAGAAGATGAGCGCCAAAGACGCCTTCGACGTGCTGGTGGTCGGTGGTGGCCCGGCGGGTGCTGCTGCTGCGATCTACGCTGCGCGCAAGGGCATCCGTACCGGTGTTGCCGCCGAGCGCTTCGGCGGTCAGGTGCTCGACACCATGGCCATCGAGAACTTCATCTCCGTCAAGGAGACTGAAGGCCCGAAACTGGTGCGTGCCCTCGAAGAGCACGTCAAGGAATACGAAGTCGACATCATGAACCTGCAACGCGCCTCGGCCCTGGTGCCGGCGGCTGCCGAAGGCGGTCTGCACGAGGTCAAGTTCGAGAGCGGCGCTTCGCTCAAGGCCAAGACCGTGATTCTGGCCACCGGCGCCCGCTGGCGCGAAATGGGGGTGCCGGGCGAGCAGGAATACAAGGCCAAGGGTGTGTGCTTCTGCCCGCACTGCGACGGTCCGCTGTTCAAGGGCAAGCGCGTGGCGGTGATCGGCGGCGGTAACTCCGGTGTCGAGGCTGCCATCGACCTGGCCGGTATCGTCGCTCACGTGACCCTGCTGGAGTTTGCCGACACCCTGCGTGCCGATGCCGTGCTGCAGAAGAAGCTCTACAGCCTGCCGAACGTGACTGTGATCAAGAGCGCGCAGACCACCGAGGTCAAGGGCGACGGGCAGAAGGTCAACGGCTTGGTGTACAAGGATCGCACCACCGAGGAACTGCACACCGTCGAGCTGGAAGGCATCTTCGTGCAGATCGGTCTGCTGCCCAACAGTGACTGGCTCAAAGGTACCGTCGAGCTCAACCGTTTTGGCGAGATCGTCGTCGATGCCAAGGGCAACACCAACGTGCCGGGCGTGTTCGCTGCCGGTGACGTGACGACTGTGCCGTACAAGCAGATTGTCATCGCCATGGGCGAAGGTTCGAAAGCGTCGCTCTCGGCCTTCGATCATCTGATCCGCCACAGCTGATCGGTTGCTACATGAGTGAAAAAGGCCACCCCAAGGGGTGGCCTTTTTTGTGGCTGGTGGGCGTGCTCGTGCGGTAGCGATGGGCCGCTCTTGTAGGGTGCGCCATGCGCACCGGTATCACGGTGCGCACGGCGCACCCTACGGGTGAGGCATCCCTCAGCGCTTCAGACCGCCCAGGGTCAGGGGCATCTGGCGGTTCACGTCCTTGTACAGCAGGTAGCGGAAGCGGCTCGGGCCGCCGGCATAGCAGGCCTGCGGGCAGAAGGCGCGCAGCCACATGAAGTCACCGGCCTCGACCTCGACCCAGTCCTGGTTCAGGCGATACACCGCCTTGCCTTCCAGCACGTACAGGCCGTGCTCCATGACGTGGGTTTCGGCGAACGGAATCACGCCACCCGGCTCGAAGTTGACGATATTGACGTGCATGTCATGGCGCATGTCCTTGATGTCGACGAAGCGCGTGGTGCTCCAGCGGCCTTCGGTACCCGGCATGACGATCGGTTCGATGTCCTGCTCGTTGGTGACGAAGGCTTCCGGATAGGGCACGCCTTCGACCGGTTGGTAGGCCTTGCGCAGCCAGTGGAAGCGCACGGCTTCGCTGCCGTTGTTGCGCAGCGACCAGTCGCTTTGTGGTGGGATGAAGGCGTAGCTGCCCGGACGCATGGCGTGCTGAGTGCCGTTGAGGGTCAGGCTGAACTCGCCTTCGACGACGAAGATCACGCCCTCGGCAGTGGCATCCAGTTCCGGCTTGTCGCTGCCGCCGTTCGGGCCGACTTCGACGATGTACTGCGAGAAGGTTTCGGCGAAACCGGTCAGCGGGCGGGCGATGACCCACATGCGCATGTTGTCCCAGAACGGCAGGTGGCTGGTGACGATGTCACGCATCACGCCTTTGGGAATCACGGCGTAGGCTTCGGTGAACATGGCGCGGTCAGTGAGCAGTTGCTCCTGACCTGGGTGGCCGCCATGCGGGGCGTAATAGTAGGGAGACTTGCTCATCGGGCGATGGCCTCTACGGGTTGATGACGCAGGGCTCGACCCCGCGCGGGAAACTGACTGGGACACTATAAGGAGATCGTGAACCGATTCGTAAATTAAATAGTAGAATGCTGGTCAGTGGATTTCATGATGGGATGTCGCCGTGCTCGATCCGGTTCTTCTGCGCAGTTTTCTCGCCGTGGTGCAGACCGGCGGCTTTACCCGGGCCGCGGCCAGCCTGCACCTGACCCAGTCCACCGTCAGCCAACAGATCCGCCGTCTGGAAGAGCAGATCGGCGCCGAACTGCTCGATCGCAGTGGCCGCTACGTGGTCACCACCACCGAGGGCGAGCGCCTGCTCAGCTATGCACAGCGTATCGTCGCGCTGATGGACGAGGCGCTGCTGGCGCTGGGGCAGAACACCCTGGAAGGTGAGGTGCGCCTGGGCGTGCCGGACGACTTCGCAGCCAACAGCCTGACGCCTTATCTGGCCGATTTCGCTGACGCGCATCCCGGTATCCGTCTGGAGATCACCAGCGGCCTGAGCCATGACGTATGGCGCGCCTTCAATGCCGGCGAGCTGGATCTGGCGCTGATCAAGCAACGTGCCGGCAGCGCCAAGGGCCTGGCCAGCTGGGCCGAACCGGTGGCCTGGTTGGATAGCCGTACCCGCCCGGTGCAGGCGCGCAATCCGGTGCCGCTGGCGGTGTTTCCCCCCAACGGCCTGTATCGCCTGGAGATGACCCATGCGCTGGATGCCATGGGTAAGCCCTGGCGCATCGCCTACGTCAGCAGCAGTTTGCCTGGAGTCAGTGCGGCGGCGGAAGGTGGGCTGGGCCTGACCTTGCTGCCACGCCGGCTGATCACCTCGGAGCACCGCGAACTGGGGGAGGCCGATGGCTTTCCCGCCGTGCCGCCGGTCGAGGTGGCATTGCATGCCAGACCACAGTTACCCGGTTATGCCCGTGAACTGGTGGCGGTATTGATCGAGGCTTGCGGGACGATCATGCGAGTGCTCTGAGAATCTGTTCACGATCTGCTGCGCGTCGGCCCTACTGCGTTAAAAACAGGCTGGAGCGCCAGCCCGGTCGGAAGCTGCTTGCAGCTAACGCGCTTTAGCGCGGCCCGAAGGGCGAACGAAGTGAGTACTGCTCATGTACAACTCGTACACTCCGCGTCCTCGCCTGTTTGCGGGGCCGCCATCGGTATTGTATGGCTCTAGCTCGCGAGATCGTGAACAGGTTCTGAGTAGTTGTTCAAAGTCTGCTGCGTATCGATGAACAGCGTTGCAAACGACCTGGCTTGCCAACTCTGTCGAAATGCCAAGTTACAACATCAAAAGCTGAATGGGCTGCCTGTCTGTGGCATGGAAAAGCTTGAGAAAGTGCTGGAACGCCCGTGCTAGAGCGATGGCTTGTTGAGGAAGTCAATATAGCGATTGGGTGTTTCAGACTAATGTCTTAGTCCGACTGTCAGCGTTCCTTTGTAGGATCGAGGCCTCTAACTCCAATAACAACAATGAAAGAGGCAATACCTATGGCAGATGAGAAATCCAACGCTGAGGCCTATTGGGCGGCGAACCTGCGCCTGATCTTCTGGAGTCTGGTGGTTTGGGCTCTGTGTTCCTACGGTTTCGGCATCATCTTGCGGCCACTGCTGGCGGGCATCTCCGTCGGTGGAGCGGATCTTGGTTTCTGGTTCGCTCAGCAAGGCTCGATCCTCACCTTTGTCGTTCTGATTTTCCACTACAGCTGGAGGATGAACAAACTCGACAAAGAATATGGCCTTGAGGAGTAAGCCCGCATGAGTCAATTCGCAATCAACATCCTCTTCGTGGGGGCGTCGTTCGCCCTCTACATCGCCATTGCGCTCTGGGCACGAGCCGGCTCAACCAAGGAATTCTATGTCGCTGGCGGCGGCGTAGGCCCCATTCCCAACGGCATGGCGACCGCCGCCGACTGGATGTCGGCGGCTTCCTTCATTTCCATGGCGGGTCTGATTTCCGTCGGTTACGTCAACTCGTCCTTCCTGATGGGCTGGACCGGCGGCTATGTGCTGCTGGCCATGCTGCTGGCGCCTTATCTGCGCAAGTTCGGCAAGTTCACCGTGCCGGATTTCGTGGGTGATCGCTTCTACAGCAAGGGAGCACGCCTTACCGCCGTCATCGCTCTGCTGCTCACCTCGATCACCTACGTGATCGGCCAGATGAGCGGTGCGGGTGTGGCGTTCGCGCGTTTTCTGGAAGTCAGCAACTCCACCGGTATCTGGATCGCTTCGGCGGTGGTCTTCATCTACGCCGTCATCGGTGGCATGAAAGGCATCACTTACACCCAGGTGGCCCAGTACGTCGTGCTCATCGTCGCCTACACCATTCCGGCGGTGTTCATTTCGCTGCAATTGACTGGTAACCCGCTGCCACAGCTGGGCATGTTCGGCACCCATACCGAATCCGGTATGCCGCTGCTGAGCAAGCTCAACGAAGTGGTGCGTGAGCTGGGCTTCCAGGACTACACCGCGGATGTCTCCAACAAGTTCAACATGGTGCTGTTCACCCTGTCGCTGATGATCGGTACGGCTGGTTTGCCGCACGTGATCATTCGCTTCTTCACCGTACCGAAGGTTTCCGATGCACGCTCGTCCGCTGGCTGGGCACTGGTGTTCATCGCCCTGCTGTACACCACTGCACCGGCGGTCGCGTCCATGGCGCGTCTGAACCTGATCACCACCGTTTATCCCAATGGTGTGGAGCAGCCGTCGCTGGAGTACGCCGAGCGTCCGGAGTGGGTGAAGAACTGGGAAAACACCGGCCTGATCAAGTTCGAGGACAAGAACAACGACGGTCGCATCCAGATGTACAACCCGACTGCCGACTTCTCTGAGCGCGGCTGGAATGGCAACGAGTTGGAAGTGAACTCCGACATTCTGGTTCTGGCCAATCCGGAAATCGCCAACCTGCCAGGTTGGGTGATTGGTCTGATCGCGGCGGGCGCCATCGCGGCGGCGCTGTCGACGGCGGCGGGGCTGTTGCTGGCGATCTCCTCGGCGGTCAGTCATGACCTGATCAAGACGATCATCAATCCGAAGATCAGTGAAAAATCGGAAATGCTCGCGGCGCGTATCTCCATGGCCGTGGCGATTCTGGTGGCGACCTACCTTGGGCTCAATCCACCAGGCTTCGCCGCGCAGGTGGTGGCGCTGGCCTTCGGTATTGCCGCGTCGTCGATCTTCCCGGTGTTGATGATGGGGATTTTCTCCAAGCGTATTAACAGCGCTGGCGCGGTTTCGGGTATGGTTGCCGGCCTGTTGTTCACGGTGGTGTATATCTTCATCTACCTGGGCTGGTTCTTCATTCCGGGCACCAATACTCTGCCGAACACGCCTGACAACTGGTTGCTGGGGATCTCCCCGCTGTCCATTGGTAGCGTGGGTGCGCTGATCAACTTCGCGGTGGCATTCGCCGTTTCCCGCGTAACGGCGCCACCACCTCAGGAAGTCCAGGATCTGGTGGAAAGCGTCCGCTATCCGAAGGGTGCTGGCGGTGCCATCAGCCACTGATTGACACCCCCTGACGAACCGGGACGAGCATTCGGTTCGGGTTCGATCCAAGCGGGCTTCCCCTGAAAAGGAAGCCCGCCTTATTTTCGGAAAAATCTATGATCTGGCACTTGGTTGCATTGGTGTTCGCCGGCCTTGGGGCCGCGAGTATTGGTTTCCTGCTGCGCTCGTTGAGTGGAAAGAAACTGCCAGGGTGGATCGTTCCTGCTTTCGCTGGTTTGGGAATGCTGGGCTATCAGATCTACTACGAATACTCCTGGGCCGAGCACAAGCAGAGTCAACTGCCCGCAGGCTCGGCGGTCGTCGAATATGAGGTCGAGCAGCAGATTCTGCGACCCTGGACTTATCTGATGCCGATGACCGTGGGGTTCAGCGTGGTGGATACCGGTAACATCCAGAGCGCTGAGCAGGATGGACAACGCATCAAGCAGTTCATCCTCTATCGCTTCGAGAAGGAGTATGTGGATCGGCTCACCCACCAGACCTATCTGCTCAACTGTGACAGTGCGGAGATGGTGTCGGTCAGTGAGAACAACCCGCGTCTGCGTCAGCTCGAGCGTAGCGATGAGCTTTACCGCGTCGTTTGCCGATAACGCCTTTGCGTCCAATGAAAATGCCGTTCACCTGGGTGAACGGCATTTTTTCTATTGCTCCCACGTATCGCGCTAGCGCCACGTGAGGATCGGCCAGCCGGCTTGTTCGGCGTGCGCACGCAGGGTCGGATCCGGGTTGACGGTGAGGGGGTTGTCCACCACCTGCAGCAACGGCAGATCGTTGCGTGAGTCGGAATAGAAGCAGGAGCCGGCGAGCGTCTCGTTCTGCTCGATCATCCAGCTTTCCAGGCGGATCACCTTGCCTTCACGATAGGTCAGCACGCCTTCGGTGCGTCCCGTGTAGAAGCCGTGCTGCTGCTCCAGGTCGATGGCCAATACCTCGTCGATACCGAAGCGCTCGGCAATCGCGCTGACCAGGAAATGCGCCGAAGCCGAGATCACCAGCAGGCGGTCGCCTGCAGCGCGGTGCGCGGCGAGGGCGCGGCTGGCATCGCTGTAGAGAACCGGTTCGATCACATCCTCGACGAAGGGCTCGACCACGTGAGCGATCTCCTCGGGCGTGCGGCCGACCAGCGGCGACAGGGTGAAGGTCATGTAGTCCTCCATGGCCAGGGTGCCGGCGGCGTACTGGCGCATCAGCTCCTGTTCATGGGCGAGGAAGGATTCGCCGTCGGCCCAGCCGAGCTTGACCATTTCCAGCGACCACAGGGTGGAGCAGTCGCCATGGATCAGGGTGTCGTCGAGATCGAAAATCGCCAGGGCCATTACGCCACCTCCCGGATTGCATCGGCGCCAATCGCCAGGCTGACGCTCTGGCCCTCACGGTGCAAGTCAGCGGCGGAGCGGTTGAGCACGTCCACCAGCAGTTCCACGCCTCGGGCCTCGACCCGGTAGCGCACGACGTTGCCCAGCAGGCTGTGGCTGAGAATGGTGCCTTCGATACCGAGCCCGCCAATCTGGATGGCTTCCGGGCGAATCGCCACGCTGCTGTTCACCGGGCGCAGCAGCAGGCGGCTGGCAGCATCGGCGTCGAGCAGGTTGTAGTTGCCGATGAAGCCGGCGGCGAAGGCATCGGCCGGCGCGGTGTACAGCGTTTCGGCGTCGCCGCTCTGGACGATCTGGCCGTCGTTCATCAGCACGATGCGGTCGGACAGCACCAGCGCCTCTTCCTGATCGTGGGTGACGAAGATGGTGGTCAGGCCCAGCTCGCGCTGAATGGCGCGAATCTGTTCACGCAGGTGCTTGCGGATGCGCGCATCCAGTGCCGACAGCGGCTCGTCGAGCAGCAGCAGGCGCGGGCGGGTGACCAGCGAGCGGGCCAGGGCCACGCGCTGGCACTGGCCACCGGAGAGCTGGTGCGGGTAGCGTCCGGCGTAGTCGTTCAGCTCCACCAGTTCCAGCGCCTCGGCGACGCGCTGGTTGGCTTCGGCCGTCGGTACTTTCTGCATGCGCAGGCCGAAGGCGACGTTCTGCGCCACGGTCATGTTGGGGAACAGCGCATAGCTCTGGAACACCATGCCGATGCCGCGCTTCTGTGGTGGCATGGGCACCAGATCCTGGCCATCGAGCAGGATCTGTCCGCCGTCGACCGCCGTCAGGCCGGCGATGCAGCGCAGCAGGGTGGACTTGCCGCAGCCGGACGGACCGAGCAGGGTGATGAACTGGCCCTGGCCGATCTCGATATTGATGTCGGTGAAGACCTGTGTCGGGCCGTAGCTTTTATGCAGGTTGTGGATATGCAGAAAACTCATGAGTTGTCCTTGTTCAGACGATTGGCTGCCCAGGTCATCAGCAGCACGAACATGAAATAGGAGATCACCAGGGCGCTGGTGAAATGGCCGCTGTCGTTACGCATGTTGTACAGGTATACCTGCAGCGTCTCGTAGCGGCTGCCCACCAGCAGGTTGGCGAAGACGAATTCGCCGAACAGGAAGCTGAAGGACAGGAACACCGAAACCATCAAACCCTTGCGCAGGTTCGGTAGCACCACCATGAAGGCCGCTCGCCAGGTGCTGGCGCCGAGCAGGTGGGCGGCGTCCATCAGGTCGCGCAGGTTGATCGCCTGCAGGTTGTTGGTGATGGCGCGGTACATGAAGGGCAGGGCGATGGTGAAGTAGCAGCCGATCAGTATCCATGGCGTACCGAGAATCGGCAGCGGGCCTGCCGCGAACAACTGCATCAGGCCCACCGAAGACACCACTGGCGGAATGGCGAACGGCAGCAGGATCAGCACGTTCATTACGCCGTCGAGCTTGGGGAAGTGGTAGTTGACCACGAACAGCAGCGGCAGGATCAGCAGCAGCGCCAGTGCCAGGGCGCCGAAGCACACCAGCAGCGAGCGGCCGAAGGCGGCGAGAAAACGTGCATCGCTCCACAGCGCCACGTACCACTTGAAGGTGAAACCGCTGGGCAGGATGGTCGCCGACCAACTGGTGGACAGTGAGTACACCAGGGTGCCGAGCAGCGGCAGCAGCAGGATCAGGAATAACAGGTAGACCACCAGTTGGTGGAACAGCGGCGAGCGTTTTTCAGCGGGCGACATGGTAGCTCCGGCGCAGCAGCCATTGGTGGACGATGGTGATCAGGGTCATCAGGCCGACCAGCACCATGGCCAGTGCGCTGGCCATGTTCGGATCGAGGAAGATGTCGCCGGAAACCATCGCCGCGATACGGATCGGCAGGATGTTGAAGTTGCCGGTGGTCAGCGCGTACACCGTGGCGTAGGCGCCCAGGGCGTTGGCCAGCAGGATAACGAAGGTGCCGAGCAGCGCCGGGGTAATCACCGGCAGGCCGATGTGGCGCCAGAACTGCCAGTTGCTGGCGCCGAGCAGCTCGGCCGACTCGCGCCAGTCTTCACGCAGGGCGTCGAAGGCCGGGTAGAGCAGCAGCACGCCGAGCGGAATCTGGAAGTAGGTGTAGAGCACGATCAGGCCGGTCTTGGAGTAGAGGTTGAAGTCCTCGATCACGCCCATCTGCTTGAGCAGGATGGTCAGTGCGCCGTTGAAACCGAGCAGGATGATGAAGGCGAAGGCCAGCGGCACGCCGGAGAAGTTGCTGGTCATGTTGGAGAAAGCCATGACGAAGTCGCGCAGACGGCTGCTGACCTGGCGCAGCGAGTAGCTGCCGATGATGGCGATGACGATGCCGAACAGGCTCGACCAGAAGGCGACCTCCAGGCTGTGGCGCATGGCCTGGCGATAGAACGGCGAGGAAAAGGCCTGCTGGAAATTGCCCAGGCCCCAGCCTTGTGGCGTATTCAGGCTGTTGCTTGCGACCCAGGCCAGCGGGGCGATCTGGAAGGCGATGAAGAACAGGGCGAAGGGCACCAGGCACAGCAGTGCCCAGCCTTTGCTGGATATGGACGACTTCATGCGAGTAGCTCCCTGCACCAGGGTTTGTCGTGGGCTGCGCCGAGCAACTGGCAGATGGTGCCGCACAACTCTGTCTGTTGCGGGCGGGCTGCCGGGTCGAGGCTGAAGGCACTGCCGAGGACGATCAGCGGTACTTCGCGCTCTTCCGGCAGCAGGCCGTTGTGGCTGCGGTCGGCGTTCATGCCATGGTCGGCGGTCACCAGGATCTGGTAACCAGCGTCGAGCCAGGTCTGGATGTATTCGGCCAGCAGCACGTCGGCCATGCGCGCAGCATTGCGGTATTGCGGGCTGTCGAGGCCGTGCTTGTGGCCGGCATCGTCGATGTTCATCGGGTGCACCAGCAGCAGGTTGGGCTGATGGCGCTGACGCAGGCTGTCGGCATCGGCGAACAGGTGCGAGTCCGGGTAGTGGTCGGCGTAATAGAAGTGACCGTGCTGTATCGGCAGCGATTCGTCGCGGGTGTGGCGGTCACGGGCGGCCTGGAAAGGTGCGCGGTTGTACAGCTCGCTGACCCAGTGATAGGCCGCAGCGGCGGTAGTCAGGCCGGCGTCGCGGGCGTAGTGAAAGATGCTGCGCTGGTTCGACAGGCGTACCACATCGTTGTGCACGATACCGCTGTCGATGGGCGCGACACCGGTGAGGATGCACTCATAGAGCGGGCGGGACAACGCCGGCAGCGCGCAGTCGAGCTTGTACAGCGTGGCGCGTCCGGCCTGGCAGTAAGCCAGCAGGTGGCCCAGCGCATGCTGGGCCACCTGATAACTCAGGCCATCCAGCACCACTAGGATGACGTTGTGCTTCATCGCTTTCTCTCGTTCGACGACGTATCACCGGCTTCCGGAGGGGGCTGCCGTAGGGCGTACTCGGCTTTGGCATCCTGCGTCGCTCTACCTCCTACATCCATGTAGTCGTCGCGAAGCAGTACGCCTTGGGATTGAACAATGGCGGACTGTTCGCTTCGCTCCTGAGTCCGCCCTACGGTTCGGGTTGCCTTAGTTCATGTGCAGAATCACGTGTTCCTGCCACAGGCGCGGCAGCATCTTGGAGGTGTTCTCCCAGGCCGCGGCATCCTTGATCGGCTGCACCTTGGCGTATTGCTCCTGCGGCAGCAGCTTGGCCTGTACCTCGGCCGGCAGGTCGATATGCTCGGCGCGGATCGGACGGGCGTTGCCCTTGGCCAGGTTGATCTGCCCGGCATCGCTGAGGATGTACTCGCGGGTCAGCTTGGCGGCGTTGGGATTCTTCGCCCATTTGTTGATGATGGTGCTGTAGCCGGAGATCACCGAACCGTCGGAGGGGATCAGCACCTCGAAACGCTCGGGGTCGATCTGGTCGCGGTAGGACAGGCCGTTGAAGTCCCAGACGATGCCGACTTCCACTTCACCCTTTTCCAGCGTCTGGATGGTCGGGTTGGCCAGCGACAGGCGACGCTGCTTGGCCAGCTCACCGTAGAAATCCAGCGCCGGCTGCACGTTGCTCTCGTTGCCGCCCATGGCGATGGCGGCAGCCAGGACGCCGTTCACGGCTTGCGCGGCGGTGCTCACGTCACCGGCGGAAACCTTGTAGGTGCCGGTCTTGAGGTCGGCCCAGGAGCGCGGAATGTCCTTGACCAGTTGCTTGTTGACGATGAAGGCAATGGAGCCGGTGTAGGCCAGCATCCAGTGGCCGTCCTTGTCCTTGGCCCAGTCCGGAATCTGTTCCCAGGTGCTCGGCTTGTACGGCTGGGTCACGCCCTGCTGCACGGCGATGGGGCCGAAGGCCGCGCCGACGTCACCGATATCGGCGGTGGCGTTGTCCTTCTCGGCAGCGAACTTGGCGATTTCCTGCGCCGAGCTCATGTCAGTGTCCTGGTGCTTGAGGCCGTAGATTTTGGCCAGGTCGGCCCAGGTGTCTTTCCAGTTGGCCCAGCTGTCGGGCATACCCACGCTGTTCACCGCGCCTTCTGCGCGTGCGGCCTGTTCCAGTGCCTGCAGGTCAGTGCTTTCGGCCATGGCGGAAGTCGCCAGAGCGATGGCCGAGCCCATCAGTGAAGCCAGCAGCAGTTGTTTCATCGGAAACTCCTTTGCAGTGAGAGTGTTGGTCTAGATCAGCAATGTCCGCGCCAATCTAGGTGCCTTCGATGACAGTTTCATGTCCAGCCATGGGGTGTAGATGTCCAGGTGCAGTCAGCTGGCGCGCTCCTCAAGCGTAGACCATGGATAAGTGGCTGATTTCACGGGCAGTGAGTCGATGTGGCGATGGCATGCAGCGTGCTTGCAGCAGGGTTGTCATCTATCAGTCATCTAGACTGCCTAGGCTCGTAACCCGTCCGAGCAAGTGACTTTTGCCCTGTGTTGGGGCTGGACTAGTCCAAAAGGGGAAATATTGATGCGCGAAGAAGCGCCGCGGGCCGTCACCCTCATTTGTCGCGCCTTGCAGGAGCAGATCGATCGGGGCCTGTTGCCCGCTGGCAGCAAGTTGCCGGCCGAGCGCAAGCTCAGCGAGCTGTTCGATACCACGCGTATCACCCTGCGCGAAGCGCTTGGCCAGTTGGAGGCGCAGGGGCTGGTCTACCGCGAGGAGCGCCGCGGCTGGTTCGTCTCGCCGGCGCGGGTAGCGTACAACCCCCTGGTGCGCACGCATTTCCATGCCATGGTCGCCGAGCAGGGACGTGTGCCTGCCACAGAAGTCCTGAGTGCGCGGCTGATGCCGGCCAGCGCACAGATCTGCCAGGTGTTGGAGCTGCCGGCGTTATCCAGCGTTTATCAGGTGTGCCGGGCACGGCGTATCGATGGGCGTTTGGTGCTGTATGTCGAGCACTACCTCAATCCGGCCTATTTTCCCGGCATTCTCGACTTCGACCTTACCCGTTCGCTGACCGATCTCTATGCCAACGAATACGGCATTCATTATGGTCGCGTGCGCTTCGACATGGTGCCCACCGCGCTGCATGCCGAGGCGGCGAGCTGTCTGCGTGTGGCGCCGGGCAGCCCGGCGCTGCGCATCATCCGGGTCAACCGTGACCAGCACGGGCGCATCATCGATTGCGACCTGGAGTTCTGGCGACACGATGCGATTCACGTCAGCGTCGAAGTGCCCGAGTAGCGCGCTGAGCTTGCCGGCAGACTTCGAATTGCCAGTGCGCAAGTAGGGGCGGGCTCAATCCTTAGAGCGTGTTCAAAGTCTGCTGCGCGTCGGCTATGCAGCGTTGAAATCAATCTGGAACGCCAGCCCGGTCAGAAGCTGCTTGCAGCTAACGCGCTTCAGCGCGGCCCGGAGGGCGAACGAAGTGAGTAATGCTCATTTACAGCTCGTAAAGTCGAACGCGACTCCGAGCGTTCTTCGCTCGATTCGCGGGGCCGCCATCGGTATTGCCTGGCTCTAGCTCGCGAGACTTTGAACAGGCTCTTAGAGGCTGGTGCGCACGGCGCACCCTACCGTTCGTCTGCTTCGGTGATGTTTTTCCGGCCAATGTCGAAATGCGCTCGCCGCGTTCGACTATCCAGTACCCACTGCATCGGAACTGGAGCGCGCCATGAAATACCTCTGCCTCGTTTACGCCAATGAGCAGGAGCTGCACAGCTCCCCGGACAGCCCCCATGACAGTGAATGCCACGCCTATGCCCAGCGTGTGCAGGAGAGTGGGCGCATGCTCGCCGCTGAGGCGCTGCAGTCGGTGCAGACCGCGACCACCGTGCGCATGCGCGGCGGCAAGCTGGCCATCACCGATGGTCCGTTCGCCGAAACCAAGGAGCAGCTCGCCGGCTTCTATCTGATCGAGGCGCGCGATCTCAACGAGGCCATCCAGCTTGCCGGGCACATTCCCGCTGCACGCGTTGGTTGCGTTGAAGTGCGTCCGGTTCGCCAGCTGGATATCGACCCGGCCGCTCGCCACTGAGTCATCCCACCCAACGAGGAGAGTCGACATGAGTCAGCATCAACTGCAAGACGCCCTGAACAGCTGGGCCGAAGCCTGCCGCAGCAAGGATGTGGCGCGCATCATGAGCCACTACGTCGAGGATGTGGTGGCCTACGACGCCGTCGGCCCATTGCGTTTCCAGGGACGCCCGACGTACCAGGCGCACTGGCAGGCTTGCATGGAAATGTGCAGCGGCCCCGGCATGTTCGACCCGCATGCGCCAACCTTCACCGCCGAGGCTGACCTGGGCGTGACGCATTACCTGCTGCACTGCGGCGGCACCAACGAGAAAGGTGAGATGGACAGCTGCTGGATGCGTGTGACGCAGTGCCTGCGTCGTCAGGGTGGCCGCTGGCTGATCTTCCACGAGCATTTCTCGGCGCCCTGCGACATGGAAAGTGGCAAGGCGCTGTTCGATCTGCAGCCCTGAAGGCTGTACCTGTTACGGGTTCAGGGCCGAGCAAGAGGGCTCGTAGTTTTGTTTGCAGGCGCTCTGGTACAGGCGCTGGGCCTGATCCGGATCGCGTGCTACGCCGCCTTCGCCGCGACGGTAGAGGTTGCCGAGAATGTGCTGGGCCATCGGGTTGCCGGCCGCCGCTGACTGGTTGAGATAACGCAGCATGTCGCGCTGGTTGGCGAACTCGGGGGCGTCACGCCCGGTGTAGAGATAGGCCAGGCTCACTGCGGCCATGGCGTGGCCCTTGTCGGCTGCCTGCTTCCACCAGTACTCGGCCTGCTTGAGATTCTTTTCCGGTTGGCCGACGAAATAGCTGCTGCCAAGTTGGAACTGGCTCTCCAGGTCGCCACGTTGCGCCTGCTGACGCAGCTGATCCTGCTCGTCGAGGGTGACCGGCTGTTCGATCTGCGGTTGCTTCGCCGGCGTGCTGGAGTCTGGCTCGCGCCCGGCGCAACCGGCCAGCAGTGCGAAGGCGAGAAGGGCGGTCGTGGCGTGAAGCAGGCTGATCGAACTGGGCATGGCGGTGGCTCCGTAGGCAAGAATCAAGGCAAGTCGCTATTAGGCCGGCCTCGCCCGTCATAGTTCGCTCTGGATGGCCAGTCTGTCTTCGTGCGGCTTCACACTGCGGCGATGAGCTGCAATGCTGGTGGATGATTTCGTTCACGAGGCAGCCATGAAAACCAGCGCGGATTTCGACAGCGGCAATATCCAGGTCATCGACGCCAGCAACCCGCAGCAGGTCGTGCTGGCCATGCGGCCGGATATCAACAGCCATCATTTTCAGTGGTTTCATTTCAAGGTGGACGGATTGGTGCCAGGGCAGCGGCATGCCTTCGTGCTGAGCAATGCCGGGCAGTCCGCCTATAACCGTGCCTGGGATGGCTACCAGGCCGTGGCCAGTTACGATCAACACGACTGGTTCCGCGTGCCGACCCGCTATGCGGACGGTCAGTTGCACGTTGAGCTGCAGGCCGAGCACGAGCAGGTCTGGTTCGCCTATTTCGAGCCCTATCCACGGGCACGCCATGAGCGCCTGGTCGCCAACGCGCTGGAGCGTGGCGCCGAGCTGGTCGCCTGCGGCCGAAGCCTGGAAGGGCGCGATATCCAGCTGCTACGCATCGCTGGGCAAGCGGCCGCACCGCGCAAGCTATGGATCATTGCCCAGCAACACCCCGGTGAGCACATGGCCGAGTGGTTCATGGAGGGGCTGATCGAGCGGCTGCAGGATTCGCAGGACGCCGAGATTGCTGCGCTGCTGGACGAGGCCGAGTTGTATCTGGTGCCGAACATGAACCCGGATGGCGCCTATCGCGGTCATCTGCGTACCAACTATGCGGGGCAGGATCTCAATCGGGCCTGGCAATCGGCCAGTTCCGAGCGCAGCCCGGAAGTCCTGTTCGTGCTGCAGCATATGCAACGCATCGGCGTCGATCTGTTTCTCGATATCCATGGCGATGAGGAAATTCCTCATGTGTTCACCGCAGGCTGCGAAGGCAACCCAGGCTATACACCGCGTTTGGCCGAGCTGGAGGCGGATTTCCGCAGTCGCCTGGTTGGCATCGACGCCGAATTTCAAACCCGTTTCGGCTACCCGCGTGACGAGCCGGGCCAGGCCAACCTGACCCTGGCCTGTAACGCCGTGGGGCAGGCCTTCGATTGCCTGTCGTTCACCATCGAGATGCCGTTCAAGGATCACGACGACAACCCGCAGCCGCGCACCGGCTGGAATGGCGCGCGCTCGAAGAAGCTCGGGCAGGATGTGTTGAGCGTGCTGGCGCAGATGGTGGGGCGTTTACGCTGACGCAGCGTATGTCGGCTTGCTGTGTGAAGGGCGGTGCGCGCGGCGCACCCTACGCAGTTACCGGGAGCAGCTCCTGGCATTGTGGTGGCGGTGTCGGCAGGGATGGTCGGCAGACAAAAAAAGCCCGTCACGAGGACGGGCGTAAAGTGCCGTAAACACACAGGAGTCAATAGGACGCAGTGATGCGTCCGGTATTACAGGATCGACAGCGGGTAGTTGATGATCAGACGGTTCTCGTGGATATCCTGGGCATTACCATCACGGCGGACGTCGGAGTTACGCCAGCGCACGCTGAGGTTCTTCAGTGAGCCTTCCTGGATGGTGTAGGCCAGCTCGGACTCGCGACCCCACTCTTCGGCATTGGTACGACCGCCGAGGGTGGCGTTATCGCCGCTGACGTAGCGGTTCATCATCGTCAGGCCAGGAATGCCGAGGCCGGCGAAGTTGTAGTCATGGCGAATCTGCCAGGAACGCTCTTCCGGGTTGTCGTAGCTGTTGGTGAAACCGTCGTTGACCAGGGTGCCGCCGCTGGCGCCGTCGATACGCATGAACTTGGTATCGCCGCTCAGGCGCTGATAGGCCACGGTGAAGGTGTTGTTGCCGGTCTTGGCGGTGAACGCGCCCTGATACACCTTGTTGTCCAGGTTACCGGCCTTGGCCGAACCTTCTTCCTTGCCAGTCACGTAGCCGAGGTTGGCACCCAGTACCCAGTCACCGACCGGTTGGCTGTGAGTCAGTTGCACGTAGCTTTGCTGGTAGACGTTTTCCAGGCGAGCGTGCCAGACGCCGACCATGGTGTTGTTGCCGTTGAAACGGTACTCACCACCGGCGAAGTTGAAGTCATCACCCTCTACGCCACCGAAGGACATCTCTTCGCGGCTGGCATCGTGACGCTGGCTGTTTTTCCAGAATTGGCCGCCGTACAGAGTCAGGCCGTCGATCTCGTTGGAAGTCAGCTGGGCACCCTGGAAGGTTTGCGGCAGCGAGCGGCCGTCGTCGGCACGCAGGATCGGCAGCACGGCGAACCACTCACCGACTTTCAGCTCGGTCTTGGACAGCTTGGCTTTCGCCGCTACGGCGGTGCGACCAAACTGGTCAGCAGCCTGGCCATCATCGTGGATCGGCAGCAGTTGGGTGTTGGCGGCGCCACGGTTGCCGTCCAGCTTGATGCTGTACAGGCCCAACACGTCGAGGCCGAAGCCGACGGTGCCTTGGGTGTAGCCGGAGCGCGCATCAAGGATGAAGCTCTGCGTCCAGCCTTCGGCCTGTCCCTGGCGCTCGCGATTGGTTGCCGGGCCGATCATCGGATCGGTGCCGTTCAGGTAGTTGCGGTTGAAGTAGTAGTTGCGCAGGCCGAGGGTGACCTTGGCATCTTCGACGAAGCCGGCGGCGTGCGTGGCAGTCGGCAGAACCAGGGCCAGAGCCGTGCTGCCAAGCAGAGCCAATGGAATGATGTTGCGTGCGGTCATTGTTGTTGTGCTCCCAGTTTTTGAACGAACCATCCCCTGCTGGCCTGCTCGGGACCTGCATGATGGGAATGTTGTGTTTGCCCTGTGGAGGGCGATAGACCGGCCGAACGAGACCGATCATTGCCAGGGGCTGGGTCAGCCTCCGGCGAATCCGGTTCTATGGCGTGTGGCGATGGCGTTTGCCGAGCGGCTTGGGTGCTGCTGCGCAGGGGGAGAGGTGAGGTTGATCATGTTCTGGCCCTGGTTCTTGTTGTTATTAGTGTCATATGTCGTCATACAACTAGCTGGATTATCGACAGCCTTTTCTCCTCTTGTCAACGTATGGCTAGACGAAAGTAGCAACCCCTGGTCGTCTGATAGACCCTGGGTACGCGAGCTTCCTGGCTCAATACGGTTCTGTAGAGGGATTTCCGACCCTGGTTGCAAGGCCGCTGGTATCGATGTTGTTGTGTGATAACGTATGACGAGTCGCGCATTATCCTGGGAGAACGCATGCCGCATTGCCTGATCGAGGCCGCCCACGAGGTAGGCCAGTTGATAGCGCCGCAGGAACTGGTGCGCCTGGTGCACGACCAGGCGGCAGACAGCGGTCTATTCCAGCCGGGTGAGGTCAAGGTTCGTCTCAGTCTGTACGAACACCACTGCGTCGGCGGTGAGCCGGGGCTGTTCGTGCACCTGATCTTCTACGTTCTGGCTGGCCGCAGCGATGCGGACAAGCGCGCCTTGTCCCGGCGCATCGTACGCGCGCTGGTAGAGCGTCTGCCGCAGGTGCCGGCGATATCGCTGGATGTGCGTGATATTCAGCGAGAGGTCTTCAGCAATCGGCGCAATTGCCTGGAGGATTAGGTTCTGTACGAAAAGTGCCTGCGCCTCGGTGATGCTTCGTTAAAAACGGGCTGGAACGCCAGCCCGGTCAAATGCTCATTTACAGCTCGTAAAGTCGACCGCGACTCCGACCGTTCCTCACCCTTTTTTGCCTCGCCTGACCTGCGCTCGACGACCCTTCTTACAGAACCTAATCGCCTTCGAGCAGGCGCGGGCCGCTGCCCTGGTTACCCAGGCGATCCCCGGGGTTACGCAGCGGGCAGTCGTCCATCGATAGACAGCCGCAGCCGATACAGCCGGTGAGTTGATCGCGCAACCTGCTCAAACGCTCGATGCGGGCGTCCAGCTCCTGTTTCCAATGCTGTGAAAAGCGTTGCCAGTCGGCTGCTGTGGGCGTGTGATCGTGCGGTAGCGTCGCGAGGATCGCGCCGATGTCCGCCAGTGGAATCCCCAGGCGTTGCGCCACCTTGATCAAGGCAACCCGACGCAGGATCTGCCGTGGATAACGGCGCTGATTACCTGCGTTGCGATGGCTGTGAATCAGCCCCTTGGCCTCGTAGAAGTGCAGGGTGGAAACACTCACCCCGCTGCGTTCGGCTACCTGGCCGACAGTGAGTGGTCGCTCGAGACGTTCGTGTGGCGCCAACATGAAAATCCCTCTTGACCTCAAGTTAAGTTGAGGTTTTACCCTCGCAGGCCTTGATAGACAACCCCGAGGGGATTCCCATGCAGGATCGCATTCGTTTGGTTCTGATCTACGGCAGCGTGCGCGAGGAGCGCTTCTGCGATCAGGTGGTGGCCTGGGCGCGTGAGCAGATCGAGCAACGCAGTGAGTTCGAGTTGAGCCTGGTCGACCCGGCCGTGATGTTCCGCCAGCCTGGCGAGGAACCTGAAGCTGCACAGCTGCGCCATCAGTCGCAGCAGCAGCTGCTGCGTGCAGATGCCTTTCTGATCGTCACCCCGGAGTACAACCACGGCTATCCGGCAGCGCTCAAGCAGTTCATCGACGAGGTGCCGGCTTCCTGGGAGGCGCGCCCGGTGGGCTTCGTCAGCTATGGCGGGGTATCCGGCGGGCTACGAGCAGTGGAGCAACTGCGTCAGGTGCTGGCGGAGCTGCACGCCATGACGGTGCGTGGCTCGGTGAGCTTCACCAATGCCTGGGAGCAGTTCGACGAACAGGGGCGGCTGGGTGAGCCACGTCGCGCCAACTCGGCCATGGCCCATATGTTGGTGCAGTTGAACTGGTGGGCGCAGACGCTGCGTGCCGGACGCGAGCGTGTGCCGTACGAGCGGATCAGGGGCTGATGCGCTTGCGCCGGCTCGTTGTTGCAGTAAAGCTGATGGGCCCTCCCTTCGCTGGATAACACCATGCAACTGGCCGCTCCAATTCCTATTCTGCGCAGCTTCGACGAGGCGCGAGCGCGGGCGTTCTATATCGATTACCTGGGCTTCGCCGAGGATTGGTCACACCGCTTCGAGCCGAGCCTGCCGCTGTACCTGCAACTGTCACGCGGAAGCTGCGTGCTGCATCTGTCCGAGCACCATGGCGACTGCTGCCCGGGCGCAGCGTTGCGCATCTCCTGTGATGACCTGGATGGATTGCTGAGTGAGCTGCGCGGCAAGGACTACGACTTCGCTCGACCGGATATCGTGGCGCAGCCCTGGGGCCGTGATCTGGCGCTGACCGATCCATTCGGCAATCGCCTGATCTTCACCGACGTGCGGTGAAGAGTAGGGCGGGTGAAACCCGCCACGGCTGATCTGGCGGATTCCGCCCGCCCTACGCAGGGGCACTAACCACGTAGCCCGGAGCGTATCCGGGCCACGAGAGCGCTTAACCGCGGTAGTAGCGTTGCGGCACGAATGGGGTCTTGGTCACTTTCATCGGCACGCGCTTGCCGCGCACCACGGCCCAGACTTCGCTATCGATGGCCATGTGGCTGGCCTTGACGTAACCCATGGCCACCGGCGCGCCCAGGCTCGGGCCGAAGCCACCGCTGGACACCTGGCCGATCACGTTGCCGTCGGCATCAACGATTTCCGCGCCTTCACGCACCGGCACGCGTTCCTGCGGCAGCAGGCCGACACGCTTGCTCGGCACGCCTTCGCGCTGCTGGGCGAAGATACGCTCGGCGCCCGGGAAGTTGCCAGCGCGCTCGCCATCTGCACGACGTACCTTGGAAATCGCCCACAGCAGGCTGGCTTCGATCGGCGTGGTGCTGGTGCTCATGTCATGGCCATAGAGGCACAGCCCGGCTTCCAGGCGCAGCGAATCGCGGGCGCCGAGGCCGATGGCTTCGACTTCCACTTCGGCCAGCAGGCTGCGCGCCAGGGCTTCTGCCTGATCCACGGCGACGGAGATTTCGAAGCCGTCTTCGCCGGTATAGCCACTGCGGCTGACGATGCACTCGCTGCCCAGCAGGCGCACGCGGGCGATCTGCATGAAGGTCATTTTGCTCACCTCCGGCGCCAGGCGGGCCAGCACGTCGACCGCCTTCGGGCCTTGCAGGGCGAGCAGGGCGCGCTCCTCGAACAGGCTCTCGATCTGGCACTGCTCGCCGATGTGCTGCTTCAGGTGGGCCAGATCCTGATCCTTGCAGGCGGCGTTGACCACCAGATACAGGGTGTCGTCGCCCAGGTTGGCGACCATCAGGTCGTCGAGGATGCCGCCATCGGCATCGGTGAACATGGCGTAGCGCTGCAGGCCCACCGGCAGGTCGATGATGTCCACCGGTACCAGGGTTTCCAGGGCGCGCGCGGCGTTCTCGCCACGCAGCAGGATCTGGCCCATGTGCGAGACGTCGAACAGGCCGGCGGCCTCGCGGGTGTGCAGGTGTTCCTTCATCACGCCCAGCGGGTACTGCACGGGCATGTCATAGCCGGCGAAGGGCACCATGCGCGCGCCGAGTTCGAGGTGCAGGGCGTGCAGCGGAGTCTTGGCGAGGGTTTCAGTGGTCATGTCGGTTTCCTGTTGGGTGCGCCGCGCGCACCGGTTGGGGCCGCAGCGCGACCCGTCGTTCGTCGGGTGTCAGTCAGCGTAGACCGGGAAGGTAGCGCACAGGTCGGCGACCTGGCCGCGCACGCGCTCGATCACGGCCGGGTTTTCCAGGTCGTCGAGGATGTCGCAGATCCAGCCGGCCAGGGTGCGGCATTCGCTTTCCTTGAAGCCGCGGGTGGTCACTGCCGGGGTGCCGATACGGATGCCGGAGGTGACGAATGGCGACTGCGGATCGTTGGGCACTGCGTTCTTGTTCACGGTGATGTGGGCGTCGCCCAGCGCTGCGTCGGCCGCCTTGCCGGTCAGGCCCTGCTTGACCAGGCTGATCAGCATCAGGTGGTTATCGGTACCGCCGGAGACCACGTCATAGCCGCGCTGGACGAACACCTCGGCCATGCCGCGAGCGTTGTCGATCACCTGCTGCTGGTAGGCCTTGAAGCCTGGCTCCAGCGCCTCCTTGAAGCACACGGCCTTGGCCGCGATGACGTGCATCAGTGGGCCGCCCTGGGCGCCGGGGAACACGGCGGAGTTGAGCTTCTTCTCGATTTCCTCGTTCTTACGCGCGAGGATCAGGCCGCCACGCGGGCCGCGCAGGGTCTTGTGCGTGGTGGTGGTGACCACATCGGCGAAGGGCACCGGGTTCGGGTACAGGCCGGCTGCAACCAGACCGGCGACGTGGGCCATGTCGACGAACAGCAGGGCACCCACCTTGTCGGCGATGGCGCGGAAACGCGGGAAGTCCAGCACGCGCGAGTAGGCCGAGAAGCCGGCGACGATCATCTTCGGCTTGTGCTCGACGGCCAGACGCTCGACTTCGTCGTAATCGATCAGGCCGTTCTCGTCGATGCCGTACTGCACGGCGTTGTACAGCTTGCCCGAGGACGACACCTTGGCGCCGTGGGTCAGGTGGCCGCCGTGGGCCAGGCTCATGCCGAGGATGGTGTCGCCCGCGTTCAGCAGTGCGAGGTACACGGCGCTGTTGGCCGAAGAGCCCGAGTGCGGCTGGACGTTGGCGTAGTCGGCGCCGAACAGTTGCTTGGCTCGCTCGATGGCCAGCGCCTCGACCTTGTCCACATGCTCGCAACCACCGTAGTAACGCTTGCCCGGATAGCCTTCGGCGTACTTGTTGGTCAGGCCGCTGCCTTGCGCCTGCATGACGCGCTGGCTGCAGTAGTTCTCCGAAGCGATCAGCTCGATATGGTCTTCCTGGCGCTGTTCTTCGGCCAGGATCGCTGCGAGTAGGGCATCGTCATAGCCCTGCAGTTGGTCGTGCTTGCTGAACATGATGAGGCCCTCTTTATCGTTTTTCTCGGGATGAAGTCAGCCCGCCCCGATGAAGGGGGAGCCGAAAGAAACGGGTTGGATGTAGCCCGGATGAAATCCGGGAGCTTTTGACAGCTTCCCTGGATTGCATCCGGGCTACGGGGCGGTGCTTACGCGTCCTGATACGCCTCGATGGACGGGCAGGCGCAGACCAGGTTGCGGTCGCCGTAGACGTTGTCCACGCGGCCCACCGGCGGCCAGTACTTGGCCTCGATCAGGCTCGCCAGCGGGTACACGGCCTGCTCGCGGCTGTAGGCGTGATGCCATTCACCAACCAGTTCCAGGGCAGTGTGCGGGGCGTTCTTCAGCGGGTTGTCGTCCTTGTCCAGACGGCCTTGCTCGACCGCGCGGACTTCCTCGCGAATGGCGATCATGGCGTCGCAGAAACGATCCAGCTCTTCCTTGGACTCGCTCTCGGTCGGCTCGATCATCAGCGTGCCGGCTACCGGGAAGGACATGGTCGGGGCATGGAAGCCGAAGTCGATCAGGCGCTTGGCCACGTCGTCGACGCTGATGCCGCTGGTTTCCTTGAGCGGGCGGATATCGAGGATGCACTCGTGCGCCACCAGGCCGCCTTCGCCGGAGTACAGCACCGGGTAGTGCTCTTCCAGACGACGGGCGATGTAGTTGGCGTTGAGGATGGCCATCTGCGACGCGCGCTTGAGGCCGTTGCCGCCCATCATGGTGATGTACATCCAGGTGATCGGCAGGATGCTGGCGCTGCCGAACGGCGCGGCGCTGACTGCACCTTCCTTGCGTGCCATGTGGCCATGGCCCGGCAGGAAGGGCGCCAGGTGCGACTTGACGCCAATCGGGCCAACGCCCGGGCCGCCACCGCCATGCGGGATGCAGAAGGTCTTGTGCAGGTTCAGGTGCGAGACGTCGCCACCGAACTGACCCGGTGCACAGAGGCCGACCATGGCGTTCATGTTGGCGCCGTCGATGTAAACCTGGCCGCCGTTGTCGTGGATGATCTGGCAGATCTCGCGGATGCCTTCCTCAAACACACCGTGGGTGGACGGGTAGGTGATCATGATCGCAGCCAGGCGATCCTTGTGCTCTTCGGCCTTGGCCTTGAGATCGGCGATGTCGACGTTGCCACGCGCATCGCAGGCGGTCACCACCACGCGCATGCCGGCCATGGAGGCGGTCGCCGGGTTGGTGCCGTGGGCCGATTGCGGGATCAGGCAGATGTCACGCTGATCGTCGCCACGGCTCAGGTGGTAGGCGCGGATGGCCAAGAGACCTGCGTACTCGCCCTGGGAGCCGGCGTTGGGCTGCAGCGACACGGCGTCGTAGCCGGTGGCGGCGCAGAGCATGGCTTCCAGTTCGTTGGTCAGCTGGGTGTAACCGGCGGCCTGCTCGACCGGAGCGAAGGGGTGCAGGTTGCCGAATTCCGGCCAGGTCACCGGGATCATCTCGCTGGCGGCGTTGAGTTTCATGGTGCAGGAGCCCAGCGGGATCATGCTGCGATCCAGCGCCAGATCCTTGTCAGCCAGCTTGCGCAGGTAGCGCATCAACTCGGTTTCGCTGTGGTAACGGTTGAACACTTCGTGCTGCAGGATCGCCGATTGGCGCAGCAGGTTCTCCGGCAGGCGGCCGGCGATCTGCGCAGCCAGATCACTGACGGCAGGGGCAGCTTGGCCGGCGGCGAACAGGTTCAGCAGCGCCGCCACAGCCGCTTCGTCGGTGGTTTCGTCCAGCGACAGGCCCAGGCGCTCTGCGTCGATCTCGCGCAGGTTGATGCCGGCGGCACGGGCCTTGGCATGCAACTCGGCGGTCTTGGCGCCGGTCTTGATGCTCAGGGTGTCGAAGAAGTGTTGCTGCTCGACGCTGTGACCCAGCTTGGTCAGGCCCAGGGCGAGGATGGCGGTGAAGCTGTGTACACGCTGAGCGATGGCGGTCAGGCCTTTCGGGCCGTGGTACACGGCGTACATGCTGGCGATGTTGGCCAGCAGCACTTGCGCGGTACAGATGTTACTGGTGGCCTTCTCGCGGCGGATGTGCTGCTCGCGGGTCTGCATGGCCAGGCGCAGGGCCGGCTTGCCGAAGCGGTCGACCGACATGCCGACCAGGCGGCCCGGCATGTCGCGCTTGAACGCGTCGCGCGTGGCGAAGTAAGCGGCGTGCGGGCCGCCGAAACCCAGCGGTACACCGAAGCGCTGGGCGCTGCCCAGGGCAACGTCGGCGCCGAACTCGCCCGGCGGGGTGAGCAGGGTCAGGGCCAGCAGGTCGGCGGCGACGGCGACCAGGGCGTTGGCGGCGTGGAAACGCTCGACCAGGGCGCGGTAGTCGAAGATGTCACCGTTGCTCGCCGGGTACTGCAGTAGGGCGCCGAAGTAGGCACTGGCGTCGGTGATGGCGGCTTCGTCGCCCACTTCCACTTCGATACCCAGCGGCTCGGCACGGGTGCGCAGCACGTCGAGGGTTTGTGGGTGGCAGTGCTGGGAGGCGAAGAAGGTGTTGCTGGCCTTGTTCTTCGACAGGCGCTTGCAGAAGGTCATCGCCTCGGCGGCAGCGGTAGCTTCGTCGAGCAAGGAAGCGTTGGCGATCTGCATGCCGGTAAGGTCGCTGATCAGGGTCTGGAAGTTCAGCAGCGCTTCCAGGCGGCCTTGGGAAATCTCCGGTTGGTACGGGGTGTAGGCGGTGTACCAGGCCGGGTTTTCCAGCAGGTTGCGCAGGATCGGGCTCGGCGTGTGGGTGCCGTAGTAACCCTGGCCGATGAAGTTCTTGAACTGCTGATTCTTGGCGGCAATGGTCTTGATGCGTGCCAGGGCGTCGGCTTCCGACAGGCCCGGCTGCTCGCCAAGGATGCTGGTGCCCTTGATGCTCTCGGGGATCACGCTGGCGGTCAGCGCGTCCACCGAGTCATAGCCAAGCAGTTCGAGCATGGCTGCGGTATCGGCGTCGCGCGGGCCGATATGGCGGGCGATGAATTCGTTCTGGGTATCGAGCTTGGTCATGGCAGTCACTCAGGCGTCGGCGTTGGCGTTCAACAGACGATCATAGCCGGCCTTGTCGAGCAGGTCGGCCAGCACGGCGTTGTCGGCCAGGCGCATACGGAAGAACCAGGCTTTTTCCAGTGGCGACTCGTTGACCAGCTCCGGGCTGCCTTCCAGCTCACCGTTGACCTCGACGATCTCGCCATCCAGCGGCATGACGATGTTGCTGGCGGCTTTCACCGATTCCAGCACGGCTACTTCCTCGCCCTGGGCGAAGGCCTTCACTTCCGGCAGTTGCACGTACACCACGTCGCCGAGCGCGTCCTGGGCGTAATGGGTGATGCCGACGGTCACCAGACCATCGTTGTCCAGACGCAGCCATTCGTGATCAGCAGTGAAACGCAACTCGCTCATGTGAACTCCTCAAGGGGTGATGGCGCCCGCTTCTAGATGGCGGGCAAGATTGTAGAGAGCTATAGCAATGCGGGTGCCAATGTTAAAAATATCAATTAAAACAATGGCTTAAGTATTTTTCTGGGATTTGTGTGCGCCCCCTTGTAACGATATCGCTACGAATGTCGGTGTCGCTTTTGGAAAAGTTGAGGTCGTGCCAGGCGGGCCGTGGGTTACAAGGCTTTGTTGCGAAATCGTTACGGTGGTTCGAAATCGATACGGCGGTGTTGTCGGAACCGCTGGGTGGTGCGGGAGGTCGGTATAGCACTACTCACTGCAAAGGAGCGTCTGCACTCATGAAACCCTTGATTCCACTGGCATTCGCGCTATTGGGTGCCACCAGTCTGCACGCCAGCGAGACGGTCAGCGTGACGATGTCGCAGGCCACCGAGAGTGGTTCAGGTACGCCGCTGGGAACCGTAACCATCAGCCAGTCCGCCTATGGCCTGGTGTTCACCCCCGAGCTGAACGGCCTGGAGCCTGGGCTGCATGGTTTCCATGTGCATGTGAACGCCAGCTGTGATGCCGCGCAGGTCGACGGCAAGCTGACCCCGGCTGGCGCTGCCGGTGGCCATTGGGATCCGGACAACGCCGGCCGTCACGGTTTCCCCTGGGAAGACAATGCCCACCTTGGTGATTTGCCTGCGCTCTACGTCTCCGATGATGGCAGCGCCAGCCAGCCGGTATTGGCGCCTCGGCTGAAGCGCCTGGAAGAGCTCAATGGTCGTGCGTTGATGATCCATGCCGGCGCCGACAATCATTCCGATCATCCGCAGCCTCTCGGTGGCGGCGGAGCGCGCGTGGCCTGCGGGGTGATCAAGGTATCCAACGCCACCGCGTCGATCTGATCCGCGTAACCCACCGGACGATCTTCCGTGTTGCAACAATGGTGGGTTACGGCGCACCGGAGCTTGCGGGGTCATTGGTATTTCAGACAGGCGCCTAACCCTCCCTACGGGGCGAGTGCGTCAGTGCTTGCCCGGTATCCCGTACTTCTTCAAGCGTTTGGCGATGGCTGTGTGCGAGGTGCCCAGGCGTGCGGCCAACTGGCGGCTGGATGGGTGGCTGTCGTAGAGTTTTTCCAGCAGCGCCTTCTCGTAGTCGTTCATGGCCTTTTCCAGGCTGCCGACTTCGCCCTCGACCTTCGGCGCCACCTCGGTGCCGGCAATATCCAGATCATCCATCTCCACCCAGTTGCTGTCGCAGATGGCGGCAGCGCGGAAGATCACGTTCTGCAACTGGCGCACGTTGCCGGGCCAGCGCCCGGCCAGCAGCGCCGGGAAGGTGGCCGGCGCCAGGCGGCAGGGCAGGCGCTGGATCTGCGCACAGGCCTGGGCCATGAAGTGCTGGGCTAGCAAGAGAATGTCCTGGCCGCGCTCGCGCAGCGGCGGCACTTCGAGATTGAGTACATTGAGGCGGTAGAATAGATCCTCGCGGAAACTGCCTTCGGCGACCATCTTCTCCAGATCGCGGTGGGTGGCGCTGAGGATGCGCACGTCGACTTTCACCTCGCGGTCACCACCGACGCGGCGGAAGCTACCGTCGCTCAAAAAACGCAGCAGCTTGGCCTGCAGATAAGGCGACATCTCGCCGATTTCATCGAGGAACACCGTGCCCTGGTTGGCCAGCTCCAGCAACCCCGGTTTGCCACCGCGCTGTGCGCCGGTGAAGGCGCCGGGGGCGTAGCCGAACAGCTCGCTCTCGGCCAGATTCTCCGGCAGGGCGGCGCAGTTCAGCGCCAGGAAAGGGGCACTGCGGCGCACGCTGACGGTATGACAGGCGCGTGCGACCAGCTCCTTGCCGGTGCCGGTTTCGCCGTGAATCAGCAGCGGCGCGTCGAGCGAGGCCACGCGCAAGGCGCGAGCCTTGAGCGCACGGATCGGCGATGACTCACCGAGCAGCGAGTCGAAGCCTTCGGAATGATCGTGATGCAGCGCTGCCAGGCGTTCGCCCATGCGGCTGGGCGCATAAAGAGTGAGCAGGCCACCCGTCAGGCGACCGTCTTCGGTGATCGGCTGGGCATCGAGCAGCAGCGGCTGGCCGGCGAAATGCACCTCGCGCAGCGGTTGGTGAAAACCCGCGGTGAGCAGCGATTGTTGCAGCGCGTCATCGGCGAACAGGGTGGCGATGCTCAAGCCCTCGGGAGGGCGGGCGCACATGTCGACCAGCGCCGGGTTAGCCAACAGCACGGTGGCGCGATCATCCACCGCCAGCACCGGGTCGGGCATCGCAGCGAGCAGCGCATCGAGCTGCAGTCGCCGGCGCTGGCCGGGCAGGATGTCCACCACCTCCACGCTCTGCACGCCATGCACCTGCAGCAGCGCGCCGCGCAGCTCCTCGAGCACTTCGGCGCTCAGGGTCGGTGCATCGATATAGACGTTTGGCGGTACCATCTCCACCGCATCGAGGTTCAGATTGCGCCCGCCGAGCAGCGCCAGGACTTCCTGGGTGATGCCGACGCGGTCGATGAAGCTGACGTGGATGCGCATTGATGACGGTCGAAATGGGCGGACAGGCCGCGATTATGCCTGCTCAGCCTGGTATGAGGAAAAGGGCAGCACCGTGAACACAGAAAAACCGAGCCGCGCCGACTACCACCGCGAGCACCAGGCCCGCGCCGAAACCGAGGCCCAACGCCTGCTGTCGCGCAAGGCCGAGTTGCAAGGGCACTGGCTGGCCTGGGTGGCGCAGGAGTTGTACCAGCTCAGCCCACCGGAGTTCGCCAACATGGTGCGTCGCGAGTTGCAGCGCTTGTCGCAGTAATGGTGCCGCAGGAGCACCAATCCGTAGGAGCGGCTTCAGCCGCGATATCTTTCGTTTCACCAGCGGTGCGCACGGCGCACCCTACGGTCTCAGCCATGAGCCTCCAGTGACGGAGGGCGTACTCGGCTTTGGCCTCCTGCGTCGCTCTATCTCCTGCATCCATGCAGTCGTCGCGAAGCACTACGCTGGATGGAGGTTGTCGCAAATGGCGGACTGTTCGCTTCGCTACGAGCGGCTGGCGTTCCGGTTCGCCCTACGCGTGATCCCCGCGTGCATCTCTGGATACATCCGGGCTACGAAAGTGGTACGCACGGCACGCCCCATACGCTCCCGCTAGAGGCGTCTTTAGCTGCGATTGGTTCAGGGCACGAGCCTGAACCAATCGATCACGCCCACGTCCTGATTCTCATGAATGCCCAGTACCTCGCCGGCAGCGTTCTGCTCCACCGACACATTCGGCTTGAGCGGCTGGCCGTCACGGCGATCCATGGCTGGCGCTTCGTCGTACGGGCTGAACAACAGGTTGCCTTGGTAACCGCGTACACGCGTGTCAGCCGGATACTGCATCGGCCCGAGTTCGAGTGGCTGGGTCAACTCGGCTTGCCAGCCCTGAAGCTCACCATAGGGCCCGTCGAGCCATAGGTTCCAGATACGCAGCTCGAGCCCCTGGAAGTGGATCGGCGTGTCGTCGGTCGCCAACTGCCAGCGTCCGTCTTGCAGCGCCTGCACGGATACCGGTGCTGGCCAGATGGCGCCTGCCACCTCGCTGCCCGCTGCCAGGGTGCAGCTGTCCAGCTGCCAATCCGCTGGTTTGAACTGTGTGCCAAGCGGGTAGCGGAAGGTGACATCGGCTTGCGACGAGCACAGCCAACCGTCGATACGTGCATCCTCTACCAGTTGCGCGCTGGCTCGTGTTTCGTCCAGAGACAGGCTGTGCACCCGCACATCACGCACTTTGCCTGGTGCCTTGTCGAACTCGGCATGCTGCAGGCTCTGCAAACCATAGGGGAGGGGATCGCCACTCAGATTCGTGTCAGGCTCCAGGCGCGCGATCTTCACCCGTGTTCCGGCTGGCAGCACCAGTTCGCCGAGCACCTGTTCGGATTCCAGGCGCTGAACGAGTGCGCGTGCTTCGTACCAGTCCTGCAACTGCCAGGTCAGCAATTGAAAGGCTGGCAGGCTGCCGACGATGAAGAATACGGCGAGAAACCCAAAGCGCTTGCGTCTTGCCAGCATGTAAGCCCTGGCGCGTGGATGCAGGCTGGCGCCGAGCAAGCCCAGCAGGCCGGGTACGCAGATGATGGCGAGCAGCAGGAACAGCGCTCCGAGCAGCATGGCCGTGGGGCTGATGGGAATCATGGGACGTCCTTGTGGGCGCGGCGGGTGCTATGTGCGGCAGAGCTTAAAAGCCGTCCAGCGCCGAATCAACGCGCATGGTATCGAGAGCGCTGAGCGGGCACCGCACAAGTCCCTGATCCCTATCCGCGCCCGCGAGCACAGCGGCTCATATCCACCTTGCCCACGTACGGGTTGCCCCAACCCATCACGCAAGCCACCTGCTGGTTGCGCTGCTGTTCCCAGGGTTTGGGTGGGTAGGCCTTGTGCCAGGCTTCGTAGAGCTGACGATCCTGTTTCGACAGGCGCAGCTTGTAGCGGTCAGCCATGTAGAAGTAGGTGCGTGCGACCATTCCGCGTACGGCCTGACGCGGCATCACCTTGCGCGCCTTGAAGTCCACCACCGTCTCGCAACGGCCGTATTGATGCGGCTTCTGTGGCAGCCAGGCGAAGGCGTAATTGCTGCGGTCGCCATTCACCTCGCCGATGCTCGGCACCAGGTTGTGCAGATCCGCTTCGGCCTTGCGGAACTGTACATCGTTGGCCGCGCAGTGCTTGCGTCCGCCTTTCTGCCAGCACTGGCGCTGATGGCCGATCACCCAGGCCGGAACGATATGTTCCCACTCGATGCGCTGGGCGCGAGTGGCATTCTTGCGCGGCGTGTAGCTACAGGAACGCAGATCGACCCGAGTGCCACTGTACTTGCAGCCACAGTAGAACTCGGTGGATTGCTGGGCATACAGCGGCCGGGCAAGGCGTTTGGCTTCGTTGAAGTCACGCGGCGCAGCGTTGAGCGAGAGGGTGAGGAAACAGCAGAACAGAGGCAGTAGACATCGAATCATGGGGCCGCAGCGTAGCGGCGCGTCGAAGCGATGTGAAGGGATAAATGCTAATTTTTCAATGGCTTGGATGATGGCCAGAGGCCCTGTTGGGCTGGCTTCTGGCCATCTTCGATGCAGGCGTGGGCGTGGTCTGAGCGTTTCCTCAGCGCGCGGCGTCGATACGAGCCAACAACGCTTCGGCGCCTGTATAGAGATCCTGCCCGACGATCACCTGGCTGTGCCCGTTCACCCGCAGCAGTAACTGTGGAACGCCGCCAGGAGGCATGATCTGCAAGGCTCGTTTGGCATCCGACACGCGGCGCTGGGTGATCGCCGCAAGCGCTGGGTCATTGCGCAGTCGCGTTGCAAAAGCGTCGGTATCGAGCGACAGGCCAGCGCTTGCTGCAACCTCCACGGCAATCTCCGCGACTCTGGCGGCATCAGAGGTGTCCACACCGTCGACATAGCGGGCGCATTGCGCGGCATGCAGCAGGCGTGGTTCCAGTATGGCGCTATGCTCGCCCAGCGCTACCAGTGCCCGCGTCAGTGCAGTCGAATCGAACACACCCTTGGGCGCCAGCAGCACCTGATTGCGATAGTTTTCGGTGAAACGCTGGCCGGTGAGTTCGGCGATGCGCTGGTCGTTATGCCAGGCGTGCTCGGCAATCGCCGCGATGGGGCGCGGTTGCATGAACAGGCCAACGGGCATCATGCGCAGTGCGGCGCCATGCTGTTCGGCCAACCCTTCCAGCGCTAGTGCACTGGCGTAGCACCAACCGCACAACGGGTCGAAGAAGTACTGCAGTTCGAGTGATTCGGTGAGCATGGGCGAAGTCTCCTTTTCGCCCACTCTATCGTTGCGTCATACGCGGATATACAGCGCAGCGGTGACAGGTTTGTTGCGTAGATCGCTCGATTCGCTCGCTGTTATACGTCAACTGAAGCGCGGCAACCGCTGATCACTGGCGTCGCTATCGCTCTCCACCTGCTGCGGCAGGCCTGCGACCTTCAGCACCGGCATCTTCTCGCCTACTAGGCGTAGGTCGCGACGGGGCAGGGCGAAGCGCACATCCAGCTCGCGCAGGGCATCGAGCAAGTGCAGGTTGATCTCCTGCTGGATGTCCATGTACTGGTTGTAGTCCGACGTGAGGACGATATAGACCACCTCGAAGGTCAGCTGGCTTTCGTCGAAACCGAGAAAGTGCGCGCGGTCGAATCGGGTCTTGGGCGTGGCGCGGATGATCTCGCCGACCTTCTCCGCCACCTGGCGCACCTTCTCGCTCGACGTGTCGTAGTTGATGCCGAACTTGAAGACGATACGTCGGGTGTCCATGCGCTTGTAGTTGTGCACGATCTGCCGCAACAGGTCGGCGTTGGCGCACACCACCTGCTCGCCGCTGAGGCTACGGATGCGCGTGGTCTTCAGGCCGATGTGCTCGATGCTGCCGGCCACCTCGCCGAACACCACGAAATCACCGATCTCGAACGGTTTGTCGACGCCGATGGACAGCGAGGCGAACACGTCACTGAGCACCGTCTGCACCGCCAGTGCCACGGCGATACCGCCGACCCCCAGGCTGGCCACCAGTGCGGTGATATCCACGCCGAGGTTGGCCAGGATCGACAGCAGCATCACCGACCACACCACGATCAGCACCATGATGCTGATGATGGTGGTCATCACCGGGTTGTAGTGGCCCCCGCTCTTGCCCATCACCAGGCTGCGCGACCACAGGCGCACGCCGGTATCGACCCACAGCGCCACCTGCAAGGCCAGGGCGACGAACCAGGTATGGCTCAACGCGCTTTGCCAGGTAAGCGGCAAATCCGCCAGGCGCAGCGCCAACAGCAGGGAGAACGCCAGCAGCAGCAGGCGGTTGGTGCGACCGATCACCATGGCAATGAAATGCGGCCAACTGCCGTCCTGATCCTTCGACCAGGCCTTGAGCCGCTTGTGCAGGGTGTTCACCAAGGTACGTAGTACGCTGTAGATCAGTAACGTGGCGACCAGCACAATCGCTACGTTCAGCCAGAGATCACGTTCAAGCCAGATATTCCACTGTTCCATCGCCAGGGGCCTCCAGAAAAACTCACATGGTTTTCTGTGGGCGTGGGGGAGCAGAAGTTCCGGTAAATGGGTGAATGGTCAGGACGGCTTTAATCCGTAGGAGAAGAGGCCGTGGCTGTAAGTAGAATTCCTGATTGGATACTGGATTAGTGAAACGAAAAAGCCCCATCAGTGATGACGGGGCTTTTTCTTGGCTGTCTGGAGCGGGTGATGGGAATCGAACCCTTTCCGGGGCCTCGCTTTGATCCGCAAAGCCCGGCTTTACTGGTCTTGCAGCCCATCCTTTGCGGCATTTCTCTGCTATCCCTTGCAGTGATTTCGACACTTTTTCGACTCTCTCGCTAGACAGCCATGGTGCCAGTCAGTAGCGTCTGGCCATCACATGCGTGGTGATTCTGGGGCGTGCGGTCTTTGAGGTTGTGATTTATTCATAATTAAATGTTGCAACACGAACTATGTTGTCGCCATTAATCTTAATTGTTTTGAGTATTGGTCAGTATTATGCAGAGCTCTAATCATCGGATATTTATTCCTTATCATGCGCCAGCTTTATTTGATCGGGCTCTTGAGTGCTCAAGATTTGAGCAAGGAGTTGCTGTGGTAATTCTTTGTGCTGCAAGTATTGAGGCGTTAACTCATGATTTGACGGAGTGGTATAAGATAGCTGTAGATCATAAGGATGCGTGCCCCAATAAAGACCGAGAAAGCAAAGGGTTTTTTCGATCTAGTTATGTATTCTGCGTTTCTTTTTTACACTCCATAACAGAGCAAGAGATTAAAGCTTGCGAGGGGTTGCAGGCGCTAGAGAAAGAACGTAGGGGTCTAGAAGACAAGATAGAGTTTATTTTTAAGGCATTTGGTGAAAAGCCTCCAAAAGGGACAAAAGTATGGCAGGAATTTATTCTGTTAAATAACATTAGAAATGAGATTGTTCATGCTAAAGGAGAGACTCTTAAACAAGATCAGTCTTTTTCTCTCTCCGATGGGAAGAACTCACTGATTGAGGGGTATCCTGATTTTGTTAAAGATCTTCAGCGTAAAGGGTTGGTTTGTGTTCCCGATGCCTTGGATAAAGGTAAAAGCTGGCTTGAGTTGATTGAGAAAGACTCTAGGTTTTTAAATTGGTGTATTGAAGTCACTCGGAATTACTTTAAGGCTATTATTAAAGTTATTCCTGATTCTCACATGTCGCTCGGATTTAAGTCGGAAATAAGGTTTTAGTAAGCGGGGTGTTTGGTGGGGGAGCTGGGGAGTTCTATTTTGTCTTGAAATTGGTTTGTTGTTTTCTTTGCTCGCTAGGTTGCTATGTTGCGAAGAATTTTGTTTCTGTGGAGGGGCAAATGGATTACTTGGTGGTTTTAAAAGATATTGTGCAAATTGTCTTTTGGTTGTTGGCGGGGGTGTTAGCTGTCCTTACCTATCGTCAAGCCCGCCGTACAGTGCTACAGCCCATTCGGACGGAGGTGTTCAAGGAACAGTTGAAGGTTATGAGTGAAGTGATGTCGCTTTTTGTTGGAAAAGGCGAAGTCCCACTTAGAGAGGATTTCAAATTCTATGCATTATTTAATGCGAATGCTTGCTATTTGTTGGACTCCTATGCTGCCAGTGTTTTTGATATGAAATTTGATCCTGATAAGAGGCTTTATAATTCGACTGACTGTCCAATGAAGATTCACACTATTGAATCAATCAAAAAAACTTCTGGCTCGCAAGACGGGAGCGGTAGTGCATTGTACTCTCAGGTGTATGTGGGTGATTGGAGTTTGCATGAGGTTGATAGGCTTTATCTCAATAAACAGTGCTGTGAGATGACTCAGAGAATTACACAGCTCTTAGAGAATCCATTGCTGCCATCAAGAATGGTGGAGTTGCTGTCTGAATATTTAAAGATTGTAGGTAACAATCAATCTATTCTTATGAGGTTGCTTGAGAAAGAATCGAAGAGCTTGGCGGCAAAATTTCCGTCACTTCATGATATGGATGCTCATGCAGTATGGTCTCGTAATCTGCTGACCGAGTACATGAAAGAGTTTGAACACTTCAAGCCTGTTGCTGATGAAATTGTTAAGTTTGTTCGTTGCTATTTTGGAACTGATAACCTTAAGCGCCTGTGATTTCAGGTTATTTGAATATGTCTCGTCTTGAATGAGCGTGTACAGTTTCTCTTTTGCTTAGCCAGAGCGTTACGAGTACCCAGTAATCACGAGCTCTTTTGCTACCTAAATCCAGCCCTGCCTCAAGGTCTTTGATTGTAAGTTTCTCCCCAGGGCGTACGTTCTTATTGACGGGGTGAAAGCTATTAACCGATTTGAAGTCCCATACTCCGTCTTTGTTGATGTAGGCGTAGGCGACTTCAACACTCTCTATGTATCTGGTTTTTGAGTGTTTTGGATTGTTTACGATCTGCAGCTCGTCGAGCCTTGTATAGATAAGGCTCTTTCCTGCTAGCGCTCGGCCTTTCCCCGTTACTTTGAAAGCCCATTCGTCATGGGCTTGCCCTACGTAGAAGGCGACTTCTTCGGCTGCCTTGGCCTGCGTGAACGCGACAAGGCACAGGATGGTGCATATCAGTTTCTTCATGGTTGACCGAGATCCTTTCGGGCGTGCCAGCGCCTAGCAGCTTCCAGGGTGATCGCTATCCCGCGTTGGGTTGGCTCAAGTTTCGGTTGGCTTCGTCATAGGCTGGGCTGGTCTGGCCGATCTCTGGCGCAGTCTTCCCGCTGGCCAGCCATAGGGCGTAATGGGGGTAAAGCCCGACCAGCACGTCTACTTCCTCCGTGCTCACTCGCACAGCTCCCTTGCTCACGTTCAGCCATCGGCTGTGATCCGTCTCGCTCATCTGGCTCAGCTTCTTGGGGCCAACCGTCTTGATCAATAACCGTGCTCTATCTGCTGATCTTTCCATCTCAAACCTCGCGGGCGAACCAGCGCCTAGCAGCTTCCAGGGTGATCGCTATCCCGCGTTGGGTTGGTTCAAGTTTCGGTTGGCTTCGTCGTAGTCAGGACTGGTTTGGCCAATCTCTGGTGCTACCTGCCCGTTTGCCAGCCACAGGGCGTACTGGGGGAAGAGCTTGATCAGTACGTCAATCTCTTCGGTGCTTACTCGCACCGCACCTTTGCTCACACTCAGCCACCTATCGTGGCTGACGCCGCCTGCCTCGCTGGCCTTCTTCGGGCCGATCTTCTTGATTAGTAGCCTTGCTCTATCAGCGCTGGTGGTCATATGCAGATTATTCATCGATAAATAGCAAGGAAATAATTGCTTAGCCCTGCTATGCGCGGTAATAATTTCCGCAAAGGAAATAGATTCCTTTGCTGCTCTCTGAAAATTGCCGAACATAGTGGATTAAAGCCGATGGATACGGAAGGTCTTGACCCCCAAAAGCTGCACGGTGCCCCGCCCTTGATGCCGTGGCAGAAGTTTGCCGAGTGGATCGGCATGGGCGACGAACCCATCGTTGTGCGCACCTGGATCGAACGTAACTACCTGCCGTCGCGCAAGGTAGGCAAGCGCACCATGGTCAACGTGGCCTTGCTGCACCAACAACTGCTTGAACAGGAATGGACGCTATGAGCAAAGCAGACGAAAGCCTCGACCTGTGCAGCCTCAAGACCTTTGCCGAGCTGAGTGGCGTGTCAGTGGAAGAGGTGGCCGATTGGGCCGCTACCGGCACCATCCCGACGCTCAAGCTGGCCGACTTCCGCATGGTCAACCTGGCTCGCCTGCGGGCCGATCTGACCAAAGGCAAAGCCGAGTTCAAGGAAGGGGACTACGCCCATGGCTAAGCAACCTTTCCAGCTCGACCCGGTTACCGCTGTTGGTCTCCTGGGGCAGACCGTGCTCATGGAACTGTACTGGGAAGATGAAGGCGAACGCCGGTGGCGCTGCTACCACGTCATTGGCCTGGTACTGCCAGTGCCGGGCGTGTTTGAAGACGGCTACTTCCTGACCATGCCGTTCGAAGGCGGCCACGAGCACCCGCTGGAAGTGCACTTCCACTTGATCCAGACCGCCCGAGTCATTCACGGTCGTGGTCACACCACTGCCAAGGTGCTGGAGCGCTTGCAGCTCCCGCAACTGATCCAAGCCCAGCAACCCACGGAAGGAGAGCGCCGCCATGGCTAAGCGCGGATTGACCCTGGATACGCCTACGGCTCTGAGCTACGTCGGCCAAACCGTCCTGCTGGAACTGAGGTGGGAAGGGGATACGGAATCCTTCTGGCAGTGCGCCGATATCGTCGGCGTGCTGATCCCTCGGGACAGCATGCAAGGCGCTCCTTGTTTCCTCGCCGTCGAGGTCAGCTCCAGCACGGGCAACCCGAACGAATTCTACTTCGACGACATTTGCACTATCAGGGCGATGCGGTACCGCGACCGGCATGGTTCCGGCAACGTACTGGGCCGCATGACCCTGACCCATTCCGCCGATGGTTCCGGGTCAGGGGCCGCGCTCCCGGCTCGTCGGAACAGCTCCACCGTTCCGGCGAACGGAAGCACGGGCGCAGCGCACCCTTGACCCCGCGCCATGAAAACAAGCCTGACCACGGGAGAGTGGGGCAGCTTCACCGCCCCGCGCTCCCGAGCCCTCGGCGGCAAGAGTGGGATGACAAGGGCAAAGCCCTTGGTGTTGATCCAGACCCGCCCGCTGCACTTCGCTGACTGCCTGCACCTTGTGTTCCTGGCGCTGCTGAGCGCCTTCCTCTGGTACGCCAGCCTTCCGCCCTTTGATCGTCCTCAGGTGCCTGCCTACGTCCAGGAACAACCGTGCCTGATCGACCGACAAGACCGAATTGAATACCCCGAGCACTGGATGGAGAGAAAGGCGTGCGAAGCCGCTAGCGCACGAACGCACGCCGAGGCACGAGGCGCGCGTGCGCGCGACGGCGGCGTGGCGCGTATGAGCGAGCGCCGGAGTGGTTCAGTTCAGAACGAAGGCGCGAGCGAGGCACGCGCCTCGCGCTGACGCCCCTGTAACACGTCAGAAAGTAAGACGAAAACTTCCGCAGTAATCAGCAATAGGTGACTGAGTGAAAAAGCCAAAAGACTTCCTTCGCATGGACATGCTGGCACGTGAAGACGTGAACGGTCGGCTGTTCGTAGACCCGGGCAACGCCCGTATCGTCGACCTGTCGAAAGTCCGCCTGCTGCACTGTGGCGTGGATACCGTCCGCCAGCTCTACCGTGGCCTGCTCCGGCCGGAGCTGCTGTGCCTGTTCGACAAACCCGGCACCATCGTCGACTTCGCGGGAGAGCGCTGGCATGCAGGCCGGGTGAGCAAGGATTCGGGCTATCAGTACAAGCTGCAGAACGCCGACCTGGGCTTCGTGCTGCTGCTCAAGAACTACAACGCCAAGGTCGAGAACATCGGCCCACACCTCAAGGTCGAGGTGTCCCCGCATGCCATCGACGCCTTGTCGCCCGAGCGCCTACAGGCCCGCATGGATTTCTATGCTGAGCAGATTCTCACGCACGTTGAACGCAACCAATGCGCGGTGCATCTCGCCCTGGATGTTCAAGGCTGGCAACCGCCCGCTGATCTGGTCGCACGCATGCACTGCCGCGCCCGCTCGGCTCGTGATATCTCCGGCATCAAGGAAATCACCTGGGACACGAAAAGCAGCGTGTACGGTCGTGGTGAGACCTACATGTTCGGCTCTGCCGGTGGCGTCCAGCTGGCCATCTACAACAAAACCGAACAGGCCAAGGCCACCGACAAACTCGACTACTGGGAAGGCGTCTGGCGACGTCGTGACAGCTTCGACGAAGGCGACCCGGACAACTACAACCAAGACCAGACAGTGTGGCGTGTCGAGCTGCGTTACCACCATTCGGTTATCCAGCAATTTGCCAGTGGCTCCGTTGATCTGCACACCGGCAACGCCATCGATACCAACAGCTACGCCGCCTTAACACCGCACCTCGACGGCCTCTGGCGCTACGGCATGCAGCAGTTCAAGTTGCTGGCTCGCCCCGGCTACTACGAACCCATCTGGACGCTGCTACGCGAAGACGCCCGCGTCGATCTGCCGGTCGATTCGCTGCTCGATGACACTGAGTACAAGCGCAACTACAAGACCTCTCGGGGCTTCTCCGGCAAGAACGTGGAACTGTTCCTGGGAAACTTCGTAAGCCTGCTGGCACGGGAGCGAGTGGGCGCTAGAAAGGGCTTTTACCGGCTCAAGGATTGGGAATGCTGGCCGGTAATTCGTGACCACTACGCCGCCAAGGGGATGGACGAGGACGGGCTGTACAAGCACCTCAAGAACATCCTGGAGGAACGGCATGTCAGGTGGGGCAGGGCGGTCTGATGGCGATCATCCAACTGCCTGACGGACGCTGGAAGGTTGATGTTGAGCCCATCAAGGGGCGCCGCTTCCGCAAGACATTCAAGACCAAGACAGAGGCCACCCGCTTCGAAACAGCCTGCAAAGCCAAGGTGATGGAAACGCCCGAATGGGCACCCAAGCCAAAGGATCGCCGCAAGCTCTCCGAAGTGTTCACACGCTACTACGATCTGCACGGCCACACCCTGGCCGACTCCAAGCGCTTGAAGCAGGTACTGGCGAACATCGCTCGTGATCTGGGCGACCCGCTGGCGGTGAAGTTCACAGCTGATCAGTTCTGCACCCTGCGCGGCAAGCAACTGGCCGAAGGTATCCACGGCAAAACGCTGAACAACCGGCTGGGCTACGTGAAGTCGGTATTCAACGAGCTGCACCGCCTGGGCGATATCGACTACCCGAACCCGTTGGCCAAGGTGCGCCCGTTACGCCTACAGGAACGGCCGCTGTCGTACCTCTCCCAGGATCAGATAACCGAGCTACTGGATGTCTTCGACAACTACCCGAACTGCCGTCACCTGGCGCTGATCGCCCGTGTCTGTCTGGCTACCGGGGCACGTTGGGGAGAGGCTCAGGGACTGGTGCCGTCCAGGGTGAAGAATGGCGCTGTGACCTTCGCCAACACCAAGTCGAGGCGTACACGAACCATCCCGATTGCTCCCCCCCTGGAGCGGATGCTGTTGGACTACTTCAAGGAGTACGGGCCGTTCCCGAACTGCATTCGTCATTTCAGCCGGGTCCTGGAGTCGACCTCGATCACGCTTCCGGCCGGACAAGCCACGCACGTTCTGCGGCACACGTTCGCCAGTCACTTCGTCATGGCCGGTGGCAATATCCTCACGCTGCAGAAGGTGCTTGGGCACTCTTCCGTGACGATGACCATGCGCTATGCACACTTGTCGCCGGATCACCTGCAGGACGCGGTGCGGCTGAATCCCATCTTCGACACTTTATCGACACTTCCAAAACCCGGAAACGAAAAAGCCCTGTAGAAACAGGGCTTTAGCTTTGCGATTTTGGAGCGGGTGATGGGAATCGAACCCACGGCTCTAGCTTGGGAAGCTAGGGTATTACCATTATACGACACCCGCAGCGGGTGCCTTTATACCGGAACTCGACCCAGGAATAAAGCGCGGAGCAGGGCGATAGACGCATCCGCTCCGCGCGTGCTGCCCGTCATACCGCCATCGCCTGAAGGTCGCGCAGGTCGCCCTTGGCAGGCAGTTGCAGGCGTTTGCTGGGGGCGTTGAAGAAGTCCAGCAGCACGCGTTGGCTCTGCAGCCAGGCGGCCTTGTGTTCCATGTCGAGGAAGTGGCCGGCGTCGTCAATCACGGCGAATTGGGCGCTGTCGATGTGCTGGGCGAACAGGCAGGCATCTTCCACCGAGGTGTATTCGTCGCGGTCGCCGTTGACGAACAGCAGCGGAATGTCGATGGCCTGCAGGCACTCCATGCTGCAGTGCGCTTCCATGTTCAGCACCTGCTTGATGTGCGCATACATCTGCCGGTATTCGTGCTCGTCGAGGGTGCTGACGTGTTTGTGATTGAAGCGTTTGAACAGCGACGGCAGGTGCTTGCCGATGGTGCTGTTGACCAGCAGGGCGATGTTGTCGCGATCAATCGCATTGAGGAAGCGCAGGCCCTTGTGCAAGTAGTCGAGCATCGGCACGTTGAGGATCGGCGAGAAGGAGCAGATCGCCGCTTTCTCCAGCGTGGCCGGGCGTTGGGCCAGGGCGAGCATGGAGGCGACACCGCCCCAGGAGAAGGACATCAGGTAATTCGCGCTGTAGTGATCGATCAGCTTGAGCAAAATCGCCGCTTCGTCTTCCTTGCTGATGGGCGTGAAGTCGGTGTTGTGTGGTTTCGACTGGCCGGCATAGGGCAGGTCGAAGGCCACCACGTTGAACTGCGGTTGCAGGTATTTGATCGTCTGGGTGAAAGACGCGGTGGTCGCCAGTGAGCCGTTGACCAGGATGATGGTCTTGCTTGCTGCCGGATTGCCGTAAAACTCCGTGTGTACCTTGTGCTTCCCGTTGACTTCGACGACTGCGGTCTGTGCCCTCATGTCGTTTCCTCCTGGCGCAAGTAAGTCAGAGCGAGCGGCGAACCGTTCGCGAGTTGTAGGCAGTCAGATAAGCGCCTGGACGTGACAAGCTGATGTCAGGCTGAGGAATCTTGGAATTATAGGATTTTCAAACAGTTAGGATCGAAACACACATGCGCTCCGGGCCTTTCAGGGGCTGGGAGAGGGAGGTGTTACCAGGCAGGAATCCAGTCGGTGCAGAGCACCAGTAACCGAAGAAACGCTTAGATATCCTGTCGTGACTATTTGGTCACGTAAGGACTTATGATTCGATTCAAGCAGCTCCCATGCAGTGGTGCAAGGGCGAGTCACATCTTTATAGCTCATTGGGGCTGCCGTTGGTCGGCTAGTCCGATTAGGGGGATCAGACGCTGGCGATTTCCGCAGCTGTCAGGGCGCGGTACTGGCCGGGAGCCAGCTGTGGGTCGAGGACGATTTCGCCCATGCTTTCGCGGTGCAGTGCGACGACGCGGTTGCGGAAGTGGCCGAACATGCGCTTGACCTGATGGTAGCGACCCTCGAACAGGGTCAGGCGGGCGTGGTGGCTGTCCAGCACGTCGAGTTGGGCGGGCAGGGTGGTGAGGTCTTCGAAGGCGAAGTACAGGCCTTGGGCGAAGACCTCGGCGTATTCGGCGGTGATCGGCTGCTCGGTGGTGACGTGATAGACCTTGGGCTTGCGCTGTTGTGGCTGGGTGATGCGCCGCGACCAGCGCCCGTCGTTGGTGATCAGTAGCAGGCCGCTGGTGTTGAGATCCAGGCGTCCGGCCAGGTGCAGGTCATGCTTGTCCGGCTCATCGAGCAGGTCGAGCACGGTGCGGTGCTCGTCGTGTTCGGTGGCGCTGACCACGCCGATCGGTTTGTGCAGCATCCAGTAGCGCGCGCTGCGTCCCGCTTGCAGCAGCTCGTCGTCCAGCTCCACACGCTGGAAATCGCGCACCTCATGGCGCGGCTCGCGGATGACCTCGCCGTCCACGCGCAGGCGTCCGGCGCAGATCAGCAGGCGGCTGTCCTGGCGACTGAAGCGGGGGAAGTTGCTGAGGAAACGATCCAGGCGCATGGCTCAGTTCTGTTCGCCGCGCTCGGCGGCCTCCAGCGCGCCGGCGCAGGCCGGGCACAGGCAGGCCTGGTTACGTTGCTCGGGCGTCAGACGCTGCAGCGCGGCCGGGTCGATCTTCGCATCGAAGCACCAGCAGGGCTCGTCAGTGCGTCCGGCCGCTACGCTGCACTGATTGTTCTTGCCGCACAGCGGGCAATGTTGGCTGTCCATCAGCTATCGATGCAGACGCGGTCGCGTCCGGCTTGCTTGGCGCGGTATAGCGCGCGGTCGGTGCGGCCGAGCAGGGTATGCAGGCTTTCGCCGCTTTGCCATTGGCTGAGGCCGAGACTGACGGTCACCTGCAGTGGCTGGCCGTCGACTTCATAGCGTTGTTCGGCGCATTGCTGGCGCAGTTTTTCGGCCAGGTCATGGGCGGCCTGGCGGTCGGTGTTCTTCAGCAGCAGGATGAATTCCTCGCCGCCCCAGCGGCAGAGAATGTCGGACTGGCGCAGCTTGCCGCGCAGTTGCTGGGCGAAGCTGTGCAATACCTCGTCACCGGCCAGGTGACCGTACTGGTCGTTGATCAGCTTGAAGTTGTCCAGATCCAGCAGCACGGCGCACAGCGGGCTGCTGTCGCGCTGCGCCTCCTGCAGGGCCTGCTCGGCGAGGATGTCGAAGCCGCGGCGGTTGGGCAGGTCGGTGAGACTGTCGGTGGTGGCCAAGGCGGCGATGCGCTGTTGGTAGCGACGAATCGCCAGGCTCACCAGGGTCAGCACGATGGCGGTGACCAGCAAGCACAGCAGCAGGTTGATGTAGAGCCCCTGACGAATACCGGCCAGGGCCTTGTCCTGCTTGTCGACGAACAGATACCACTCCAGCTCGGGGATGTAACGCACGTTGAGGAAGTGTTCGCGGCCCTGTTCCTGATATTCGAACTGGCCGCTCTGCGGGGTCGGCAGTTTTTCCATCAGGCCGTCGAGACCGGGGATGTCGGTCAGCTTCTCGCCGACCTTGGCACCCATGGGGCCGCCCTGGGCACCGGTGAGCGTGATACGCCCGGTGGTATCGACGAAGTAGACGCTGCGCGAATAGCGCGCCTGGTAATCATCGATCAGCTTGACCACGGCATCGACAGCCAGACCGACGCCAGTGGCGCCGATGAAGTTGCCGTCGTAGTCGAACACCTTGTAGTTGATGAAGATGGTCAGGCGGTCGGCATTGGCCATGTCGACGTCGACGTTGATCTCGTAGGGTTCCGGCAGCATGCGCACGCGGTAGTACCAGACGTCGCGCGGCTCGTTCGCTTTGACCTTCTTCAGCACGCCCTTGGACTGGTAATAGGTACTGCTCTTGTCGGAGACGAAGAAGCTGGTGAAGGCGCCGTAGTGTTCCTGCACTTCACGCAGGTATCGGGTCATCTGCCCGGTGTCCTGTTCGCCGGCCAGTACCCAGTCACGCAGGAAGGTATCGCGGGCCATCATCGAGGAGATGAGGATGGGGCGCACCAGATCCTTCTGTATTTCCGAGTAGACGGTGTCTGACGTCAGTGGCAGTTCGGTGTTGATGATGCTGTCGCGAATCGAGTCGCGCGAGGCGTAGTAGCTCAGCAGCGAGGTGGTGAGAAAACCACTGCCAAGCAGGAACAGGAGCAGTAACACCAACGAGGTTTGCGTGTGCCGTTTGGGGCGCAGGGACATGGGTGAATCCGGGAGCGGGTCAGTGATGTGATGCTAGCTTGCCGGGAGGGCAAAGCGCCAGTTGTGATCACAATCGGCGCTGTTATGTGGCCCGGATGAAAGCCGGGGGGCCGGATTGCAACCGGGCTACGGACTGTAGGAGCGGATTTATCCGCGATTGGTTTTTCGGGTATTGCGGTGGGGCATGAGGCTGTCGCGGCTGAAGCCCCTCCCACAGGTAGTTGGCGTTTGTGTGGATCGCGGCTGAAGCCGCTCCTACGTGATCGCTGTTTAAGCGGAGTGCCGCCAAGCCGCTCCCACAAAGGCTGGTCAGGCCCCTGTGGGAGGCGCTTCAGCGGCGACTTTTTCAGGCCTCTTCCAATACCACCACGCGTTGCCCGGCACGCACGGGCGATCCGGGCTGCACACGCACTTCGCGTACGGTGCCGGCCATGGGCGCGGTGAGCGGGATCTCCATCTTCATCGATTCAAGGATTACCAGCACGTCACCCGCCTGCACCTTGGTGCCGGCCTCGACCTGCACCTGCCAGAGGTTGCCGGCAATGTGGCTTTCGATGCCGTGCTGGCCGCTGGCGAGCGGGGCGTCCTCACCCTGTTCCGGCGCGGTTTCCTCGACCTCGAAGTGCGCCTGGCCGCTGTCGATCCAGCGTTGCCGCTCGGCGTCGAAGGCGGCGCGTTGCTGTTGGCGGAAGGCAGCGATGCCGTCGGCTTCGTCATCGAGGAACTGCTGATAGTCGGCCAGTGCCAGCTCGCTTTCCTCGATCCGCAGGTCAAAGCGGCCCAGGGGGAAGTCGCGACGAATCTGCAACAGTTCGTCTGCGCTGACCGGGTAGAAGCGGATCTGGTCGAAGAAGCGTAGCAGCCAGGGCTTGCCGTTGAAGGCTTCGACCTCGCGGTAGCGGTTCCACATCTGCAGGGTGCGGCCGACGAACTGGTAGCCGCCGGGGCCTTCCATGCCGTACACGCACATGTAGGCGCCGCCGATGCCCACCGAGTTTTCCGCCGTCCAGGTGCGTGCCGGGTTGTATTTGGTGGTGACCAGGCGATGGCGCGGGTCGAGCGGCGTGGCCACCGGCGCACCGAGGTAGACGTCGCCCAGGCCCATGACCAGGTAGCTGGCGTCGAACACGGTGCGGTACACCTCGTCGAGGTTCGGCATGTCGTTGATGCGGCGGATGAACTCCAGGTTGCTCGGGCACCAGGGGGCGTCCTTGCGTACGGTGGTCATGTACTTGTCGATGGCCAGCTGGCAGGCCGGGTCGTCCCAGGACAGCGGCAGATGGACGATACGCGACGGCACCTTGAGGTCGCGCGCAGCGCAGACGGCGTCCCATTCGCCGGCGACGATATCGAGCAGCGCCTGCAATGCCAGGGTTTCCGGCTGGTAGTGCACTTGCAGCGAGCGGATGCCGGGCGTCAGGTCGATCACGCCGTCGAGCTGCTTGGCCTCCAGCGCCTGCATCAGCGCATGGCCTCGGAAGCGCAGCACCAGGTCGAGTTCCGGCTGGCCGATTTCCAGCAGCAGGTGGGTGTCGCCGGACAGGCGTGCGACCAGACGGGTGTCGTCCTGGCCGATGTTGAGCACGATGGGCGAGGTGAGGTCGACCACGGACAAGTCCCCTCTCCCATTTATGGGAGAGGGTTGGGGAGAGGGCGCGTGCGAGATGGCAGGCGCAGCCCTCTCCCCCGGCCCCTCTCCCGCAAGCGGGAGAGGGGAGACAAGCGCGAGTTTGCTGACCTCTGTGCCGCGTGCCTTGGCCAACCCCCGCGCCGTGGCGATATCCACCGGCGCGAAGCGTACCTTGTCGCCCGCCTTGAGCTGGCCGAGCTGCCAGAGGTCGGCTTCGATGATGGTGACCGGGCAGACGAAGCCACCCAGACTCGGGCCGTCCGGGCCGAGGATCACCGGCATGTCGCCAGTGAAATCCACCGCACCGATGGCGTAGGGGTTGTCGTGGATGTTCGACGGGTGCAGGCCGGCCTCGCCGCCGCTCTCGCGCACCCACTCGGGCTTCGGCCCGATCAGGCGCACGCCGGTGCGGCTGGAGTTGAAGTGCACTTCCCAGTCGGTGGCGAAGAAGGTGTCGATATAGGCTGGCGTGAAGTATTCCGGCGCACCGTGAGGACCGTAGATCACGCGGATTTCGCGGACGGCAGGCAGGGGCGGATACAGTTCGGCTGCCAGTTGCGCGCCGGTATTGCGATCAGCGAGTGGCAGCAGGTGCAGCACGTCGCCCGCTCGCAGCGCGCGGCCGCCATGGCCGCCGAACTGGCCGAGGGTGAAGGTGCTCTTGCTGCCCAGGTAATCCGGCACCTGGATGCCGCCGCGAATGCTCAGGTACGAGCGCGCGCCGGCACCCGCGATGGTGCCGAGAGTGAGCGTGCTGCCGGCCTTGATCAGCAGTGCGGTGTTCATCGGCTGTTCCACGGCATCGATGCTCAGCGGAATCTCGGCACCGGTCACGGCGATCACTGCGTCGGTGTTGAAGCGCAGCAGCGGGCCGCTCATGGTGATTTCCAGCGCTGCGGCGCCTTCGTCGTTGCCGAGCAGGCGGTTGCCCAGGCGCAGGGCGCGGCTGTCCATTGGCCCCGATGGCGGCACGCCGACGGCCCAGTAGCCGAGGCGGCCAGGGAAATCCTGCACGGTGGTCTGGGTGCCGGCGCTCAGCACTTCGAAGGTGCTGGCCTGGTAGACGAGATTTTCCAGGCAGCGCGTCCATGGCGAGCCGCTGGCGAAGGGCACGTCGCTGAGGATCTGGCGCAGGTAGTCGCGGTTGCATTCCACGCCGTACAGCACGGAGTCGGCCAGGGCCTTGTCCAGCGCGGCGCTGGCTTGTTCGCGGGTTGGCGCCCAGGTGATCAGCTTGGCGATCATCGGGTCGAAGTAGGGCGGAATCTCGCAGCCGGCCTCGACCCAGGTATCGATGCGCAAGGCCTTGCCATCCGCCTCGGGGAAATTCACGGCGGTCAGCAATCCAGGACTGGGTTGGAAGTCTCGGCCCGGATCTTCGGCGTACAGGCGTGCCTGGATGGAGTGGCCGCTGGGTTTGAGGGTTGCGGCCAGTTCGCTCATCGTCGGCAGATCGCCGGCCGCCAGCTCGATCATCCAGCGTACCAGGTCGACGCCCCACACCTGTTCGGTGACACCGTGCTCGACCTGCAGGCGGGTGTTCACTTCCAGGAAGTAGAAGCGCTCGGCCTCGCTGTCGTAGACGAATTCTACGGTGCCGGCGCTGCGGTAATTCACCGCTTTGGCCAGCTTGATCGCTGCGGCGCACAGCGCCTCATTCATGCCGGCAGGCAGGTTCGGCGCCGGGGTTTCTTCCAGCACCTTCTGGTTGCGGCGCTGCACCGAGCAGTCACGCACGCCGAGGGCGAGCACTTCGCCTTGGCCGTCGCCGAACACCTGCACTTCCAGGTGGCGGGCACGCTGGATGTACTTCTCGATGAACACGCCGCTGTCGCTGAAGTTGTTCTGCCCCAGGCGTTTGACCGCTTCGAAAGCGTCGGAGAGCTCTTCTGCCGAGCGGCATACGCGCATGCCGATGCCGCCACCGCCGGCGGTGCTTTTCAGCATCACCGGGTAGCCGACCTGTTCACCGGCGACCAGGGCGGCGTCGAGGTTTTCCAGCAGCTCGGTGCCTTCGAGCATCGGCACGCCGTGCTGTTTGGCCAGGGCACGGGCGGTGTGCTTGAGGCCGAACACGCGCAGTTGTTCAGGCGTGGGGCCGACGAAGGCGATGCCGGCCGCTTCGCAGGCTTCGGCGAAGGCCGCGTTTTCGGAGAGAAAACCGTAGCCGGGGTGGATGGCTTTAGCGCCGCAGCTTTTGGCGGCAGCGAGAATCTTGTCGACCACCAGGTAGGTCTGCGCGGCCGGGCCGTCGCCGAGGGAAAACGCCTCGTCGGCCTGCTGGATATGCAGGCTGGCAGCGTCGGCTTCGGAGTACACGGCCACGCCACCGACATTCAGCTCACGCAGGGTGCGCAGGATGCGGCAGGCGATGGCGCCACGGTTGGCGATCAGGAGTTTGTCGAACATCTTCATTGACCCTCGAAGGGCGTGGCGGGCCGTCCCGCCGTCATTCGTCATGTGCCACGGTCGTCCGTGGCGAAAAGTCCGGTGATACGTGTCGCGCGTGCTGGGGACAAATTTTGTAGGGCGGGTGAAACCCGCCCTACGTCAGTTCCACACCAGCACTTCGGCGGGGGTTGGGTTCCAGCCATTGCACGGGTTGTTCAGTTGCGGGCAGTTGGAGATCAGCACGATGACGTCGGTCTCGGCCTTGAGCTCCACGTACTTGCCGGGCGCGGAGATGCCGTCCTCGAAGGTCAGGCCGCCTTCGGGGGTGACTGGCACGTTCATGAAGAAGTTGATGTTGGCGCCGATGTCACGCTTGCTCAGGCGGCCGTCGTGCAGGCTGGCGCGCAGGAAGTTGTCGCGGCAGCTGTGCATATAGCGCTTGTCCAAGGCGTAGCGCACGGTGTTGCTCTCCTGCGCGCAGGCGCCGCCGAGGGTGTCGTGGCGACCACAGGTGTCGGCGACGATGGTCAGCAGCGGCTTGCCGAGGTTGGAGTAGAGCACCGTGCCGGTGGTCAGGTAGACGTTGTTCTGCTTGCGCAGGGTGCGCTGCGGGTCGAAGCGTTCACGTGGGTTGCGTGCGGCGAAGAACAGGGTGTCGATCGCCTGGTTGCCTTCGAGGTCGTGCAGGCGCAGGGTCTGCCCAGCCTTGACCTCGAACAGGTAGGGTTCGCCCGCCGGGATGGTATGGCGGAACACGGCGGTTTCGGGATGCAGGTTGCTGGCGGTAAGGGTCATTTCGGCAGCCCTCAGATGTACTGGCGTTCGGTGTTGTGGAAACCGCGGCCGTTCTCCGGACGCGAGGTGCGGCAGAGCACGGTGATGCCGTCGCTGTCGACTTTGCTCCAGCTCAGTTGCACTGGCTTGGGCGCATACTGCGGGTTGGGATCCATCGGGTGTTGCAGGGCGGTGAGTACCACCAAGGTGTCCATCGGCGCGTACAGCTCGATGTAGTCGCCGGCCTGGCTGTTGCCGGGCTGGAAGTGGAAGGCGCCCTCGGCATTGACATCCACGCGGCTGAACAGGTTGAGGTTCATCAGCAGGTCGAGCAGGTTCAGATCCCACTTGCCCATTTCCACCAGCAGGTTGTCCATGCCGTTGCGGAAGAAGCCGTTGCGCAGTTCCTGATAGCGGCCCTGGCCGTACTTCTCCAATACTTCGTCGGTATTCAGCACGCCGCCGAAGCTGTCGTGCCAACCGCAGGTGTCGGCGGTGATGGCGGCCAGCACCTTGCCCATGTCCGAGTACAGGCAGTGGCCGGCGGTGAGCTTGGCGGTGTGCTGGCACTTGAGGGTATCGGGCAGATTCAGGCGCTCGCTTTTCTCAATGGCGTTGAACAGCAGCAGGCTGACGTTGGCGCCGCCTTCGATATCGGTGATGCGCAGCAGCTGGCCACGCTTGAGGATGAAAGAGGTATGGCCGCCGCCGGGTACGGTTTCTTCGTACAGACTCGGGCGCAGGGTAAGGGCAGTGTTCATGGGTACCTCGGGGTCAAAGCCGGATCGTCAGGCGCCGGCAGTGGCGCCTGATCATCATTGCGATGGTGTGGGGGATGGCGGTCAGAGCTTGCCGTCGACGGCCATTTGCACGTAGCTCGGGTCGAAGCGCAGCTTGATGTTGGCGCTGTCGCCGGTACTCACGTCGCCGGCGAAGGTCATGCCGATGGCATCGGCGCTGCGCGCACCTTCACCGAGGATGCCGTGCTCGAAGCTGAAGTTGGCGACCTTGGTCATGGTCTCCGGCAGGGCCGGGCTGGTGATGAAATCCAGAGTTTCCTTCGGCGTGTAGAACAGCTTGGTGGTCGCCAGTTGCGACTGGTAGCCGGCCAGGTCGGTGCCGGAGGCCTTGGCCATTTCGGTCAGGGCTTCGGTAGCTGCCGGAGTGCCGGATTGCATCAGTTCGAGGATTTCGAACCAGGCGCCGACCAGGGCTTTGCCGAAGTCCGGGTTGTCCTTCAGGGTCTGGGTGTTGACCACCATCATGTCGAGGATTTCACCGGGGATCTTCGAGGAGTCGAACACCTGGGTGCTGCCGGGCTGGGCGACTATCTCGGCGAGCATCGGGTTCCAGGTCGCAGCGGCCTGCACGCTGGGGGTGGTATAGGCGGCGATGATGTCGGCATCGGAGGTATTCACCACCGTCACGTCGCGCTCGCTCATGCCAGCGGTTTCCAGGGCGCGGGCGAGGAAGTAGTGGGACACGGACAGTTCCACCAGGTTGACACGCATGCCCTTGATGTCGGCCAGGGTCTTGCCTTCGCCCTTGATCAGCAGGCCGTCGTTGCCGTTGGAGTAGTCGCCGACGATCAGCGCGGTGGAGTCAACGCCACCAGCAGCGGGGATGGTCAGGGCGTCCATGTTGGTCATGGTGCAGCCGTCGAATTGACCGACGCTGTACTGGTTGATCGATTCGACATAGTCGTTGAGCTGCACGACATCGATGCTGATGCCGTATTTCTTCGCCCACTTGTCGATGATGCCGGAGGTGCTGGCCTGGCCCCAGGGCATCCAGCCGGCGTAGAGCGTCCAGCAGACGCTGAAGCTGTCTTTCTTCTCGGCGTGAGCGCTGAAGCTGAGCACCGCGGCCAGACCGGCAGCGGCGAAGGAGAGCAGACGGTACTTGCGCATTTGGAACCTCCAGTCATGTTGAGTACGGGCAGGAGTCGCGGCACGTTTCGAATCGTTCGAAAGGCGCGTTCTCCCGGGCTTTTATCCCGCCGTGTAACCTCACTGGAGGTCGATGACTCTCGGACCAGCACTTGCCTGGCAAGTCGGAACCCTAGCCATCCATTTCGCAAATTGTGGTGCCGCGATTCCGGGAAACCCCGGTTAGAACCTGCACACCCAGGCTTTAGCGAATAGCGTGCCAGCTCGCCGAAGCCCGCGGCTGGGCGCTCTGGCGATGTTACTTGCGGCTTGCGTGCTGCCTGATGGGGCTGGGCGGGTGCCAATTGCACCGTTCGAGGGCGATTCAGCTTATGGCATCGCCGGGTGATGGCGCCCCGGCGGTGGCATGGAAATCGCTATCTATCTTCTCGCAGGGGCGACCTCGCTGCCGCCTTCGGGACGACCCGACCCGCTGCTCGTCTGGACGACCAGGTAACTCACTTGTTCAAGGGAGATTGCCATGGTGCATACCCATTTCACGTCCATTCCTCTGATCGATGTTGCCGGTCTTTATGCCGAGAGCCTCGCCGAACGCCAGCGCGTTGCCGACGAGCTGGGCCGCGCCGCCCGTGAGGTCGGCTTCCTGCAGATTACCGGGCACGGTATTTCACGTGATCTGCGTGAAGGGCTGATCCACCAGGCGCGCAGTTTCTTCGCCCGTCCATTGGACGAGAAGATGCGTTTCTATATTGGCCAGTCGAGCAACCACAGCGGTTACGTGCCTGAGGGCGAGGAGCAGTTCGCCGGCGGCAGCAAGGATCTGAAAGAGGCCTACGACGTCAATTACGACTACACCGAGGCGCCTCAGGTCTATCCGCTGCTGGGCCCGACGCAGTGGCCGGACTCGGCGGACTTCAAGCGCGAGGTGAGCACTTACTATCGGGCGGCGCTGGCTTTGGGCGACACGCTGTTTCGCGGCTTCGCCCTGGCACTGGGGCTGGCCGAGGACACCTTCGCCGGCATCACCCGGCAGCCCACCAGCCAGTTGCGCATGATCCATTACCCACTCGATCCCGATCCGGTGGCCGACCGGCCTGGTATTGGCGCGCACACCGACTACGAGTGTTTCACCATCCTCTTGCCCACCGCTGAAGGCTTGCAGGTGCTCAATGGCGACGGGCAGTGGATCGACGTACCGTTGGTTGAGGACGCCTTCGTGATCAACATCGGCGACATGCTCGAGGTGCTCAGCAACGGCCATTTCGTCGCCACCTCGCACCGCGTACGCAAGGTCAGCGAGGAGCGCTTCGCCTTCCCGTTGTTCTGCGCCTGCGACTACCCGACGCGCATCGCGCCGATTGCCGGCCTGCCGCCTCGCGGTGAGCGTGTGTACGAGCCTGTGAGCTGCGGTGATCACCTGTTCGCGCAGACGGCGCAGACCTTCCGCTATCTGCGTGAGCGTCTGGAGGACGGTTCGCTGCAACTGCCGGATGGTGCGGCGGGGTTGTCCAGCTTCGGTCAAGGCCGCCGGGAGGTGACGGCATGAACCTGCTGGAGCTGGCTGCACGTTACCCGCAGCGCGCCGAGGGCGGTGTGCCGGACTGGATGCTCGGGCACTTTCGTCGGCGCACCATCAGTTTCGCCGATGGCCGCAGTGACGAGCGTACGCAGGTGCACTGGCTGCAAAGCCGCGCCTTCACCATCGACCTGCGCCTGCCGGACGCGCCCGCGCTACCGTTGCGCGCCTGGCAGGACTACGACGCCGCTGAGCTGCGCCAGCTCGCCAACCACGAGGGGTGGATGGCCGACAGCGTCTGGGAGAACGGCTATCTGAGCTGGCACGGCGGCGTCTCCTTGCAATTGCACAACCGCTGGCCGGAACCGGCACAGTTGCAGCGCATCGGCAATTGCATGATCGAGTTCGGCACCACGGGCGCCTATGTCGAGGACTGGCGTTTGCAGGCCAGCAGCGGGCCGCTGATCGGTCTGCGTTTGCTGGAGGAGTGCGACGCCGAAACTGGCGAGGTGCTGCAGCGCGGCGGTGGCCTGATTCTCTGCGGTGAGCAGCTTGGCTGGGTGCACGGGCGGCGTGAGGAGCCAGGTGAATCACCCCTGCAACTGCGTGAGCGCGCCGAGCGGGCGCAGGGTGATGGTGAAGCGTTGGCACCGTTGTTCGACTGCGAAACCTCGCTGGCCTATGCCGATGGGCAGGGGCGTTATCAGGTGGCGCTTTCCACCTTGCCGGCACGAGTGGGACAGATGGTTTCGCTGGAGGGCTTCGAGCTGCCTGGTGCGGGTCGTGTCTGTCAGCACCTGCAGCGACCGGACGGGCGCGCGGTGGTGCGTACCTTCATCATCGATACGCTGGAGCCGGGCTGGCGCGCGGAGCTCGCCACGCCGACTACCGACGAGGCGCAGCGCTGGTTCGCTGCGGAGGGGGAAACGCTGTCGCGCTATCTTGAGGTGTTGAGCTAGTAGAGGCTGCGCCTCCCTGGCCGGAGGCGCAGTCGGTGCGCATGGCGCACCCTACGGGTTATCGCACGACTTGCGCTGCGTAGGGTGCGCTGTGCGCACCGAGCTGGTGGCTCCGTAGCCCGGATGCAATCCGGGGGAAATGTGTTGGTGATCCCCGGATTTCATCCGCGCTACAACCTGTCGAGCGTTGCGATCAGTCGACAGCAATTTAGTCACGGTGCTGTCACGGCAGAGGCGGTGCGCATGGCGCACCCTACGGGTTATCGCGCGGTTTGCGCTGCGTAGGGTGCGCTGTGCGCACCGAAACAACCGCTGTAATCAACGGGCGGCGATGCGCTCGGCCAACTCGTCAGGCAATTGTGTTTGCGCCCGACGCGTCTCGTTCAGCGGGATGTCGTAGGTGATGCGTGCGCCGTAGGCGTTGGGCGCCTGCGGGTCATGGCGCACCTTGTCGAATACCAGCAGGCGAGTGCCGAGGCTGAAGCCTTCCGACAGGTCGTGGGTGACCATGAATACCGTCAGACGGGTCTCCTGCCACAGCTCCAGCAGCAGCGCGTGCATGTCCTTGCGGATACCGGGGTCGAGGGCGCCGAAAGGCTCGTCGAGCAGCAGCATGCGCGGCTGCATCACCAGTGCCTGGGCGATGGCCAGGCGTTGCTGCATGCCACCGGAGAGCGCGCTGGGGTATTTATTCAGCGCGTGGCCGAGGCCGACCTTGGTGAGGATTTCAGCGGCACGCTCGCGGGCTTCGCGCTTGGCGGCGCCGAACAGGCGGCCAAGCAGTTTTGATCTCGGCAGCTCCAGGCCCAGGGCGACGTTGTCGAGCACGCTCAGGTGAGGGAATACCGAGTAGCGCTGGAACACCACGCCCCGGCTCGGATCAGGTTCGCTAGGCAGCGCCTGGCCGCCCAGCAACAGCTCGCCCCGGCTCGGACGCTCCTGGCCAAGCAGCATGCGCAGGAAAGTGGATTTGCCGCAGCCGGATGCACCCACCAGGGTGCAGAATTCACCTTCGTCGACCTTCAGGTTGAGGCGTTCCAGCACGACCAGGTCGCCGTATTCCTGCCACAGGTTACGCGCCTCGATAAAGGCAGCTTGCGCTGGGTTGGCAGGGGCAGTGCCGGAGTCGCTCATGGCAGGTTCACTCAACGGGACGATATGTTGGCTGAGCAGGCTCATGCCTTACCTCCTTCATGCCAGGGGAAGCACAGGCGCAGTACCTGACGCAGACCAAAATCCATCAGCCAGGCCAGCAGGGTGATCCAGATGACGTAGGGCAGGATCACGTCCATGGCCATGTAGCGGCGCACCAGGAAAATGCGGTAACCGAGGCCGTCGGTACTGGCGATGGCCTCGGCGGCGATCAGGAACAACCAGGCCGAGCCGAGCATCAGGCGCAGCGAGATCAGCAGGCGTGGCATCAGTTGCGGCAGCACCAGGCGCAGGATCAGCGTCCAGGTGTTGGCACCCAGGGTCTGTGCCTTGATCAGCAGTTCACTGGGAATTTCGCGGGCGCGCTGTTCGATGTCGCGGGCGATGCAGGGGGTGATGCCGATGACGATCAGCATCACCTTGGACAATTCGCCGAGGCCGAAGACGATGAACAGAATCGGCAGGATCGCCAGCGGTGGAATCATCGACAGCACCGTGAGCAGTGGCGACAGCGGCGCGCCGAACAGTGGAATGCTGCCGGCGGCGATGCCCAGCACCAGGCCCAGTATTGCCGCGATGCCGAGACCCAGTCCCAGGCGCTGCAGACTGGAGGTGGTGTCCTGCCAGAACAGGTATTGGCCGCTGCGCTTGTCTTCGCTGAAGGCCAGGCGATCGACGGCGTCGATCATCTGGCTGGCGCTGGGCAGCAGCTTGTCATTGGGGTTCTCGGCCAGGCGGGTAGCCGAGGCGCTGAAGTAGACGAACAACAGCAGGGCGAAGGGCAGCAGGATCAGCAGCAGGCGGCCGCTGCGATCGGGGTGGCGGTTGATCAGGCGCATGGATAGTCCTCGTCGTGCCTGGAGCGGAATGCGTGCGCAGCTAGCGGGCGCAGCGGCGCACTGGCGTGGGACCGTTGGGGTTGGCGGCTGGTTGCCGCTGATGCGAGTGGGGCGTACCCATGATGAACCTCCAGTTTGACAGGGGCGGACAGGAGTTCGCGGCGGTTCCCCACGGATGGGGCGCGTTCTCCCGGGCTTTTGTCCCGCCGTGTAACCTCGCTGGAGGTCGCTAGCTCTCGGACCAGTCGCTCGCCTGTGGCGAGCCGGAACCCTAGCCGGCTATTGGCAAATTGTGGTGCCGCGATCCCGGCAAGCCGGGTTGTTCCTGCACAACCTGTTCTTAGCGAACATCGTGCCATGCACCACGAACCGCAGCAGACGGCGCTGGCTTGTCGGCTCTCGATGATGCGGTGCGCCGTGCTGGTGCGACTCGATCATGTCGTGCTGCCTGCTGGGGCGTCGGGGCTCAGAGCTTGCCGTCTGCGGCCAACTGCATGTAGTCGTGATCGAAACGCAGCAGGATGCGCTGCGCATTGCCCAGGGTCTGCTCGCCGCTGAACGCGATGCCCAGGTTGCTCAGACCCTGGCCGCTCTGGCCCAACAGGCCGTGGGCGTCGGCGAAACGGGCGACGCGCTGCATCAGATCTGGCAGTTTGCCGGTACGGGTGAAGTTCAGCGCGGTGCGTGGCGAGTAGAACGAACGCAGGGTGCTGAGTTGCGCGTCGAAGTCCTCGGCGCTGGTCTCGGCGGCAACGGCCATCTTCGTCCTGGCTGCGCGTCCGGCTGCCGTGGGCAGGCCCAGCAGACGCTGGGTTTCGAACCAGGCACCGGTCAGTGCACGGCCGAACTCCGGGTGCTGCGCCAGGGTCTGGCTGTCGACCACGGTCAGGTCGAGAATCTCGCCCGGAATCAGGTTGGAGGTGAACACCTGGCTGACCTCGGCCTTGCGCCGAATCTCGGCGAGGATCGGGTTCCAGGTGATCACGGCATCGCCCTGGCCGGCGAGGAAGGCGTCGGCGATTTCGCTGTCGGAGACGTGCTGGATGGTCACGTCGCTTTCCTCCAGCCGCGCCCATTCCAGCGCGCGGCTGAGCAGGTAATGAGAAACCGAGTTCTCCACCAGCAGCACGGTCTTGCCCTTGAGATCCTGTATGCGCTTGCCCGTGCCACGCAGCAGTACGCCATCGGCGCCGTTGGAGAAGTCGCCGATGATCAGCGCGGTACTGTCCTTGCCGGCGGCAGCAGGAATGGTCAGGGCGTCCATGTTGGTCATGGTGCAGGCATCGAACTGGCCGGCGGTGTACTGCTCGATGGAGCCGACATAATCCGGCACCTGCTGCACCTGGATGTCGATGCCGTATTTGTCCGCCCACTTCTTCACGATGCCCTGTTCAGCAGCGTAGCCCCAGGGCATCCAGCCGGCGAAGATCGACCAGCACAACTTGAAGGATTTCGGCGCGGCCTGGGCCGTCGGGGCGCCGAGCAGGCAGGCGCAGAGCAGGGCGGTAAGCAGAGAACGCATGGGCATGACCTCGAGTAATCAACGGAATGGGAAAGCGGGCAGCCGTGCTGCGCGTTCTCCCGGGCTTTTATCCCGCCGTGTAACCCCTCGGCTTCCCGCCGCTGCATGAGGTCGCCCACTCTCGGACCAGCCACTCGCCTTGCGGCGAGCCGGAACCCTAGTCGGCCATTGCGATTCGCTACCACCTGCGATCCGTCGTGCGGATCGGCTTTCCGCTGCGGCTGCAAGCGAATGGCGTGCCAGTCGTCGTTCGTGCGCAGGGATCGGGCGCGCATTTGCGTCACCCATCACAGCCGACGAAGTGAATCGCACCTGTTCAGGTCGGCGCTGTCTGATGCCTCAGGGATCACCATCCCGGAGGCCGACATCGGTCGGCGTCGTCCCAGCGGTCACAGGAGGCCGCCATGCCCTACAAGATGCTGTTTTCCGCCTTGCTCTTGCTCCTTTCCGGTTGTGCCGTCTACGGCGGTGGCTACGACCGCGGTTATCACAATGGTCAGTCCTACCGTTACTACGACGGCTACCGGCGTGATTACTACGCGCCACCGGTTTACCTGGCGCCGCGCTACTACTACGAAGATCGTCGACATAACTATTACCCGGCCCCTCCACGTTACGTGCCGGCACCGCCGCCGCGTCACTACTATGGTCATGAACAGCGCCGCGACAGCTACAAACGCTACGACCAGCCGCGCCATGACTATCGCCGTGACCCGCGTCGTCAGGAACATCGCGGTGGGCAGATTCAGCGTGGCTGGGACGCAGGTCGCAACACGCAGCAGCGCTTCTCCAATGGGCGCAGCCACAACGAACAACGACGTAGCGGCGAGCGCCGCTGGTAAGCCTTCCCTCAATCCGCCACGCGCCCGGCGCGTGGTGTCTGTTCATCCACCCGGCGAATCGCTTCGACCATGGCCTGTGCTGCTGGCGACAGGCTATGGCCGGCGCGGCTGACCAGGCCATAGGCCGAATGCTGATGCAGGCTCTGGGGTTGCAGCGGCAGCATGGCGAGCTGGCCGCTGTCGACTTCGTCGGCGATCACGTCCCAGGGCGCCATGCTCAGCACATCGCTGTCGGCCACCAGGCGCTTGAGCACCAGGAAGTTGTCGCATTGCACGCTCAACGGCTGCGCTCGTCCGCTGGCCTGGCCCAGGCTGCGCTCGACCACCTGTGGCAGTTGTGTGCCGGCCAGAGGGAAGTCGAGCAGGTCGCGCAGTCTCAGGTCGCCACGCTGCAGCAGCGGATGAGACGGGCGGCAGAACAGTACGCCCTGATGCACGCGCAGCGGTTCGATGCGCAATTGAGCGTCGTCCTGCAACTCGCGGATATCGGCGACGAACAACTCGATGGCCGAGTCCAGCAGGCTGTCGCGCAGCTCCAGCCAGTTGGCGATATCCAGTTTTACCTGCACCCGTGGGTAACGTTGCAGTAACTGTCCCAGTGCCTGTGGTATCAGCCGAGCAGCCGGGTAAGGGCCGGCGCCCAGGCGTAGCTCGCCAGCTTGCAGGTTGCCCAACTGATTGACCGCGTTGCTCAACGCTAGGCTGCCGGCCAGCAGGCGACGGGCGTGCTCCAGCACTAGCTGGCCATGGGCGGTGAGGCTGACACCACGGCTGTGGCGATCCACCAGGGTGCAGCCCAGCTGGCTCTCCAGCGCCTGGATGCTGCGGCTCAGCGCCGGTTGGCTGAGGTGCACGGCAGCGGCGGCGCGGGCGAAGTGTTCATGTTCGGCGAGGGCGACGAAGTGACGGAGCTGGCGTAGATCGTTCATGCGCTTCCTGCATTAACTGGTCTGTTCAAATGCATTGGAATTATCGGATGGCCTTTGCCAACCTGCCAGCATTCCAACAACAAGACAGCCCAATGCCATGAGTTCCTTCTCTCGCTTCAGCGGCCTGCTGCTGGCCGCCACCCTGCCATTGAGCGCCGTTGCCGAACTGCCGGCCGAGCGCATCGAACCCAGCATCAACGCCGAACTGGCGGCCCACACCCGGGTATTCGCCCAGCAGGTCTATCGCGTCGCCGACAACGTCTATTCGGCGGTCGGCTGGCAACTGGGCAACGTGGTGATGATCGAGGCGCCGCAAGGGCTGATCATCGTCGATACCGGTGAGTCGGTCAGCGAGTCACGCAAGGTCATGGCCGAGTTTTGCAAGCTCACCGACAAGCCGGTCAAGGCAGTCGTCTATACCCACTTCCATCCGGATCACATCAACGGCGTGCAGGCCTTCGTCAGCCGCGAGCAGGTGGAGCGCGGCGAGGTGCAGATCTACGCCCACGAAACCTTGCTGCAGAACGTGGTAGCGCAGGGCGCCCTGGTCGGGCCGATTCTCGGCGTGCGTTCGGCGTACAGCTTTGGCTCGTTCCTGCCCGCTAGTGATCAGGAGGGGATGAATGCCGGTATCGGCCCGCTGGCCCAACCCGAGGCGTCGTCCTTCATCGCGCCGACCGTGACCTTCGGTGAGCGCCTGGATACCAATATCGCCGGTCTCGATGTGCAGTTCCTCCACGTACCCAGTGAAGCACCGGACGAGATTGTCCTCTACCTGCCGGACAACCGCGTGCTGATCAGCGCCGAGGTGGTGCAGGGGCCGACTTTGCCGAATATCCACACGTTGCGCGGCACCAAGTTCCGCGACCCCGTACTGTGGGTCGACAGCCTGGACAAGATGCGCGCCTACCGTGCCGAGCATATGGTTCCGCTGCATGGGCGCCCGGTCAGTGGTCAGGACAAGGTCGAGGAGGTGCTGCGCATGACTCGTGATGGCATCGCCTACATCCACGACCAGACCGTGCGCTGGATGAACAAGGGCCTGACGCCGGACGAGTTGGTGGAAAAGGTCAAACTGCCGCCGCACCTGGCCGGCTACACACCTTATCTGCGTGAGTACTACGGCACGGTGAAGCACAGCGTGCGGCAGATCTACAACGGTTACCTGGGCTGGTTCCAGGGTGACCCGGTGGCACTCGACCCGACCCCGCCGCGGCAGCAGGCCGAGCGTTTGATGGCGCTCGCCGGTGGCCGCGAGAAGCTGCTGCTGGAGGCCGGCAACGCCTACCTCAAGGGCGATTACCAGTGGGCGGCCGAGCTGGCCGGTTACGCCATCCGTGTCGACCACGAAGACAAGCTGGCGCGCGAGATCAAGGCGCGTAGCTTCCGCAAGCTGGGCTACGCCAGCATGAACATCAACTGGCGCAACTGGTACCTGATGAGCGCCATGGAGCTGGAAGGCAAGCTCGACGGCGAGGCCATTCGTCAGCGCTCGGTGGCGATGCGCAAGGTGTTCCTCTCGCCGGACATGGTGCGCAGCTTCACGCCGCAGAGTTTCCTGCAGAACTGGGTCACGCGCATCGATCCGGAGAAGGCGGACGATGTCGAGCTGACCCTGGGCTTCAGCTTCCCCGACGTGGACGAGCAATGGGCGCTGGAGGTTCGGCGTGGCGTCGCGCAGTTGCACAAGGGCATTCCCGAGGGCACCGCTCTGCGTCTGAGCATGGACAAGCGCTTCATGGAAACCCTGCTGACCGGTGAAGGCGGCCTGGTCAAGGGCGCGCTACTCGGCGATGTGAAGGTCGACGGCAACCTGCTGGAGATTCGTCGCTTCCTCAACTGCTTCGACTTCAGCGACGAGGCGTTCGGCCTGACCCTGCGCTGAGGATGTATCCCGTAGGGCGGCGTCACGTCTACCTCTACATCAGCCAGTCTGAAACGGGAGCAGCGCTTGGCACCAGTCGAAAGGGAGGCGGCTCACGATGAAAAGGTTCGGCACACTCCCAGGTTCATCCCCTCGGAGGCTCACGATGAACCTGCTGTCTTTCGCCAAGGGTGCCCTGGCCATGTTCTGGCTGGTGGCGCTGCTCAATCTGTTCTATCCCTTCGCCGCGCCGCTCGGTGGCTGGGTCAACTGGACGGCGTTGCTGGTGCTGCTGGCGCATGTCGGCGAACTGCTGCTGTTCCGTTCGCGTTTGCAAGGACTACCTGGGCAGTGGTGGCAGCGTCTGCAGGTGTTGCTGTTCGGCATGTTGCACCTGCAACGGTTGCGCTGACTTCTGCCCATTGAGCGCTATGCACTTTCGCCGGGATAACGGCGAAGTGCCATTGTCTTTTTTCGGCTCAGCCCGCACCATTCCCGCCGTGTTCCAGGGGCCGTAAGCCCCGAGACGGATTGCCGATGTTTCGAGGTTGCGCAGGCGCAGGTCGATGGGGGCGGGGCCGGCGCAAGTCGTTCCTGGCTGCGCCGTTGCTGCTGATTTTGCTTGCCGGTGTGCTGCACGCGGACTGGGATTTCAATCTGATCAGCCAGCGTGCCGAGAAGCTCTACGGGCCTCTCGGCGACGGCAAGGCGCGCATCGATGAATGGCAGGCGCTGCTGGAGCGCCTACCAGAGCTGGACGAGCCGGCACAGCTGGAAGCGGTTAACCGCTTCTTCAATGCCAGCCTGCGTTTTCGTGATGACATCGAGATCTGGCAGCAGAACGACTACTGGGCGACCCCGGTCGAGGCCCTGCGTAAGGGTGCGGCGGACTGCGAAGATTTCGCCATCGCCAAGTACTTCACCCTGCGCGAAGCGGGCGTGGCCAGCGAAAAGCTGCGCATCACCTACGTCAAGGCACTTCGCCTGAATCAGGCGCACATGGTGCTGACCTACTACGCCACACCGGACGCCATGCCGCTGGTGCTGGATAACCTGATCAATGTCATTCGCCCCGCCAGTGAGCGCTCTGATCTGTTGCCGGTCTACGCCTTCAACGCCGAGGGGCTGTGGCTCGCTGGCAAGGGGGGCGGCAAGCAGGTGGGAGACGCCAAGCGCCTGTCGCGTTGGCAGGAATTGTTGAAGAAGATGGCCGCCGAGGGATTCCCGGTGGAGCCGGGTCGATAGGAGTCGAGATGTCGCTGTTCAAACAATTGCTGATTGCCATCTGCCTGTTCCTGGTGGTCGCCTTCACCGGTAGCTTCATGGTCGGCCTGGAAAGCTCCCGCGAGCAGTACGTCAACCAGTTGCGTTCGCATGCGCAGGACGCCGCGACCGCGCTGGGTTTGTCGCTGACGCCGCACGTGGACGACCCGGCGATGATGGAGCTGATGGTCAGCTCGATCTTCGACAGCGGTTATTTCCAGAGCATCCGGGTGATCGACATCGCCAGCGGCAACACGCTGGTCGAGCGCAGCGGCGTGCCTGACGCCGCCGATATCGAAGCGCCGCAGTGGTTCGTCGACCTGATTGGCCTGCAACCCGAGGTCGGCGATGCCCTCGTCAGTCGTGGTTGGGAGCAGGCGGCGCGGGTGGAGGTGCAGAGCCATCCGATGTTCGCCATCGCCCGTCTATGGCGCAGCGCCCTTGGTAGCCTTGGCTGGCTGTTGCTGTGTGGCCTGCTCAGTGCCGGGGTTGGCGCCTTCGTCCTGCGTCGCCAGCTCAAGCCGCTGGATTACATGGTCGAACAATCCCACGCGATTGCCCGCCGCGAATTCCTCAGCCTGCCGATGCTGCCACGCACTCCCGAACTGCGCCGGGTGGTAGAGGCGATGAATCAGATGGTGGAGAAGCTCAAGGCGCTGTTCCAGGAGCAGGCCGAGCGCAGCGAACGGCTGCGTGACGAGGCCTACAAGGACAGCCTGACCGGGCTGGCCAACCGTCGCTATTTCGAGATGCAGCTGCAGGTGCGCCTGGGGGCCGAAGACCAGGCCAACGTGGGTTACCTGCTGATGATCCGGGTGCGTGACCTGGCCGGGCTCAACCAGCGCCTGGGCGGTCAGCGTACCGATCAGTTGTTGCTGGCGGTGGCCGACCTGCTGTCGCGCGAAGGCGCAACGCTGGGCGCCGGTTGCCTGGTGGCCCGCAGCCGTGGCGGTGATTTCGCGCTGCTGGCGCCGGGCCTGGTCGCCGAGGAGGGCGAGCAGTTGGCCATGCGTCTGGAGACAGCGTTTGCCAGCCTGGCCATGACCTGCGGCAGTGACCTGACGCCGATGGCGCATATCGGTCTGGCGCCGTTCCGGCCCGGTGACGAATGTGGCGAGTTGCTGCGCTTGGTCGACGAGGCGCTGGCCAGGGCCGAAGGCCTGAGCGAGCAGTGTTGGGCCCTGGCTTCGCGCGATGATATCGCCAGTGTCGGTGATGAGCGCCATGTCTGGCGCTCGCTGCTGGATCAGGCCTTGAGCCGGCGTCAGATCGAGCTGTATTTCCAGCCGGTGGTCAGTGCCCGCGATCCCGGCCAGGTGTTGCACTACAAGGTGCTGTCACGCATTCGCGACGAGCTGGGGGCGACTATTCCTGCCGGACGTTTCCTGCCCTGGTTGCAGCGCTTTGGTTGGTCGTCGCGCCTCGATCTGCTGATGCTGGAGGCGGTGTTGCAGCACCTGGCTGGCCATGCACAGTCGCTGGCACTGAACCTCTCCGGCGCGCTGCTGCGCGAACCCAAGGCTCTGGAGAAGGTTTTCGAACTGCTCAAACGGCATGCCGAGTTCGCACCGCGTCTGGTGCTGGAGCTGGAGGAGGATCAGTTACCGGAACAGGCTGCCCTGGAGCAACTGACCCGACGACTGCGCAGCCTGGGGTTCAGCCTCAGCCTGCAGCATTTCGGTGGTCGCTTCAGCATGATCGGCAACCTGGCTCGCCTCGGTCTGGCCTATCTGAAGGTCGATGGCAGCTATATCCGCGCCATCGATCAGGAGGCTGACAAGCGCCTGTTCATCGACGCCATGCAGCGCGCCGCGCACAGCATCGATCTGCCCCTGATCGCCGAGCGTGTGGAAACCGAGGGGGAGTTGCAGGTACTGCGGGAAATGGGGATTCAGGGTGTGCAGGGCCAACTGATCGGTGCGCCGATGCCGTGGCCGCCGACATCCCCTGTGGCCTGAACCGAGGCAGCGCGGCGGGTGAGGGGCGGCACGTCGGTGGCTGGCCTCAGATCAGGCCCGTGCTCACTTCTTCCTGGATCAGGCGCGACAGACTGCCGAGGGCTTCCCGTGCCTGGTTGCGGCTGAGCAGCTTGGACTGCGCGGCCGGTGGCAGGTCGGTGATGCGGATGATGCCCTTGGCGATCAGCACACTGATCAGGTCTTCCAGTACGCGAACCATTTCCTGGTCGCTCTGACGCAGCTGCAGCAGACTGGTCTCGATGGCCTGATTGGAATACCAGGCCAATATGTCTTGGTCATCGGCGGGCAGTTGCTGGGTAAAACCCTCGAACTCGGCCGCTTCGACGCGAATCAGGTTGCCCTGATCGTCGCGCTGCACGTAAAGCATGGATGCCTCCTGATGAGACGTCGATCACCGGACATACACCTATACGCGCCGGACGACGCATAGACAAGATCGGTTGGATGGGCACGCCTTCCCACCGCGCGTGACGCGCGGTTGGAAGGTCAGCCGTCAGTGGTGCTCGGTCTTCACCAGCGGGTCGGCACCGGCCACCAGCGAGTTGACGATCTGCGAGGAGGTGGAACCGTACTGACTCAGGTTCACGCCTTCCAGCTTGATGGTCACATCGACGTGGTTGGCCACGTCACCGGTGGTGCTGACCTGCAGCGTGTTGGTGGTTGTATCGACCTTGAGGTAATCGAGGAGGTTGTTGGCATTGGCGGTATCGGGCAGCAATTCGCTGAGGTCGATACGGTCGCCATCGGCCGCATTGAAGTCCTTGATCACATCATTGCCGAAGTCACCAGACTTCCACATGAAGGTATCGGCACCTGCTCCCCCGATCAGGGTGTCGTTGCCGACCCCGCCGATCAGCAGGTCGTTGCCGTCACCGCCATTGAGCAGGTCGTGTCCACCGTTGCCGTAGAGCACATCGTGGCCGTTGCCGCCATTGAGAATGTCGGAGTACTTGCTGCCGTTGATCAGGTCGCTGGCTTCGCTGCCGTTGGTGGTGCCGATGGTGTGCAGCGCCCAGCCGGTGTCGGTCTGCACCAGTTCCTGGCCGTTGCCCGGCGCCTGGAAGATATCCAGACCGCTGCCGGGGGCGCCCAGAACCTTGTAGCTGGAGTCCGCACTGCCGCTGAGCTTGAACTCCACCTTCAGGCTGGCTGCACCACCCTGATCCCAATACAGCAATTCCAGCGCCTGCAGGTCGCCACTGAGGCCAACGCCGCTGAACACCTTGGTGGTGGTGCTCTGGATGTAGTTGGCCTCGGCCACTACCTGGCCACCGATCATCAGACGGTAGCCATCATCTGCGGTGACGCGGATGTCGTAGGTACCGCCCTGAACCAGGTCGAGGAAACCGTGGGCGCGGATGATCGCGTCCGAGGTGTCGCCCAGCCCTGCGCCACCGGCCTTGAGGTCGGAGACGTTGCCGGTACCGGCTGCCGTGAGGAAGTCGTACAGGTTGTTCTGGATTGTGGTGGTAGTGTTGCCGATGCTGTTGCCACTGCTCACGCTGCGGTTGTCGCCCAGGTCATCGCTGAACACCGTGTTGCCGTTCTTCAGACCGTAGTCGATCTGGTTGGCGACGAAGGTGGCGTTGACCGACGAAGCCGCCGCGTTGTCGTTGGAACCGACCAGGCTGGTGCTGTTGCCGCTGCGCGACTCGATGTAGTCCTCCACCAGCTTGAGGCTGGTGAGGTTAGGTCGCGTGCTGCCGCTCTCGGCATAGCCCCAGTACTCGCCAGTCAGGCCCGAGGACAGCGGCGTGCTGGTATCGGCCACGGTGATGGTGTTGCTGGTCAGGCTGTCATGGCTGACACCGCCCTCGACGATTTTCAGCGTCAGGTGCTGGCTGGCGCTGTTGGCCGTGCTGCCGTTGGGTTCGACCGATACGGCCTTGATGTCCAGGCCGATCTCGCCGCGTACGGCACCACTGACCTGCAGTTTGGCGTCGGCCAGTTGCGCCGCCGTCAGGGAGACCACGCCATTGACTGCCGCCAGGGTGCTGTTGCCGACCACGATGCTGGCGCCGGCAGGCAGACTGGAAAGGTCGTAGCGCAGGCTCTCGGAACCGTCGGTGTCGGTCAGCGCGCCGCTGATGTAGTTGGCCAGGGCGATGCTGGTCTTGCCGCTGACACCGCCATCACCGGCCACCACGCCCTGGGACGAGGAGAGGGTGATGTTGTCGATCAGCGCACCACGGCCAGACGCGTCGGTGGAGCTGCCGGCCAACTTGATGATCAGGGCTTCGTTCTTGCCGGTGCCGACGAAGCTGAAGTGGATGTTCTCCCAGTTCAGGCTGGTCTGGCTGCTGGTGGAGCCGTATTCACCTACAAGGGTGCTGCCCAGATAGACCGCGATCTTGGTGAAGGTGGTGTCGAAGCCCAGGCGGCCGGCATAGTCCATGGACAGGTCGTAGACCTTGCCAACCTCGGTGGTGACGTTGCGGGTGATGCCCAGGGTCTGGGACATGCTGCCGCCGGCGTCGTTGAGCTCCAGCGCGTCATTGTTGCCGGTACCCGGCAGCTTGACGGTGATCATGTCGCCAGCCTGGTTCTCCATCCGGTCGTTGTTGGCCCAGACCTCGAACACGTTGGTGCCGCCACCGCGCTTGTCGCCGCTGGTGACCAGGGTCCAGTTCTCGAAGGTCGGCCCGGCGACATCCTGCGAGGTGTTGTCGCTGTTCGGCGCCGATTCCCAGGTGGTGGTGAACAGCTTGCTGGCCGCTGCCGACTTGACGCTGAGCGTCGGCCCGTCGGCGACCGGCGTGATGTCGATGCTCATGGTGCTGCTGGCAGTCGTCAGGGTGCCGTCGCTGCCGCTGTACTTGAACTCGGCGTAGGTCTGCTTGTTCATCCCCACGCCGTTGCTGCTGAAGCTGTCATGCCCGGATTCGTTGGCATCCGGCACGAAGCGCAGGCCACCGGCGTCGATCACCGATTTGCCGACCGTGGTGTTGGGGGTGACGTTGCTCCAGTTGCCATTGACCAGTTGCTGCAGCCTGCCTTCACCCGGCAGGTTCTCGATCTTGATCGAGAGGTTGCTGTTGGCGTCGACGTCGCTGACCCGGAAGTCGCTCCAGGCGAAGACATAGTTGTTGTCTTCGGTGCCGGTCACGTTGGCACCGGAGACGACCGCCGGGGCCTCGTTGACGTTATTGACCTGGATGGTGAACGTCTGGGTCGCGGTGCTGCCGTCGGAGCTGGTGGCCCTGACCACGATGTCATGGCTGGTGGCGCTCTCGTAGTCGAGTTTGCTGCCATCGGCCACGCTGACCACGCCGCTGGTGGCGTTGATGGTGAAGCGGCCGCCGGCGTTGTCGATCAGTTCGTACAGGGTAACGGTTGCGCCAGCATCGCCATCCACACCGCGTACGGTCAGGCCTACGGTGGTGCCAGTGGCGGCATTCTCATTGACCTGGTTGGCGGCGCTGTTGGTGTCGCTGATGACCACACCGTTGTCGTTGACGTTGCTCAGGTTGATGGTGAACACCTGGGTGCTGCTGCTGCCATCGGAGCTGGTTGCCTTGACCGTGATGTTGTGGCTGCGGGCGCTCTCGTAGTCGAGCTTGCTGCCATCGGCCACGGTCACCTCGCCCGTGCTGGCGTTGATCGCGAAGCGGCCGCCGGCATTGTCGGTCAGCTCGTACTGGGTGACGGTGGCGCCAGCGTCAGCATCGGTGCCCTGAACAGTGAGGCCGACGGTGGTGCCGTTGGCTGCGTTCTCGGCGACGGTGTTGGCCGCCGGGTTGGCGTCGGTGATGACCACACCGTTGTCGTTGACGTTGCTCAGGTTGATGGTGAACACCTGGGTGTTGCTGCTGCCATCGGAGCTGGTCACCTTGACGGTGATGTTGTGGCTGGTGGCGTTCTCGTAGTCGAGCTTGCTGCCATCGGCCACGGTCACCACGCCCGTGCTGGCGTTGATCGCGAAGCGGCCGCCGGCGTTGTCGGTGAGCTCGTACTGGGTGATGCTCGCGCCGACGTCGCCGTCTCTACCCAGTACGGTGAGGCCGACGCTGGTGCCGTTGGCGGCATTCTCGGCGACGGTGTTGGCCGCTGAGTCGCTGTCGCTGATGACCACGCCGTTGTCATTGACGTTAGTGACGTTGATGGTCACGGTCGCCGTCGCCGGGGTCTTGCCGTCGGTGGCGGTAACCTGCAACTGGTGCTGGGTGGCGGTCTCGTAGTCCAGAGACTTGCCGCTGGCCAGGGTGATGACGCCAGTGCTCGAGTTGATCGCGAACAGGCCGGCGTCGTTGCCGCCGGTAATGCTGTAGAAAAGCGGCTCGCCGTCGCGATCCTGGTCGGTACCGGTGAAGCGGTCGTTGAGGTTGGCGATGGTGCTGCCGGAGGCGATGTTCTCGGCGAAGCTGACGGTGGTATTGGACAGACCCGGGGCATCATCCACGGCCGCGACCTGGATGATCATGGTGTTCGGCGTGGTGGAGAAGGCGCCGCTCTGATCCTGAACCGAGAAGCTGAAGCTGCTGTTGCCACTGGCATTGGCCGCCGGGGTGTAGACCAGGGAAGCGATCTGCGCCGCGGTGATGATCATGCCGATGGTCACGGCTTCGTTACCCAGGCTCAGGTTGCCACTGGCCGGTAGGCTGTTGATGCGAATGGCCTTGAGGCTGTCGCCTGCATCGACATCATTGAAGGTGAAGTCAGCGCTGGTGAAGCTGCGCGACGTGTCTTCATCAGTCGTGACGGTGTTATCTGCACTGGTCGGTGCATCGTTGATGGCGTGCACGGTCACCGGCAGGTTGAGGCTGGTGCTGGCATGGTCGCCGTTGGCGCCCTCGGTGGCGGTTGCGGTGATCTTCAGATCAAAGGTGCCGTTGTAGTTGGCGGGCGGGGTGATGCTCAGGTTGCCCAGGTTCCAACTGCTGATGTCGGTCGAGGTGGCGCCTGTCGTTGCAGTGAAACTGTGAACGCCATCGCTAAGGGTCGCGCCTTGCGGAATCTGCGAAATCGAGATCGCGAGACTCTCGGAGCCATCTGTATCGTTCAGCGACGCTGTCAGGTGCGACAGAGGAATGCTGCTGTCCTCGGCGCCTTCGTTGTAGCCATAGACCTGGTAGTAGCCCTTGCCATCGCTACCGTGCAGTTCCGATACGCGCACGCCATCCTGGTTCAGGTCACTGGTGTTGCGGTAGAGCAATGCGTTGGCAGTGGAAAGATCCTGCACCGCCCCGTTGCCAACCTTGACGTTGACGTCCAGGTTACCCGGGCCGCTCTGGTTGTGCTGGTAGATGTCCAGGGTGTAGTAGCCGCTCTGCTGGGCAGTGAAGCTGCCGCTGAACTGACCGCTGTTGCCGCTCCAGGTGGCGCTGGCCACGGTGGTGCCGCCCACGGCGACCAGTACGCTGTCGTCACCCACACCGCTGAAGGTGTAGGTCTCGCCAGCTTGCAGGTAGATCAGCCCGGAGAACTTGTTGGCCACACCGGCATTGACGTTGTCCAGATGGGCATCGTTAGCATTGGTGCTGCTGGCTGGGGTACCAGCGGCATCGATGGTGGCTTTCAGTGTAGTGGGGGCTGCGCCGTTGCCGCTGTTACCCAGGGCGAGGCCGTTCCAGCTCTGCAGGGTCAGGCCGGTGGCGTGCGGGGTGCCTGCCGGGGTCTGGGCACTGAGGTTCGGTGCGTCGGCCACCGCCTGGATAGACACCTGTACGGTGGCGCTGCTGTTGCCGCCTTTGCCATCGGTGATGGAGTAGCTGATGGTGTCCGCACCGCTGTAGTTGCCGGTGGGGGTGTACACCAGCTTGCCATCGACGACGCTGACTGTGCCGTGCTGCGCGCTGGCACCGGTGATGCTCAACGTATCGCCGTCGATGTCGTGGTCATTGGCCAGAACATCGATGGTGACTGAGGTGTCTTCACGGGTGGTCGTGCTGTCGTCGCTAGCGGCCGGGGCATCATTGACTGGATTGACGGTGATGCTCACCAGGGTATCGGTGACACCACCTTTGCCGTCGCTGACGGTGACCACGAAACTGTCCTGCCCGTTGTAGTCGCCGTTGGGTTTGTAGGTGTACTCACCCGTATTCGGGTTGAGTACCAGAGTGCCATTGGAAGTGCCGGTCTTGATCGCGTAGGTGAGACTGTCGCCCTCGGCGTCGGTGGCCTGAATGCTGCTATTCAGGGTGCCATCCTCGTTTACCGAGACACTGCTGTTCGGCGCGATGGGGGCATCGTTGATGGCATTGACGATGACGCTGACCAGGCTGGTAGTGGTGCCGCCGTTGCCATCATCGATAGTGACGGTGAAGGAGTCGGTGCCGTGGAAGTCCTTGGCCGGCTGGTAGGTGTAGGTACCGTTGGCATTCATCACCACGGTGCCATGCTGCGGGCCGTTGCCGTTGGCGATGCTGTAGGTCAGGGTGTCGCCGTCGACATCACGAGCGCTCACGCGGCCGTCGACCGGCGTGTCCTCGTCGGTGGTCAGGAACTGCGGGCCGGAGGTCGGCGCATCATTGACCGGGTTGACGGTGACCGTCACCACGGAGTCGGCATAGCCGCCCTTCGGATCGTAGACCCGGATGGTGAAGGAGTCGGTACCGTTGAAGTCCTTGTTCGGCGTGTAGGTGTACGCGCCGGTCACGGTGTTGAGCAGGATCGAGCCGTGGGCAACGCCGGACTGGATCACGTAGCTCAGTTTGTCGCCGTCCACGTCGGTGGCGACGATCTGGCCGCTGACGCTCTGGTCTTCGTCAGTTACCTTGGTCTGGTTGGTCGTCTCCGGCGCATCGTTGAACGGCTGGACGTTGATGCTGACCAGGCTGGTGGCGATGCCGCCGTTGCCATCGTCGATGGTGATGGTAAAGGCGTCGGTGCCGTTGTAGTCCTTCGCCGGTGTATAGGTGTAGTAGCCATTGCCATCGAACGTGACGGTGCCGTGCTGCGGGCCATTGCCGTCGGCGATGCTGTAGGTGAGGCGATCACCGTCCACATCGCGTGCGTCGATCTGAGCGGTGACGGCGTTGTCCTCGACGGTGTTCAGGAACTGCGGCTTGGCGATCGGTGCGTCGTTGACCGGGTTGACGGTGACCGTCACCACGGAGTCGGCATAGCCGCCCTTCGGATCGTAGACCCGGATGGTGAAGGAGTCGGTACCGTTGAAGTCCTTGTTCGGCGTGTAGGTGTACGCGCCGGTCACGGTGTTGAGCAGGATCGAGCCATGGGCGACGCCGGACTGGATCACGTAGCTCAGTTTGTCGCCGTCCACGTCGGTGGCGATGATCTGGCCGCTGACGCTCTGGTCTTCGTCAGTTACCTTGGTCTGGTTGGTCGTCTCCGGCGCATCGTTGAACGGCTGGACGGTGATGCTGACCAGGCTGGTGGTCACGCCACCCTTGCCATCGTCGATGGTGACGGTGAAGGCGTCTGAGCCGTTGTAGTCCTTGGCCGGTGTGTAAGTGAAGGTGCCATCGGCCTGGAGCGTGACGGTGCCATGTTGCGGGGCGTCGCCGTTGGCGATGCTGTAGGTGAGGGTGTCACCGTCCACGTCGTTGGCGTAGACCTTGGCGGTCACGGCGTTGTCTTCAACGGTGATCAGATTCACCGGGCTGGAGGTGGGAACGTCGTTCACCGGGTTGACGGTGATGCTAACCACGGCGTCGACCACGCCGCCCTTGCCGTCATCGAGGGTGACGGTGAATGAATCTGAACCGTTGTAGTTGGCGCTCGGTGTGTAGGTGTACTGGCCAGTGGCATTGTCGAACACCAGAGTGCCGTGAGTCGTGCTCGTCTTGAGGGTGTAGCTGACGCTATCGCCGTCGACGTCGCTGACATCCAGCTGGGTGGCGAGGCTCTGGTCTTCGTCGACACTGACGCTGGGGTTGTTCAGCACGGGCAGGTCATTGATCGGATTCACCGCCAGGGTGACGCTGCCGTTCACACTGACGCTGCCATCATTGACGCTGTAGGTGAAGTTGCCAACGCTATCGCCTGCCTTGTAGTCAGCCGGAGCGTTGTACTTCAGCCCCTGCAACTGGGCGCTGGTCAGGGTTTGGCCATTACTTACGGTGCTGCCGTTGGCCAGGGTGACGCTACCCAGGGTCGGCAGGCCGGTGACGGTGATGGTCAGCGGGTTTCCATCGATATCGGTAGGGGCCTGGAGGCCCAGAGGAGTACCGACGCTCTTCTCATCTACAGTGAGACTCTGGTTATCGACGATCGGTGCATCGTTGACCGGTTTGACGCCAACGGTGACGGTGGCGGTATCGAACTTGCCGTTGCCATCGCTGATGGTATAGGTGAAGGAGCCGGTACCGTTGAAGTCCGGCGCCGGGGTGAATACCACCTTGCCATTCACCAGCGCCACGCTGCCGTTCACGGCATCCTGAACGCTGACGATGCTGAGGGTGTCGCCGTCGACATCGGTATCGTTGCCCAGCAGGGTGGACGGTTCGATTACCAGTGCCTGGTCTTCGTTGGTGGTCAGCAGATCGCTGCCGGCCTGGCTCAGCTGGGCCCCGCCGACCACGCTGTAGTTGCCGCCCTCCGGGCGTAGCTCGACCTTCAACTGGGCCTGACCACCCTGATCCCAGTAGATGATCTGGATGTTGTGTGCGCCGCTTTCGGTGATGGTGAAGGTGGCCGATTCGCGCGCGGTGGGGCTCTGGTTGCCATTGAATTCGGCAACCACCTTGCCGTCGATGACGATGCTGTAGCCATCGTCCGCTGTGACGCGGAACTGGTAGGTGCCGGCGTTCAGGCTGATCTGGCCGCTCATCTCGATGATGGCGTCCGAGGTGTTGGCCGGGTCGGTGTTCAGCGAGCCGGCATCGGCACCGAGGAATTTCTGCAACTGCTGGTCGCTGCCGAGGTTGTTGCTCACGCCGTTGCCGTAGTTCAACTCGGTGGCGGTGAAGGTGGCGCTGGGGGTGCGACCGGCGATAAAGGCAGTCACGCCCGCCAGGTTACCCAGGTTACCACCGTCGACGCCTTCACGGTAACCGTAGTAGTTGCCCTTGAGACCGGTGATGACGCCGAAGTCGTCATTGGCATCCGGTGCGTCGTTGACCGGGGTGACGCCCAGGGTGACCTTGCCTTCGACGGAGGTGGTGCCGTCGTTGACGCTGTACTTGAACTCGCCGACCGGGTCGCCCGCCTTGTAGTCGGCCGGGCCGTTGTACTTCAGACCTTGCAGCTCGGCACTGGTCAGGGTCTGACCGTTGTTAACCGGGGTGCCGTTGGCCAGTGTCACGGTACCCACGGTGGGCAGACCGGTGACGGTGATGGTCAATACGTCGCTGAGGTCGACATCCGTCGGCGCAGCGATGTTCAGCGGCGTGCCGAGGCTTTCTTCGGCGACGGTGACGCTGGTGTCGGTGACCACCGGGGCATCGTTACGGCCTTCGATGGTGACCGAGGCAGTGGCATTGACGACGCCACCGTTGCCGTCGCTGACTTCGTAGCTGTAGTCGAGGACGACTTTCTCGCCGACTGCCAGGTAATCGTATTGGGACGGGTCGATCTTCAGGCTGTTGCTGGCGGCGTCGAAGGTGACGCCGGCATCGTTGCCGCCACCCACCAGTTGCAGGTTGCCGACGCTGAGAACGTCGTTGGCGTCCTCGTCGGAGGCATGCTGCAGCAGGTCGAGGCTGTAGGCAGGTGCATCTTCGTTGGTCAGCGTGGTGGCAACGCCAGTCACTACCGGCTCGTCGTTGCTGCCGGTCAGGGTGATGGTGACGTCGCGGGAGGTCTCGGCACCACTGCTGTCGGTGACGGTGACGCGGTACACCAGGGTGACGGTCTCGCCTGCGCCGAGGTAGTCCAGTGCACCGGCGGCGACGCTGTAGTTCCACTGCACGGTGCCTTGGCCATCATTGGTGGCCGCATCGCTGATCAGGGCGCCGAGATTGCCGAGAGCACTGACATCGTTGTCGTTGCCGTCTTTGGCGCTGACCAATTGGGTGCTGACGCTGTGCGTGTTGCTCAGGTCGGCATCGCTGAAGCCGATGCTGCCGCTGGCGGTCAGGTTGCCGGTGTTCTCGTTAGGTGCGCCATCAGCGCGCTCGGCCAAGGTCGCACGCTGCACGCTGCTGTCGAACACCGGGGCGTCGTTGCGGCCTTCGATGGTGATCGTGGCGGTGGTGGGGGTGATACCACCGTTGCCGTCGATCACGTTGTAGCTGTAGGTGAGTACCACCTTCTCGCCGACGGCGAGGTAGTTGTAGGCGTTCGGGTTCACCTGCAGGTTGTTGCCTACCAGAGAGACCCCCGAAGCATCCGGATTACCGCTCAGTTGCAGGTCGCTGATGCTCAGCGTGTCGCTGCTGTCGGCGTCAGTGGCATTGGCCAGCAGGTCGACGCTGAAGTCGCTGGCATCTTCATGGGTGATCTCGGTGACGGCGCTGCTGACCACCGGGGCATCGTTGACGCCATCGATGGTGATGGTGGCGCTGGTGTTGACCAGGCCGCCCTTGCCGTCACTGACCTGGTATTCATAGACGAGGGTGACGCTTTCGCCGACGGCCAGGTAGTTGTATTTGGACGGGTCGATCACCAGGGTGTTGCCCTGCAGGCTGACGCCGGAGGCGTCGTTGCCGCTGGTTTCACTGAGGTTGACGATGCTGAGCACATCCTTGGCGTCGGCATCGCTGGCGTTGACCAGCAGGTCGATGACTTGGCCGGCAGCGTCTTCGTCGGTACCGACACTGATGGCGCCGGTGACCACGGGCACGTCGTTCACGCCGGTGATGGTGATAGTCAGGGTGCTGCTGCTCGACAGGGCACCGTCGGTGACGGTGAAAGGCACCTGGATGACCAGTACCTCATCCTTGCCGAGGCTCTGGTACGCGTCATCGCTGGGGTCGAAAGTCCAACTGCCATTCGGATTCAGTGCGAAGCCGGCTGGTGCCGGGTTGTTCAGGCTGAACGAGAGGCTGTCACCGTCGATATCGCTGGCAGCCAGTTGGCCACCGATGGCCGGGGCGTCCTCGGTGGTCGCTTCGGCGCTCGGCATGGCGATCGGCGCATCGTTCACCGGGGTGATGTTCAGGGTGATGCTGTCTGTATCGCTCAGCGCGCCATCGCTGGTGCTGATGGTCAGGGTGTCCTGGCCGTTGTAGTTGGCCGCTGGCACGTATTTCAGGCCCTGCAGGGCCGCGCTGATGGCGGCCGGAGAACCCGACAGGGTGATGCTGCTGGTGCCGTTGCCACTGAAGGTGATGCCGTTTTTCAGCGGGCCGAGGGTCAGCACGCCATGCTCGACGGAAAGTGTGGTGGTCAGGCGGTCGCCGTCCACATCACTGACCGCGATGCTGTTGCCCGTGAGCAGGCTGAAGGTCTTGCTGCCGTCTTCGGCCAGGGTCTGGGCGTCCGGCGTGGTATTGACCGGGGCATCGTTGACCGCAGTGATATTGAAGGTGAGGGTGGCAGTACTGGTGAGGCTGCCGTCGCTCAGGGTGTAGGTGACGGACGGCACCGGGCCGTTGTAGTTCTTGGCCGGGACGAAGGTGAAATCCCCGTTGGCCTGGATGGTCAGCTTGCCGATACCGAGGTTGAGGGTTTCACCCGCGTTGACGCTGACGAAAGGCAGGCTGGTCAGGCTGAACTTGGTGACGCTGAGGCTATCGCCGTCCACGTCGCGGTCGTTGCTCAACACGTTGCCGGTGGCGGTAGTGTCTTCGTCCAGGCTGATGCTGTCGTTGACGCCGACCGGGCGATCATTGACCGGTGCCACGGTGATGGTGGCGGTTGCCTTGTCTGCCGAGGTGGCGCCGTCGTTGTCCACGGCGCTGTATTCGAAGGTGGTGGTGCCGTTCCAGTCCTTGTTCGGGACGAAGTAGACCGGGCCCGTGACGTTGTCGCCGGTCTTCAGTGCGGCGCCGCCGTTGGCGCTGGCGTAGAGGGTGCCATTGGCCGGAATCGAACCCAGGGTGAAACCGGTGACATTGCCATCGACATCGCTGCCGGACAGGTTCACCTGGATGCGCGCGGCCTGATCCTCGTTACCCGAGGCGCTCACGGCATTGGCCACTGGGGCGTCGTTGGTGCCGGTCAGGGTGATGGTCAGGGTGCTGCCGGCGCTGGCGCCATGTTCGTCGGTCACGGTGACCGGAACTTCGAGAACCAGCTTCTCGCCCGCCTTGAGGTAGTCGTAGGCGCTGTTGCTTGCATCGAAAGTCCATTGACCGTCGCTGCCCAGGGTCAGACCGGCGATGTTGGCGCTGGTACTGAAACTGAGTACGGCACCGTCGTCGACGTCGCTGGCATCGATCTGTCCGCTGATCTGGCCATCGCCTTCGTTGGCCTGCGCGGTGGCAGCGGTGATCACCGGCGTGTCGTTCACACCGGTGACGGTGATGGTCAGCGTGCTGCTGCTCGACAGCGTACCGTCGGTGGCGGTGAAGCTGATGGTCAGGGTGGTGGACTTGCCCTCGGCCAGGTGCTGGTAGGCCGCGTGACCCGGATCGAGCGTCCAACTGCCGTCGCTGTTCAGAACGAAGCCGCCGGGCAGGGCGCCCTGGGCGCTGTAAGTCAGGGTGTCGCCGTCTACGTCGCTGGCCGCCAGTTGCCCGCCGATGACGGGAGCGTCTTCACTGGTCGATTCGGACGTCGGCGTGGCGACCGGAGCATCGTTCACCGGGGTAATGGTGAGCGTGACGCTGTCGCTGTCGCTCAGCTTGCCGTCGGTGGTGTTGATGGTCAGGGTGTCCTGGCCGTTGTAGTCCTTGGCCGGGGTGTATTTCAGGCCTTGCAGTGCCAGGCTGATGGCGGCCTGCGAACCGACCAGGGTGATGCTACCGGTGCCGTTGCCACTGAAGGTGATGCCGTTTTTCAGCGGGCCGAGGGTCAGCACGCCATGCTCGACGGAGAGGGTGGTGGTCAGGCGGTCGCCATCCACATCACTGACCGCGATGCTGTTGCCGTTCAGGACACTGAAGGTTTTGCTGCCATCTTCGGCCAGGGTCTGGGCACCAGGGGCGGTGTTGACCGGGGCGTCGTTGACCGGGTTGATATCGAAGCGCAGGGTCGCGGTGCTGGTGAGGCTGCCGTCGCTCAGGGTGTAGGTGACGGACGGCACCGGGCCGTTGTAATCCTTGGCCGGGACGAAGGTGAAGTCGCCATTGGCCTGGATGGTCAGCTTGCCGATACCGAGGTTGAGGGTTTCACCGGCATTGGCGCTGACGAAGGGTAGGGCGGTCAGGCTGAACTTGGTGACGCTCAGGCTGGCGTTGTCCGCGTCGGTGTCGTTGCTCAGCACGTTGCCGGTGGCAGTGGTGTCTTCGTCCAGGGTGATGCTGTCAGCCACGCCTACCGGACGGTCATTGCTGCCGTTGATGGTGACGGTGACGCTGCTCTTGGTGCCGTCGGCGGACTCGACGTCGAAGGATTCGCTGTAGGACTGGCCGACGTTCAGCTCGTTGAAGGCGGAGTTGGCGACGAAGCTCCAGTTGCCAGCCGCATCGATGCTGAAGGTGCCGTACTGGCCAGCGACATTGTTTTGAGCGACGAAGGTTTCCGGGCTGTCGACATCGCTGATGGTCAGGGTGCCATTGGCGGTCAGCGGGGCGTTGGTTTCGGTCAGCTGCACGTTGGCGCTGCTGAGCACCGCAGCATCGTTGCTGCCGTTGATGGTGATGGTAACGCTGCTCTCGGTGCCGTCAGCGCTGGCGACCTTGAAGGATTCGCTGTAGGACTGGCCAACGTTCAGTTCGTTGAAGGCAGAGTTGGCGACATAAGACCAGTTGCCGTTTGCATCGATGCTGAAGCTGCCGTACTGACCGGCGATGTTGCTCTGGGCGACGAAGGTTTCCGGGCTGTCGACATCGCTGATGGACAGAGTGCCGCTGGTGCTCAGCGGAGCATTGGTCTCGGTCAGTTGCACGTTGGCGCTGCCCAGAATGGCCGCATCGTTCACGCCAGTGACGGTGATGGTCAGGGTGCTGCTGGTCTTGGCACCGAACTGATCACTGACTTCGAAAGGCACGCTCAGGGTCAGTTTCTGGCCTTCGGCCAGGGACTGATAGGCGGCATTGCCTGCATCCAGTGTCCACTCGCCAGTCTGTGCATTGAGAGTGAAGCCTGCTGGTGCGTTGCCGGTCAGCTCATAGCTCAGCACGGCGCCCTTGTCGGCGTCGCTGGCCTGCAGGGTACCGTTGACCGTCTGATCCTCGGTGACTTCGGCGCTGCTGGCGGTGGCGATGGGGGTGTCGTTGGCGCCATTGAAATTGATGGTGATGACGCGGGTATCGCTGGCGCCGGATGGGTCTTTGACTGTGACCACGAAGCTTTCGCTGGCCTGCTCGCCATCTTGCAGGCCGTTCACAGCCTTGGCGTCCACTACGTAGGTGTAGCTGCCATCGGGGTTAACCGTCAGTTCGCCGTAAGCACCTTTCGCGCTGCCACTCCAGGTCAGTACGGTGTCGTCGACGTCAGTGGCGGCCAACTGGCCCTTGATGTCGGCGAAGGTATCGGCAGCGGCACTGTCGTCGATGGTGGCGTCGTAGGTGCCGGTGGCGACCGGTGCATCGTTCACCGGGGTGACGGTCAGGTTGACGGTCAGCGGCGTGGAGGCGCCGCGGCCATCGGTGGCGGTCACTTCGAAACTGTCGCCGCCGTTGTAGTCCTGCGCCGGTGTGTAGGTCCAGGTGCCGTTGGCGTTGAAGATCAGGGTGCCGTTGGTCGGTGCACGGGTGACGGTCAGCGTCACCAGGTCGCCGTTCACGTCACGGGTATTGAATGCGCCGCTGATTGGCGTGTCTTCGGCCGTCTGCAGGTTGAGCGGGCCTTGCACCGCGCCGTTTTCATCGAGGAACTCGGGGGCCTGGTTCTGCAGCGGTTCCTGCGTTTGCTCGTCCGGGCTGGCGAAACCACCCAGGCCGCTGGTTTCGAAGCCGACGGTGGCTTCTAATACCTCACCCGTGGCATCGAGCATGACGAAGCTGTGACCGCCACCAGCACCACCGCTGCTACCGCCAGCCGAGCTGGGGCCCGCCGCCGTGGCTTCGAGGGTCTGAGTCGGGTCCATACCCGCCTCGATGGCCTGTTGCAGTTGCGCCACTTCATCGCCGGGGCTGACGACCTGTTGAGAGGGTTGCGCATCTTGCGCAGCAACGCTGGTGTCCGACTCGCTCCATTGGCTGTCGCGCCCCAGATCCAGAGTACGTCCGTCAGCCAGTGCCAAGGTGACCATGCCGCTGGCGCCAGTGAGAACCTCCTCGCCTTTGAAGAGTCGGTCGCCTTCTACCAGGAGGCGACGAGCGCCATCCGGAGAAACGGCAAAGACCTGGCCAACAATGCTTTGGACGGTCGCAATGACACTGCTCATCGTGTGACTCTCCTGAGATGGTTCTCAACGTGCCTTTCGTCGTTCTGGCCTTCTCGATTCTTGGCCCGGCGCTAGGCTGGCAAATAGGGTGTAAAGGTGTTGAAACAGTATCGCCAAAATTTTGGCTAAAACTTTTTGACCTGGTGTTTTGCGTCAGAGTATTGACCTATTCGCCGGCATCCTAAACAATCGCCGCGCTGATGTCACTTTGATATTTGCTCTTCGTCTGGTGTTTTGCAATGTGACTTGAGTCACGTTATCGGTGCCCTTGGCGACTCGTTCCGTCCGGGCGCTCTAGGACGCCCACATTACCTGTTAAGGAAGCCAGTTTATGCGTTTGCGCCTGTTCCACGTTCTGCCGCTTACCTTGGCGATTAGCCTGCCTGCTTACTCCCAGACCCTCCCAGAAGCCATGCAACATGCCATGGGTGTGCACCCTGAAATTCAGGCCGGTGTGAATGGTCGTCTGGCCGCCGACAAACAGCTCGAGGCTGCCCGTGGCGGTTACCTGCCTTCCGTGGATCTGCTGGCAGGTTATGGGCGTGAAGGCACCGACAACACCTCGACCCGTGCTGCAGGGCGCCACGGTTTCGAAACCCTGACCCGCGGTGAGTCCAGCCTGCGCCTGAGCCAGATGGTGTTCGACGGTTTCGCTACTCAGAACGAAGTGGGGCGTCAGCAAGCCACAGTCAATTCCCGTGCCTATGCACTGCTGGGAACTTCCGAGCGCACCGCGCTGGATGTGGCCGAAGTCTATATAGATGTACTGCGCCGCCAAGAGATGGTGCGCCTGGCAGAAGACAATCTGCGCAGCCACGAACGTATCTATGATCAGATCAGCCTGCGCAGCCAGCGTGGTGTCGGTCGATTGGCCGACCAGGATCAGGCTGAAGCCCGCCTGGCTCAGGCGCGTAACAATCTGATTACCGAGCAGACCAACCTGGCCGATGCTCGTACCAACTTCTATAGCGTCGTCGGTCTGGATCCAACGGAGTTGGTCGAGCCGTCCGGCCTGCCGGGCCAGTTGCCGGAAAACCTGCAGGAGGCGCGTCAGGCGCTGGTGGCCAACAGCCCTATCCTGCGTTCTGCTGAGTCCGACGTGGCCGCGACCGAGAAACAGTACGAGGCGGCCAAATCGCTCTTCTATCCGCGCTTCGATGCGGAGCTGTCGCGTAATGCGGACAACGATATCGATGGCGTCAATGGCCACTCCAACGAATGGCAAGCCATGCTGCGCATGCGCTACAACCTGTTCGCCGGCGGCAGCAACAAGGCCGACCTGGAGTCCAAGTCCTACCAGGTGAACCAGGCGTTGGATATTCGCAACAACGCCATGCGCGTATTGAACGAAGACCTGGGCCTGTCCTGGAACGCACTGAACAATGCCCGTGAGCAATTGCCCATCGCCCGTGAGTACGTGGAATACAGCACGCGGGTTCGTGAGTCGTACCAGAAGCAGTTCAGCATTGGTGAGCGCACGCTGCTGGATCTGCTCGACAGCGAGAACGAGTTGTTCACGGCTTCGCGACGTCTGACCGATCTGCGTTACAGCGAGCTGTTTACTCAGTACCGCATCAAGGCCACCATGGGTGAGTTGCTCAAGAGCCAAGGGGTTGTGGCGCCCATGGCGACCGTGGTTCAGTCCGACCTCAAGCCCAAGGCGACGCTGCCCAGCCTGAACTGATTGCCCCGCCATGCAGTGAACTGCCCGCTGAGGATGCGTCTATCCTTTGCGGGCATTCCCGCTTTTGGGACATGAAGATGTATCCGAAGAATCACTGAAGAGAGTCCTGGTGTGGATCCACAAGCCAGTCGTGTTGAAAGCAACTCCGATCCGCGCGGGCAGCACGATGATCCGCTGTTGGATTCGCTCCTTTCTCTCTGCGTCCTGCACCGTAAACCGGCCAATCGGGCCATGCTCACCAGTGGTTTGCCGCTGCCCAAGCAGCGCCTGACTGCAGAGCTGCTGCCCCGAGCTGCCGCCCGCGCGGGGTTGCAGGGGCGTTTGCTGCGCAGAAGCCTCGAGCAGATCCCCAAAATCGCGCTTCCGGCTTTATTGTTGCTCAAGGAAGGGCGTTGCGCGGTGCTGCTGGGCTGGAGCGAGCAAGGCGAAGCGCGCTTGCTGCTCAGCGAAAGCGATGGCGGTGAAGTGAAGGTCGCTCGCGACCTGTTGCAAGAAGACTTCAGTGGCCAGGTGTTCTTCGCTCAGCCCCAGCATAAATACGATCTGGATCAGGGCAGCCTGATTCCGCGTACTCAGTCCTGGTTTCGCGACACCCTCAAGCGTTCGCGCTGGCTCTACATGGATGCCGTGGCGGCCAGCCTGCTGATCAACCTGATCGGCCTCGGTGCGCCATTGTTCGTGATGAACGTCTATGACCGAGTGGTGCCCAACCAGGCCGCGGCCACGCTCTGGGTACTGGCCATCGGTATTTCCGGCGCCTACATCTTCGACCTGCTGCTCAAGACCATGCGCGGCCTGTGCCTCGACCTGGCGGGCAAGAAGACCGACCTGATCATCTCCGCCACGCTGTTCGAGCGCATCGTCGGCATGGCCATGAAGTTCCGCCCTCAGCGCGTCGGCAGCTTCGCCCAGAACATCCACGAGTTTCAGACGCTGCGCGATTTCCTCGCCTCGCTGACCCTGACCAGCGTCATCGACCTGCCGTTCACCCTGCTGATCCTGTTGGTGATCGGTCTGCTCGGTGGGCACCTGGTGTGGATTCCGCTGCTGGCCTTCCCCCTGGCCATGGGCATCAGCTGGCTGTTGCAGAAACCGCTGGTGGCGACCATGGATCGCACCATGGCCCTGGCCGCCGAACGGCAGTCCAGCCTGATCGAGACTCTGGCCGGCCTCGATGCGGTGAAGGTCAACAATGCCGAAAGCGACCGCCAGTACCTGTGGGAGCAGACCATCGGCACCCTGGGGCGCCTGGAGCTGCGGGTGAAGATGCTGTCGAGCCTGGCGATGAACCTGACCATGCTGATCCAGCAACTGGCAGGTGTGATCATGATCGTCGCCGGTGTTTACCTGATCATGGCCGGCAACCTCAGCATGGGTGGTCTGATCGCCTGCTACATGCTCAACGGGCGTGCCCTTGGCCCTTTGAGTCAGCTGTCTGGCCTGTTCACCCGCTATCAGCAGGCGCGCCTGACCATGATCAATGTGGATCAGATGATGGATCTGCCGCAGGAGCGTCACGAGGGCGAGCAACCACTGGTGCGTTCCAAGTTGCAAGGCAGTCTGGAGTTGCGTCAGGTCAGCTTCACCTACCCGCATCAGCAGACCCCGGCGCTCAGCGAGATCAACCTGATCGTCCGGCCGGGCGAGAAGATCGGCATCATCGGTCGCAGCGGTTCCGGCAAGAGTTCGCTGGCCAAGCTCATCGTCGGGTTGTACCAGGCCGACTCGGGCAGCCTGCTGGTGGACGGCACCGACATCCGCCAGCTGGATGTCAGCGAACTGCGCCACAACGTTGGCTACGTGCCGCAGGATATCCAGCTGTTCAGCGGTACCCTGCGTGACAACCTGATGGCTGGCGCGCGCTATGTCGAGGACGAACTGGTGCTGCAGGCTTCGGAGCTGGCCGGGGTTCACGAGTTCGCGCGCCTGCACCCGCAGGGTTATGAACTGCAGGTCGGCGAGCGTGGGCAGAACCTCTCCGGTGGTCAGCGGCAGAACGTCGCGCTGGCGCGTGCATTGCTGCTCGATCCGCCTATCCTGCTGCTCGATGAACCCACCAGTTCCATGGACAACCCAGGTGAAGAACGCCTGAAGGAGCGGATCGGCGCGGTGCTCGCCAACAAGACGCTGCTGCTGGTGACACACCGCGCGTCCATGTTGTCGCTGGTCGACCGTTTGTTGATCATCGACCGTGGCCGGATCATCGCCGATGGGCCCAAGGAGTCGGTCATGGAAGCACTGAAAAAGGGGCAGATCAGTGTCGCTTAAGGCATTTGCGATGTTGCGTCAGTACTTTCAGGGTGGCGAGCAGTTGTCCGGCGAGCCACTACCTGAAGTCGACAAGGCGCTGGTGGAGGACGCCCCGCGTGTGGTGCGCCTGACCATCTGGACGTTGCTGGGATTCGTCATCTTCCTCGGTTTCTGGGCGCACTTCGCGGAGATCGACGAGGTGACGCGCGGCGAGGGCAAGGCGATTCCTTCGTCCAAGCTGCAGAAGGTGCAGAACCTCGAAGGCGGCATCATTTCCGAGCTGTTCATCCATGAAGGGCAAGTCGTGGAGGTGGGCGCGCCGCTGCTGCGCCTTGACCCCACGCGCTTCGAGTCCAACGTCGGCGAGACCGAGGCGGATCGCACTGCGATGCAACTGCGCGTGGAGCGCCTGAGCGCCGAGGTCGATGATCGCCCGTTGATGATCCCTGATGAACTGCGTGCGCTGGCCCCCGAGCAGGCCGCCAGCGAGGAGGCGCTGTTCCTCAGTCGTCGCCAACAGCTGAACGATGAGCTGGGCGGCCTGGAGCAACAGATGGTGCAGCGCCGTCAGGAGCTGCAGGAGTTCATTTCCAAACAGGCGCAGTTCCGCAACAGCCTGCAACTGCTGCGTCAGGAGATCGGCATTTCCGAGCCGCTGGTGGCCGAAGGCGCAATCTCGCGGGTGGAGGTGTTGCGCCTGCGCCGTGCCGAAGTGGAGACGCGCGGTCAGCTGGATGCCACGTCACTGGCCATTCCCCGTGCGGAGTCGGCGATCAAGGAGGCGGAGAACAAGATTGCCGAAACTCGCTCGCGTTTCCGTAGCGAGGCGCTCGGGCAGTTGAACGAGGCACGCACCGAGCTGAGCAAGGCCAATGCCACCGGCAAGGCACTGGAGGATCGGGTCAAGCGTACACTGGTCACGTCGCCGGTACGGGGCATCGTCAAGCAGTTGCTGGTCAACACCATCGGCGGGGTGATCCAGCCGGGCAGCGATCTGGTGGAAATCGTGCCGCTGGACGATACCTTGCTGGTGGAAGCACGCATCCGCCCGCAGGACATCGCCTTCCTCCATCCCGGGCAGAAGGCCATGGTCAAGTTCACTGCCTATGACTTCACCATCTATGGCGGCCTGGAAGCTGACCTCGAACAGATCGGCGCCGATACGGTCACCGACGAAGACGGCAACAGCTTTTACCTGATCAAGTTGCGTACCCGCCAAAGTCATCTGGGCAGTGACGAGAATCCGCTGTTGATCATCCCCGGCATGGTCGCCTCGGTGGATATCATGACCGGCAAGAAGAGCATCCTCAGCTACCTGCTCAAACCGATCATCCGCGCCCGCGCCGAGGCCTTGCGCGAGCGTTGATTAGGCGATGATGGCGCGTTTCCAGCGCGCCACCTCGCTCAGATGAACAGCTGTTGCACCACCGAGAAGTCCTGCTTGCCCTTGCCCTGTTTGAGCAGCAGGCGATAGAGCTGCAGCGCCAGGGCGCCCATCGGTGCGCTGTTGCCGTTGTGGCTGGCGGTTTCCTGAGCCAGGCCGAGATCCTTGGCCATCAGCTCGGCCATGAAGCCGCCGCTGTAGCCCTTCGACGCGGGGGCGTTCTCCATCACGCCGGGCCAGGGGTTGTACTTCTCCAGCGTCCAGTTGCCGCCCGAACTCTGCCGCATGATCTCCGCCAGTACGGCCGGCTCCAGGCCGTTGGCCACGCCCATGGCCATGGCCTCGGCGGTGGCGATCATCTGCACGGCGAGCACCTGGTTGTTGCATACCTTGGCCACCTGGCCAGCGCCATCCGGGCCGGCGTGGAAGATGTTCTTGCCCATGGCGGCGAGCAGTGGTCGGGCTTTTTCCAGCGCCTGGGCCTCACCGCCAACCATGAAGGTCAGGGTGCCGGCTGCCGCCCCGCCGGTGCCGCCGGAAACGGGCGCATCGAGCAGGGCGATGCCACGTTCGCGAGCGGCGGCGTGCACCTTGCGTGCAGACTCCGGGGCGATGGTCGAGCATTCGATCACCAGCGTGCCGGCCGGCATCCGGTTGAGCAGCCCTTCGTCGCCCAGATACAGGTTTTCTACGTGGCGGCTGGCGGGAAGCATGCTGATCACTACCTGGGCCTGATCGATGGCGTCGGCGGCACTATCGGCTGTCAGGGCGCCCTCGCCAGCCAGGGTGTCGACGGCGCTGCGCACCAAATCGAAGACTTTCAGCGGGTAGCCTGCCTTGAGCAGGTTGCGGGCCATGGGCAGGCCCATGTGGCCAAGGCCGATAAAGGCGATCTGGGTCATGCGGCATCTCCTTTTCTTGTTTTGAGTGTCATTGCCCGGCTTTGAACAGCTCGTTGAGTTCGGCGAAGGGGGCAGCGTTCCTGGCAAAACCTGTGTCGCCCTGGCGCAGACCGCGTGCGGCCTGCAGAAAGCCGCCAAACGCCACGCGCGCCAGGCTGGAGCCGACGCTGACCCGGCGCACGCCCAGCGTGGCTAGGTCATCGAATGTCAGTGCACTGCTCGACAGCCCGAGCAGGACATTGACAGGCCTGGGTGCAACGGCCCGTACCACGGCATCGATCTGTGCGCGAGTGGTCAGGCCGGGGGCGTAGAGCACATCAGCGCCGGCGTCGGCATAGGCTTCCAGGCGGCGCAGGGTGTCGGCCAGGTCTTCACGACCGTGCAGGAAGTTTTCCGCACGGGCGCAGAGGGTGAAGGAGAAGGGCAGGCTACGTACGGCCGCCACCGAGGCGCGGATACGTTCGACGGCCAGCTCCAATGGATAGATGGGCACCTCTGGCTTGCCGCTGGCATCTTCGATGGAGCCACCCACCAAGCCGCAGGCCGCGGCCTGCAGCAGTGTATCGGCGCAGCCTTGGGGCTCATCGGCAAAGCCGTTTTCCAGATCGGCCGCGACCGGCAAAGGCGTGGCCTCGACGATGGCGCGGGCGTTGGACAGGGTGTCCTCGCGACTGATCAGGCCTTCGCCATCGGCGCGCCCGAGGCTGAAGGCCAGGCCGGCACTGGTGGTGGCCAGTGCCTCGAAGCCGAGCGCCGCGAGGATCTTCGCCGAGCCGGCATCCCAGGGGTTGGGCAGCACCAGCAGTTGTTCACGTTGGTGCAGGGCCTGGAAAGCCAGGGCTTTTTGCTGCTGCGTATTGGCCATGCGGCTATTCCTTGGGTAAGTGTCGTGCCTGTCCTTATGCGTCTACACGTAGGGTGCGCCATGCGCACCGAGCGTTCCGGCACGCTGAGCGTGCTACAAATCCGCCAGCGGATGTTCTCCATCCCAGACCGGGGCGAAATGCGCTTCGACCACGGCTGGAGAGATCGCGGCCACGTCCGGCCAGTGCCAATGCGGTGTCTGATCCTTGTCGATCAGGCGCGCACGCACGCCTTCGGGAAATTCCGGGTGGCGACAGCAATTCAGGCTCATGGCGTATTCCATGCGCAGCACCTCGGCCAGCGACAGCTGGCGGGCACGGCGGATCTGCTCCCAGACCAGGTGCGCGGTCAGCGGGCAGCCATGGGCCAAGGTCTTGGCGGCGCGGGCGAGCAGGGCGTCGTCGTCCTGTTGCAGTGCGCTGATGGCAGATACGGCAGCCGGCAGGTCGGCGACGTCGAGCAACTCGTCGATGCGTTCGCGGCGAGGTAGCCATTGCGCGCTCGGTAGCTCCGGCCGTGCTTCGTTCTCCAGTGCCCGTAGCAGGCTGTGCAACTGAGCCCCGGGTTGTTCGCGCCAGTTCAGTTGCACCAGGCCGGCTAGCAGGGCGTCCTGCTGGTCGTCGCGCAGAAAGCGGTCGGCCAGGTTCAGATCCAGGGCATCGCGGGCGTTGATGCTGGCTGCGGTGAGGCCGAGGAACAGCCCCAGGCGACCCGGCAAGCGCGCCAGGAACCAGCTACCGCCGACGTCCGGGTACAGGCCGATGTTGATCTCCGGCATGCCCAGGCGGCTGCTCGGGGTGACGACGCGGATACCAGCGCCCTGCATCAGGCCCATGCCGCCACCCAGCACGTGGCCGTGGGCCCAGCAAATGAAGGGTTTTGGATAGGTGTGGATGCGGTGATCCAGACGGTACTCGTCGGCAAAGAAGTGCCGCGCCAGGGGCGGCACTTCGCCTGGCTGTTCGCGGCACTGGTTGACCAGCTGCACCACATCGCCGCCGGCGCAGAAGGCCTTGGGGCCATTGCCGCGCAACACGACGCAGGCGATCTCCGCATCATCCGCCCAGGCCTTGAGGCGGTCGTCGAGCGCCTTGATCATCGGCAACGACAACGCGTTGAGGCTTTTCTCGGCATCCAGGCTGGCGATGCCGATGCGGTAGCCGTGCAGGCTGGGGCGTTCTTCGAAGGTGACATTCATCATGGGGCTCTCGGTGCGCACGGCGCACCCTACGGGCGGAGCGAAGCCGCGAATTATTTGTTGCGCCACTGCGGATCGCGTTTTTCCAGGAAGGCGTTGACGCCTTCGCGGGTGTCGTCGGCGTCGAACAGGTCGACGAAGCGCTCGCGCTCCTCCGGCAGCCAGGTGTTCGGGCCGCGCTGACGGGCGCCCTGGATCAGCGGTTTGATGGTGCGCACCGCCACCGGGCTCTGTCGCGCCACCTTGGAAGCCAGCAGCAGGGCGGTGCCGCGCGCCTCGCCGGTGTCCACCACCTGCTCGACCAGGCCGATGCGCAGGGCCGTTTCGGCATCGATGCGTTCGCCGCAGAGGATCATGCGCTTGGCCCAGCCTTCACCGACCAGCCAGGGCAGCGCCTGGGTGCCGCCGGCGCAGGGCAACAGGCCCACTGCGGCTTCCGGCAGGGCCATTTGCGCCTGGCGTTCGGCGATGCGGATGTCGCAGGCCAGCGCGCACTCCAGGCCGCCGCCCATGGCGTAGCCGTTGATCGCGGCGATGGACACGCCACGGAAGTCGCGCAGGGTCTCGAAGGCTTCGCCGAAGCGCCGCGCCATTTCGCGGGCACGGGCCTTGTCGCCGTCGGCGAACATGTTCAGGTCAGCGCCGGCGCTGAAGAACTTCGGCCCCTGGCCGGTCACCACCAGGGCGTAGACCTCGTCGTCACGGTTGAGGTGTTCGACCACCTGCTTGAGGCCGATCAGCGAGTCGCGATCCCAGGTGTTGGCCGGCGGGTGGTTGATGGTGATCAGTGCGGTGTGGCCGTGCTTCTCCACGGTGAGCTTGTGGGTCAGGTCGAAGATGCCGGATTTGTAGGTTTCCAGTGCAGTGCTCATAACGATTCCTCGTCGATTATCACCCCTCCCCCATTCCTGGGAGAGGGGACTAAAAGTCAAACTACAGCAGGCGATCGAGCATGCCGCCTTGTTGCAGCAGGCGGCGGGCGATAATCACCCGCATGATTTCGTTGGTGCCTTCCAGTATCTGGTGCACGCGGGCGTCACGTACCCAGCGTTCCAGCGGGTAATCATTCAGATAGCCATAACCGCCGTGCAGTTGCAGGGCTTCGTTGCAGACGTTGAAGCAGTGGTCGGTGGCGAAGCGCTTGGCCATGGCGCAATACAGGCTGGCTTCGCCATGCTCATGGTCGAGTTTGTGCGCGGCCAGGCGCACCATCTGCCGGCTGGCGGTGAGGTCGGTGAGCATGTCGGCCAGTTTGAACTGCAGGGCCTGGAACTGGCTGAGTGGCTTGCCGAACTGCTTGCGTTCCTCGACGTAGCGCAGGCTTTGCTCCAGCGCCGCCTGGGCAGCACCCAGCGAGCAGCTGGCAATATTCAGACGGCCACCATCGAGGCCTTTCATGGCATAGACGAAGCCTTCGCCTTCCGGGCCGATACGGTTGCTGGCGGGAATGCGCACGCCCTCGAAGGTGATGGTGCGGGTTGGCTGCGCCTTCCAGCCCATCTTGTCTTCGTTGCGCCCGTAGCGCACGCCGGGGGCGTCGGCGGGTACCAGGAAGCAGGAGATGCCCTTGGCACCGTCCTCGCCGCTGCGCGCCATGACGATCAGCACGTCGGTACTGCCGGCGCCGGAGATGAAGCACTTGCTGCCGTCGATCACGTAGTCGTCGCCATCACGGCGTGCGCGGGTACGCAGGTTGGCCGCATCGGAGCCGGCGTCCGGTTCGGTCAGGCAGTAGGAGGCCAGCGACTGGCCGGAAATTAGCCCCGGCAACCAGGCGTCCTTGAGTGCCTGATCGGCGAAGCTGGCGAGCATCCAGGTGGCCATGTTGTGAATGGTCAGGTAGGCGGTGGTGGCCACGCAGCCGGCTGCCAGGTGTTCGAAGATCAGCGAACTGGACAGGCGTGACAGGCCCAGGCCGCCATCCTCTTCGGCGATGTACAGGGCCAGATAGCCCTGTTCGGCGGCGCGGCGGATCACCTCGACGGGGAAGTGGTGGTCACGATCCCAGTCGGCGGCGTGGGGCGCCAGTTCCCGCGTGGCGAAGGCGCGGGCGCTGTCGGTGAGCAGGCGTTGTTCATCACTGAGTTCGAAGTCCATGGCATCTCATTGCAAGGTCGGGGGGTGGCCGCCGGCGCTGCGCTCGGCCTGCCACTGCGCGAGGCTGGGCAGCGCGCTGTTGGCGTCGAGGCGGTCGACGATTTCGAAGTAGTCCTGCTTGAGCGGATCCTTGAGCACCTCGTCACGCGGTTTCACCCGCACGGCGTAGACCGTCTGCAGGTTATGGTGATCGAAGGCGCGCCATTGCTGCTCGTCTTTCAGCAGGGTGTAGCGGTGGCCTTCCAGCGCCTTGATCAGGGCTTCACTGTCGAGGCTGTTGGCACGTTTGGCGGCGTCGGCCCATTGCTGGACGATGCTGTAGGCTGAGGCAGCCGAGCTGGAAGGGTACATCTCGTAGCGGCTCTTGAAGGCCTGGACGAAGGTTTCGCCGCGCACCGATTTTTCCAGCGCCGGCACTCGCCATGTCCAGGGTTCGGTGCCGACCACGCCCTGCATCAGCTCCGGGCCGGCCTGTTCGACCATGCTCTGGGTCAGGTTGGGCGCGACGATCTGCATGCGTTCGGTCAGGCCCAGATCCTTGGCGATGCGCATGGCGCGCACCAGGTCTTCGCCGAACAGTACCAGGGCGAGGATGTCGGCATTGCTGGAGGCGGCCTGGGTCAGGGCATCGGTATAGTCGGCCAGGCGGGCGCCGGGGAAGGGCACGCGCACGCTGGCATGCTGGCCAACGTCATCGGTCGCCGTGGCGTGGCGCAGCGACGCCTCGCTGGTATGGCCCCAGGTGTAGTCGGCCGTGACATAGAAGTAGCGCTTGTTCGGCTGGGTCTTGCTCAAGTACTGGCCGAGTACCTGGGCGCTCATCCAGGCGTTGTTGCATTCGCGGAACATGTAGCGGTGGCCGTCCTTGCCGGTGGTGTCGTTGGAGTAGGTGAGGGTGCCGAAATACAGCAGTCCGTGCTCCTTGGCGCGTTTGCCCGCCGCGATGGCGACGGCGCTGGAGGCACCGCCGAAGAGCATCGCAGCGCCCTCGGCAGCCAGCTTGTCGACGTTCTTCTCGGCCTTGGCCGGACGCGAGGCGGTGTCCTTGCTGGACAGGCGCAAAGGCCGCCCCAGCACACCGCCAGCGGCGTTGATTTCATCGATGGCCAGCAGGGCTCCACGCATTTGCGCCAATCCCTCCTCCTTGTACGGGCCGGTGCGCGGGTAGTTGAGGCCGAGGGTGATCGGCTCGGCAGCCTGCGCACAGGCGGTGATCCCGGCCCACAGGGCCAGGGTGGCAGTCAGTCGGCGCATTGCAGTGCTCCTTTATTGTTGTTCTGCAGGGCACTGTTTTACGCCGCTTGTCTGGCTTGCGTGATCGTCTATTGGTCTAAGGGTTATCCCGTTCTCATTTCAACTGGATAGTCATGTTCGGCCCGGCCTCCAGTGGCGTGTCGTCGAACCAGCGACTGGTGACCGTCTTGGTCTCGGTATAGAAACGCACCGCCTGTTTGCCGTAGGCGTGCAGGTCACCGTAGAACGAGCCTTTCCAGCCGGTGAAGGAGAAGAACGGCAGCGGCACGGGGATCGGTACGTTGATGCCCACCTGGCCGACTTCAATCGCATGCTGGAAGTGCCGCGCAGCGCCGCCGGAGCGGGTGAACAGGCTGGTGCCGTTGCCGTAGGGGCTGGCGTTGACCAGTGCGATGGCCTCTTCCAGGCTGTCCACCTCCATGCACACCAGCACCGGGCCGAAGATTTCCTCGCGGTACAGACTCATCTTCGTCGTCACCCCGCGGAACAGGGTCGGGCCAACCCAATTGCCATGCGGGTAACCCTCGACCGTGCACTGTGAACCATCGAGCAGACACTCGGCGCCTTCGGCCTTGCCTTCGTCGATCAGGCGCAACACGCGCTGGCGCGCCTGCTGGCTGATCAGCGGGCCGTAGGCGGCACCACTGTCCTGCCAGTGGCCGGGGCGCAGTGCGGCCATCTGCTCGGCCAATTCGTCGATCCACTGTTTCGACTCGCCGACGAACACCGCGACGCTGATCGCCATGCAGCGTTGCCCGGCCGCGCCGCAACTGGCGCCGAGCAGGTTGCTGATGACCTGATCCTTGGGCGCGTCCGGCATGATCACCATATGGTTCTTGGCCCCGGCGAAGGTCTGTACGCGCTTCAGGTGCTGGGTGCCGGTGCGGTAAACATGCTGGCCCACCGTTACCGATCCGACGAAGGACACCGCGCGCACGGCCGGGTGCACCAGCAACGCATCGACCTGCTCGCGGCCGCCATGCAGCACCTGCAACACGCCAGCCGGCGCACCGGCTTCGATGAACAGCTCGGCCAGGCGATTGGGCGTCAGCGGATCCTGCTCCGACGGCTTGAGGATGAAGGTGTTGCCGCAGGCGATGGCCAGCGGAAACATCCACAGCGGAATCATCGCCGGGAAATTGAACGGGGTGATGCCGACGCACACGCCTAGTGGCTGGATCCAGCTGGCGGTGTCGATCTCGCGGGCAACGTTTTCCACCGTCTCGCCCATCATCAGGCTGGCGATGTTGGCGGCGTGCTCGGCCACTTCGATGCCGCGCCAGACGTCGCCCTTGGCGTCGGCGAAGGTCTTGCCGGTTTCCTGGGCGAGGATTTCCGCCAGCTCGTCATGATGTTCCTTGAGCAGGTGCTGGTAGCGCAGCATCAGGCGGGCACGTTCCGATACCGGCACCTCGCGCCAGGCAAGGAAGGCTTTCTGCGCACTGGCCACTGCCGCCTCGATTTCCTCGGCGGTGGCCTTGGGAGCGAGGGCGATCACCTCCTGGGTGGCCGGGTCGGTGACTTCGATCAGCTCATGCGCCTGGCTGGTTTGCCATTGGCCGTCGATCAGTTGCGGCAGGGTACGGGGCATGCTCACCTCCTGTTGTTCTTGTATGGGCTCTTTATAGCCACTCGCTACCCGTTTGTGGATTGACGATCTTGGTCTTGGGATGGACGATCTTGTGATTCGATTCACTGTGTTAGGGGATAAGGCTCATGGGCTTGCGCGTGGAGACTTCCAATTGGCCGCTGCCACTTGGCGGGCAGCGCTTCATCACGCCGCCGCGTTTGCGTCGCCTGCTGGCTCGCCATCCGCTGAGCATGGGCTGCTATCCATTGGCCATCGGCTTTTATCCGGATGCGGTCGAGCACCAGATGCGTCGTGCGCAGCCCGACGACCATCTATTGATCTATTGCCGCTCCGGCCAGGGTTGGCTGGAAACGGCGGATGGACGATTCGAGGTCGCTGCCGGCGATCTACTGCTGTTGCCCAAGGACGTCGCGCATGCCTATGGCGCCGATGCGAAAAGCCCCTGGACGATCTACTGGGTGCACTTCGACGGTAGCCTCAGCGAGGACTTCCTGGGCCTGCTGGGTACGCAGGCGTTGCGGCGCATTGGTGTGCAACCCCGATTGCTCGGCGACTTCGAGGCGTTATTGGGCTTGCAGCGTCAGAGCCTCAACGCCTTGCCCTTCATCCATGCCGCGCACCGTTTGCAGGCGATGCTCAGCTCCCTGGCGGTGCTGCCGGCACGGGTCAACCTCAAGTCAGGACGGGTGCTGGATATCGAGGCGGTGCAGGCGGTGATGCGCGAGCATCTGCACGATAGCCTCAACCTTGATGAACTGGCCGCCCAGTTCAAACTGTCGCGCTTTCATTTCGCCAAGACCTACCGTGCGCTGACCGGTCATGCGCCGATCCAGGATTTCATCCAGTTGAAGATGGCCCTGGCCTGCCGCCTGCTCGACCGTGGCGATATGGAGGTGCGCCAGGTGGCCGAGCAACTGGGCTACGACGACCCCTATTACTTCTCGCGGCTGTTTCGCAAGGTGGTGGGCATGGCGCCCAGTCACTACCGGGCGTTGCACCAGGGGTAGGGTGCGCCATGCGCACCGCTCGGAGCGCGATTCGAAGACGGTGCGCGCGGCGCACCCTACGTCGGCGGGAACCGGAGGCCCTCAGGCCAGCATGCGCAGCCACAGTTGCTGCTCGTCCTGCAGCGCCTCGCTCAGGTCGGCCAATGGTTGTTCAAGACCCAGGCGGCGCTGCGCGGGTAGTGGCTCGGGTAGGTTCGCCGGTTGTATCTGCAGCGCGCTGGCCAGCAGTACCAGATCGGTCAGATCGGCTTCGCCGCCGTGATCGTGCAGCCATTTGTTACGTTGCCTGGCGCATTCGATCAGTGAGGTCGGCACCTGCCAGCGGGTCAGCACCAGGGCGCCAATATCGCCGGACAGGTAGTCGCAAAGACCATCCAGCGACTGTGCGTCACGCGGAAAGTCCGGCCAGTGCTCCAGCTCCGCCAATAGCGGCAGGCTGCCGATGTCCTGCAACAGACCCGCGAGCATGGCGTCGTCGAGCGATTGATCGCAGCGTTGTGCCAGCACGGCGCAGAACGCTGCCCGTTCGCGTGCCTTGCGCCAGCGCTGACGAAACACCTGCTGCAAGGCCTTTTCCTGGCTGATGAACAGATTGCGTGCGGCAAAGCCCAGCACCAGCGTGCCGAGCTGGCGGGTGCCGAGGCGGGCGAGCAGGTCGCGCATCGAGACGCACGGACGGGCGCCGCGAATCAGCGGGCTCTCGGCGAACTGCATGAGGTAGGCCGATAGCGGTGGGTCGCTGTTGATCACGCGTGCCAGTTGCTCCAGCGAGGTACGCGGGTCTTCCAGCAGTTGGCGGATGCGCATGGCCGCTTCCGGCATTTGCGGCACCTTGGCCTGTCCTTTGAGAAAGCGGGTGAGCAGGGCGAAGCGAATGGCTTCGGGGGACAACGACATGATGGCGGGGACTTCCGTAGAACCGCAGCGGCGTACTGAAATCCTAGCAGAGCCTTTGCCGAAAGCCGATGCAGAGCTGTCGCCTTGACTTGCCCGGCACCCTTCTCTAGCGTGCCAGCACTTGTTTTGAGCCAGCAGGAAAACCGCATGACCGAAGATCGCATCAAACTCGAAGCCAGCTGGAAGCACGCGCTGCGCGAGGAGTTCGACAAGCCTTACATGAGCGAGCTGCGTGAGTTCCTGCGTGCGGAAAAGGCTGCCGGCAAGGAGATTTACCCGCCGGGCCCGCTGATCTTCAATGCGCTCAACTCCACGCCGCTGGATCAGGTGAAGGTGGTGATCATCGGCCAAGATCCTTACCACGGCCCCGGTCAGGCCCATGGCCTGTGTTTCTCGGTGCAGCCTGGCGTGCAGACGCCGCCGTCGCTGGTGAACATCTACAAGGAGCTCAAGCGCGACCTGAACATCGATATCCCGTCGCATGGCTACCTGCAAAGCTGGGCCGACCAGGGCGTATTGCTGCTCAATACCTCGTTGACCGTCGAGCGCGCCAATGCTGGTTCGCACGCGGGCAAGGGCTGGCAGTTCTTCACCGACCGGGTGATCGAAGTGGTCAGCGAACATCAGCCCAAGTTGGTGTTCCTGCTCTGGGGCAGCCATGCGCAGAGCAAGCAGCGCCTGATCGATCCGACTAAGCATCTGGTGTTGCGCTCGCCACACCCGTCGCCGCTGTCGGCGCACCGTGGCTTCATCGGCAATGGCCATTTCAGCCGCTGCAACCAGTTCCTGGTGCAGAACGGCATGGCCCCCATCGAATGGCAGGTGCCGGCGCTGTAAGCCTGCAACGTAGTACCCGGTTGTTACCTGAGGGTGGGCAGGGCGGCGAATAATGATTTCGCTCCACCCACCTTCAGGAGACGATCATGGCTGCCAAGAAGATTCTCATGCTGGTCGGCGACTACGCCGAAGATTACGAAACCATGGTGCCGTTCCAGGCACTGTTGATGGTCGGTCACACGGTGCATGCGGTGTGTCCGGGCAAGACCGCCGGACAGACGGTGCGTACCGCCATTCACGATTTCGAGGGCGACCAGACCTACAGCGAGAAGCCGGGGCACAACTTCGCCCTGAACTTCGACTTCGCCAAGGTGCGTGCTGACGACTACGACGCCTTGCTGGTACCCGGTGGCCGCGCCCCGGAGTATCTGCGCCTGAATGCCGAGGTGGTCGCTCTGGTCAAAGCCTTCGCCCAGGCTGACAAACTCATTGCTGCGGTCTGCCACGGCCCGCAACTGCTGGCTGCTGCCGGCATTTTGCAAGGCCGCGAGTGCAGTGCTTACCCGGCCTGTGCGCCGGAGGTGGGGCTGGCGGGCGGCACTTATGTGGAGATCCCGGTGGATCAGGCGCATGTGCAGGGCAATCTGGTCACCGCACCGGCATGGCCTGCGCACCCGGCCTGGTTGGCTGCGTTTCTCAAGGTGCTCGGCACGGAAATCCGTTTGTAAGCAGGTGTAGCCCGGGTGCAATCCTCGGCGCATCATGCAGCAGGTTTCCCGGATTGCATCCGGGCTACGCGCTAACTGCGCCGGGTTATGACGCGGGCAAGACGTAGGGCGGGTGCAACCCGCCAGTCCGCATGCGGCGGGTTGCACCCGCCCTACCGTTCAGAACCTGTTCACGATCTCGCGAGCTAGAGCCATACAAGGCAAAAACAGGCGAGGAACGGTCGGAGTCGCGCTCGACTTTACGAGCTGTAAATGAGCATTCCGACCGGGCTGGCGCTCCAGCCTGTTTTTAACGCAGTAGGGCCGACGCGCAGCAGATCGTGAACAGGTTCTCAGGAGCACGACCAATGTGCGAACTATATGTAAAGGCCGACCCCATCCTCTATGAGTCCCGCTCGCGCTCGCTGCGTATCCGCGGCGTGGTGACCACCTTGCGCCTGGAGAACCAGTTCTGGGACATCCTGCGTGAGATCGCCGAAGTCGACGGCATGACCACCAACCAGCTGATCACCAAGTTGTACGAAGAGGTGATGGATTTTCGCGGCGAAGTGGTCAACTTCGCCTCCTTCCTGCGCGTCAGCTGCACCCGTTACCTGGCGCAGAAGGCCGGGCGTCAGGTGCCACTGCGTGTGGTCGGTGCTGCGGGTTAGGCGCTGTGCTCGATGGCAGCGCGCTGGCGCGGCAGCCTGACGCTGACGCGCAGGCCGCCCAGCGGCGAGTCGTCTAGGGCGATGCTGCCCTGATGCAACTCCACCACGCGGCGCACGATGGACAGGCCGAGCCCTGCACCCTGGCCTTCGCCGATACGGAAGAAGCGCTCGAACAGCCGCTCGCGCAGTTCTGCAGGCACGCCGGGGCCGCTGTCGTGCACCTGCAGCACCAGGTCATGGGCATTGGCCAGCAAGTGCACCTGGATGCAGCCGCCAGCCGGGGTGTACTGCACAGCATTGCTCACCAGGTTCTGCAGCAGAATGCCCAGGCTCGGGGCATCGGCTGGTAGCTGATAGTCGGCGGGCTCCTGGGCGTCGAGAATCAGTTCTTGCTGGCGATTGAGCGCCAGTGGCGTCAGCTCGGCCAGTTCACTGCGCAGGAAGGCCAGCAGGTCGATGTCGCTCATGTTCAGGCGCACGCCATTGGGATCCAGCCGCGCCAGGGTCAGCAGTTGCGCGACCACACGGGTCGCGCGGTCGACACCGCTACCCAACTGTTTCAGCGCCCCTTCGCGGTCGCTTGCGTCTGGCGCTTCCAGTGCGTTCTGGGCGTGAATACGCAGCACCGCCAAGGGCGTGCGCAATTCGTGGGCAGCATCGGCGATAAAGCGTTTTTCCTGTTCCAGCAGCTGGTTGACCTGCATCAGCAGGCGATTGAGCGCGGCTGCCATCGGTTCCAGTTCATTGGGTAATGGCGGGAAGACCAGCGGCGCCAGGTTGTCCGGGGCGCGGCCGCGAATGGCATCGGCCATGCGCTTGAGCGGATACAAACCCCAGCCCACGGTCAGCCACAACAACAGACCGACAATGGGCAGGCCGATCAGCAGCGGCTGCAGGCTGCGTTTGGCGATCTTGTCGATCAGCTCGCCGCGCACGTCCTCGCGCTCGCCGGCCAGCACCCAGTGGTAATCGCGGCTGTCATGCAGCACGAACACGCGCCAGTTATGCTCGCCGATGGTCAGGGTGTGGTAGCCGATCAGGTAGCGGGCCAGTTGTGCCAGGCGCTGCTGCATCGGCTGGTCGTTGTCCGGCAATACCAGGCCGAGCTGCTTGATCATGTCGTTGAGCAGCCCCGGCGGGGCGCTGGCCGACTGGAACAGCAACTCACCATCGTCGTCGAGCATCTGGAAGGCCAGCTTGCCTTCGTATTCGTGGCCGAGCAGGTTGTCCGGGTTGCGCGAGCTGTGCAGCAGCAGCGCTTCGTCGAGCACCGCCTGCATCTCGCGGCGTTCGGTCTCGCTGAGGTCGTGGCGTACCAGCCCCATGAGCAGGCGCGCGGTCTGCGACAGCTGGGCGTCGAACAGCTCGCGTACTTCATGCACCGAGTCGTTGTAGATCTTGTGACTGATCAGCCCGAAGCTGCCGGCAACCAGCAGCAGGAGCAGGGCGAGCAGACGGGTGCGGATGGAGCCGAAGGTTTTCAGCAACCTCATTTGTCCACCAGATAACCGACGCCGCGCACGGTGCGGATCAGCTCCGGGAAGAATTTCTTGCGCAGGTGGTGCACGTGCACTTCCAGGGCGTTGCTCTCCACTTCCTCGTCCCAGCCATAGAGCGCCTGTTGCAGTTTGTCGCGAGTCAGTACGCGACCGGGCTGGATCAGCAGCTCGTGCAGCAAGAGGAACTCCTTGCGCGGCAGGTTGATGGTCTGGCCCTGGTATTCGACCACCTGGCTGGCTGGGTCTAGGCTGATACCGCGGTACTCCAGCGCCGGTTGCGGGCGCTGGAAACTGCGGCGCAGCAAGGCGCGCAGACGCGCCTTGAGTTCGGCCACGTCGAAGGGCTTGATCAGGTAGTCGTCGGCGCCGGCATCGAGCCCGGCGATGCGGTCGCTGGTTGCGTCACGGGCGGTGAGTACCAGCACCGGCACCGGGTTGGCATTGGTGCGTAGGTGCTTGAGCACCTGCAGGCCATCCATGCGCGGCAGGCCGAGGTCGAGAATGGCCAGCTCGAAGCTCTCGTGGCTCAGGGCATGCAGCGCGCTGGCGCCATCCTGCAGCCAGTCCACGGTGTAGCCTTCGGGTTTCAGCGCGGTGCGAATGCCTTCGCCCAGGGCCTGGTCGTCTTCGACGAGAAGAATGCGCATGGCAACTCCTGTAGGGGTGCGTCCGAGTTACTGGAGTTTACTCTCGACTTGCCGCAAAAGCGCTGTGGCTTCTGCGCGGCGGCCCTTGTCGGCCAGTTCACGGCCGGGGCGATCCTTGGCGGCCAGGGCTTTCTCCAGTGCGGCGCGGGATTCCTCGTAGCGTTTCTGCCGTTGCAGGTAGTCGCCGTAGAAGTAGTTGGGGTCGAGGCCTTCCGGGTTGATCGCCAGTGCCTGCTGGAGCATCTGCTCGGCCTTCTCGTCATCGCCGAAGCCGATCGGCCAGCCCGGTACCTGATAGTACAGGCTGCCGAGGCTGGTGTAGGCCGAACCGGCCAGGGCTTGCGGGTCGATGGCCAGCGCCTGTTCCAGGCTGGCCTTGGCCTCCTTGACCAGGCCCAGAGCGCCGAGGCCACCCTTGGCGCCGGCCTGGGTGCTGAGGATGATGCCGCGCCAGATCAGCAGCTCGGGGGCCTTGGGCTCGCTGGCCAGTGCCGCGTCGGCCTGGGTGACGAGCTTGGCGAAGGCTTCCTCGCGCTGTTTCTCCGGCGTCTGGTAGTTGATCTCTGCCCAGCGTGTCTGCAACTGGTGCAATTGCGCCTCGCCTCCTTCACTGAGGGCAAAGGCGGGCAGGGCGGCGAAGCCGAGTGCAGTGATTATCAGGGTACGAAACAGGTTCACGGGCAATCTCCTCAGTGCTTGTGGCGGGCAAAGCGTTGAATGATCGGCAACTGCTTGCGCAGGGCCTGGTCGACCACGCGTGGCAGTAGGCCGTTGAGGCGCACGAACAGGCGTTCCGGCCAGCCCAGGTAGCGTTCCTCCTGCTCGTGGCGGATGGCTTGCAGCAACTCGGCGGCCACCTGCTCCGGGTCGTCCATGGCCACGCCCAGTTCGTCGTTCATCGCCACCACGCTGGGGGCGTTCATCGGCGTACGAGTGGCACGTGGCGCGAAGTAGAGGACGCGCACGTTGGTGTCGGCCAGCTCGCGACGCAGCGCTTCGGAGAAACCGCGCAGGGCGAACTTGCTGGCGCAGTAGGCCGTGAAGCCTGGGTAGCCGATGGTGCCGAAGGTGGAGCCGACGTTGATCACCAGTGCGCGGTGTTGGGCGCGCAGCAGCGGCAGCAGGCGTTGGGTCAACTGCAGCGTGGCGGTGACGTTGAGGCCGATCAGTTCGGCGATCTGCTGCTCGTCCTGCTGGTCGAGCAGGCCGAAGCGGTTGACCCCGGCGGCATTGATCAGGCAGTTCAGCCCGCCGAAGTTCTGCGCGGCGGCGACCAGGGCATCACGCCCGGCGCGGGTACCGATATCGGCCTGCACCAGTTGCACGTGCTGGGGGAAGCGCTGCAGCAGCGGCTGCAGGGGCTCCAGGCGACGGCCCACCAGCAGCAGGTGCGCGCCTTCACTGGCCAGACGATGCGCCAGTGCCAGGCCAATACCGCCGCTGGCGCCGGTAAGCAGGACACGGCAATCCGTTGGTTGCATGACCTTACTCCTCGCCCGACAGCGGCAGGCTGCGGAACATGTCGCCATACAGGCGGTAGACCACTTTGGCGGTGTGCACCACGGCAGCCTTGTCGTCATCGTTGTCCAGGCGGTTCATCAGTTTCTTGAAGAACTCGATGTGCTCCAGATCCAGGCTGCCGTGGGAGTTGAGGTAGCTGAAGGCCTTGTTCGGCAACTGCAGCTTGTCCTGGATGATGCCGGCGGCCTGGGTGGCCAGGGCGATGCTGGTGCCTTCGAGCACGTTGACCATGCCGAAGAAACTCACCGGGTTGTGCCGGGCGATGCGGTCGTAGACGTAGGCCACCATCAGCTCGGTGGGCAGGTGCGGGGTGCCATGGCGCACCGCTTCCTTATCGGCACCACAGGCGGCGATATCGTTGAGTACCCATTCCTGGTGGCCGGTTTCTTCCTCGATGTACTCGGCGATGGCTTCGCGCAGCCATTCCAGGCGTTCCGGCAGGCGTGCGCCACAGGCCATCAGCAGCGGCACGGTGTGCTTGACGTGGTGATAGGCCTCGGTGAGGAAGGCGATATAGCTGCGCAGGGCGACCTGGCCGGTCATGGCCTGGCGGATGATCGGCGCACCGAGCAGGTAGTCGCGCTCGGCTTGGGTCTGGGCCAGCAGGGATTCGTAGAAGCTCATGCGTGTACTCCTTCTGCCATCAGCTCAGCGATGGCGCTTTGGTAATGATTGAACAGGGCGGCGCGGCGCAGGCGACCGTTGGCCGTGGCCAGGTCGTTGCCTGCACTGAACGGGGCATCGGCGCGCAGCCAGTGGTGCACGCGGGCGTAATCCGGCAGCCCTTGGTTGACGGCGTCCACGGCTGCCTGCAATTGCGCGTCCGGGGTATTGGCGAAGCGCGGCACCAGCACAGCGACGTTGGCCGGCAGCGCTTCGCCATGCAGCCAGGCCTGGGCGATGGGCAGCTGTTGCACCAGCTCGGACTCGACCCATTCCGGGTTGACGTTGCGCCCGTAGGCGGTGATGAACTGATGTTTCTTGCGCCCGTGCAGTACCAGGAAACCTTGCTCGAAGTGACCCAGGTCGCCGGTGCCCAGCCACTCGCCTTGCGGCGCTGGCTCACCGAGGTAACCGAGCATGCGCGCGCCCTTGACCCGTACCTCGCCGTCATCCGCCAGTGTCACCTGCAGGTGGCCGAGCGGTTTGCCGGTGCTGCCGATACGGCGTTGCTCGGGTGTGTTCAGGCACACCACCGACGCGCATTCGGACAGGCCGTAGCCCTCGAAGATGGGCAGGCCGAGGGCATCGGCGCGCTCCAGCAACTGCGCGGAAACCCGGCCGCCACCGACGGCGACGAAACGCAATGAACTGGGCAGTGGCAATTTGCGTTCGCCGGCGCTGACCAGGGCCAGCAGCAATTGCGGCAGCAGGATCAGGCTGTGCGGCTGAGCTACATGCAGCGCCTGGAGAAAACGCGCCAGGTCGAAACCACTGGCGCCGGTCAGGCCGATCTGCGCCATGGGCATCAGTTCCACCCGCGCACCGGCCAGCAGTGGTGCGTAGACGCCGGCGATGTTCTCCAGCAGGGTCGCCAGTGGCAGGATGCACAGGTGCCGCTGCACCTCGCGGCTGGCGCTGGCCTTGAGCAGGCTGTCGGCCACCGCCAGTTGTGTGTCCAGATCCAGGCACACGCCCTTGGGCTGGCCGGTGGTGCCGGAGGTGTAGGTGATCTTGCAGGTATTGGCATGCAATGCGGCAGGGCGTGCCACCGTGCGGCGATGAATATCGGCTTCCACGTTGGCGAAACCGGGAGCACCGTTGCCGATCAGGCAGTCGATACCGGCACTGTCTAGTACGTGGCGCTGCTGGTCGGCGGAAAAGAACGCCGGCACCGGCACGCAGACCAGGCCGGCATGCAACGCCGCCAGATCCCACAGTACCCAGTCGATACCGTTATCCATGGCCAATGCCACGCGATGGGCGCCAAGGGCGCGCAGGTGCCTGCCGCGCGCTGCGACCGCGCCGAGCAGCTCGGCATAAGTCAGTGTGCGCTCGCCCTCGGCCAGTGCGACCTGTGGGCCGAACTCGGCCAGACGAGCGAAGAAGGACTCAGCTGCAGACCACATTGGGCATGTCCTCCAGGGCATAGAGCGGTTGATGACCGAGGCGCGGATAGGCGCCCAGCTGCAGCAGACGCTGATGTCCGCCGTGGATGTCGCCGGCCATGACCAGCGGACGGTTGTCGTAGTAGCTGCCCCAGTCGGCCAGCTCCTCGCCCATGCGCGCCGGATCGGCTTCACCGAGGGCGATGGGCGTCAGGCCCAGGCGCTGGAAGCTGTTGAGCAGGGTCGGCGTGCCGGTGAAGGTGACCCAGCGAAAGCCCAGGGCCACCAGCAGGTCGGTCAGGGCGACGATCAGCAGGCGTGCTGCGCCGGGGCTGTCGGCGGCCAGGTTGCCGACCTCCACCAGTTCGCCACGGCCGGGTTCGGTATTGCCCAGGCGCGACCCGATGGCGGTCTGGATCGGTTCGTCCAGGTAACGCTCGAGGAACAGAGGGCCACTGTTGCCGCTGCGCACGCCTACCGCGCCAAGCAACTGCCCGGTCTGGTTTTCCAGGCCGAACAGGCAGGGCATGAAGTGACGGATGCGTGCGCCGTGCTGCAGTTCGAAGCGCTGGCGGATGAACTGCTCCAGGGCCGCGCGACGTGCGCTGCCGGGGGACGCCAGGTGGAGTTCGTAGCTATCGCCGCGCCCGATACGGGCAACGGGACGATCGTGATGCGCCCAGGGTAGTTCCATGCTCGGAACCTCGGTGATGAACCTGGGGCCAATTGTGTGAGGGGTTGGCTTAACGCTGTATTAAGCCTTTGCAGAATGTTTCGGGCGCCTTCTGGCTGGGCGCCCTGTGCGGTGCGTGCCTCTCAGCCGACCTGCGCGATCCAGTCATTGAGGTTGTAGTAGTTGCTGATGCGCGCGACCTTGCCGTTGCTGATCTCGAAGAAGGCGCCGGCCGGCAGCACGTAGGTCTGGCCGTTGGCCGGTGGCAGGCCTTCGTCGTCGGCCAGGTATTCGCCGTGTACCACGAACTCGGCGGCAGCGCGGTCGCCGTCAGCGTTCTGCATCACCACGATGTCGGTCAGGCGTTCGCGGTAGCAGCGGTTCATCTTGTCCATGAAGGCGGCGAAGGTGGCCTTGCCGACTTGGCGTTCGCCCTGGTTGATGTCGTGCACCACGTCCTCGGCCAGCAGGTCGAGGAAGGCGGGCATGTCGCTGGCGTTGAAGGCGGCGTAGTAGGCCTGTACCAGTTCGGTGGCGGTCATGGCTAAGTTCCTTTCGTAGCGTGGTTAGTGGTTTGCTGGCGGGCATGATAAGTTCGCCGCTTCCCGCCGGCATAGCCGTCGGCGTCACCCTGCTGTTGGCCAACGACTGCGCATGGACATTCAGTTGCTCCACGGGGCCGAGATCGCGCCCCATATCGACGACCTGGCGCGCCTGCGTATCCAGGTGTTCCGTGAGTTCCCCTACCTCTACGACGGCAACCTCGACTACGAGGCCGAGTACCTGGCCACCTACGTACGCAGTGCGGCTAGCCTGTGCGTGCTGGTACGTGACGAAGGGCGGGTGGTCGGTGCCTCCACGGCGTTGCCGCTGGTCGATGAAACTCAGGAATTCCAGCAGCCGTTCATTGCCGCGGGTTGGAACCCGGCGCGGATCTTCTACTGCGCCGAGTCGGTGGTGTTGCCAGCCTGGCGCGGGCGTGGCCTGGGCGTGCGCTTCTTCGTCGAGCGCGAGGCTCATGCACGTGAGCTGGGCCGTTTCGACTGGTGCGCCTTCTGCGCCGTGCAGCGCCCGGCCGATCACCCGCGCCGGCCAACCGACTACCAGCCACTGGACGCGTTCTGGACGCGGCGTGGCTATCGCCATCACCCCGAATTGCACACCCATTACTACTGGCGCGACCTGGACGAAGCCGAGGAATCGGCCAAACCCATGTCGTTCTGGTTGAAGGAGCTCGCTTCATGATCAAGGTCGCCGCCTGCCAATATCACATCGATCTGTTCGCCACCTGGGACGCCTATGCCGAGCACCTGACGGCGTTGTGCGAGGAAGCGGCCGGGCAAGGTGCCGAACTGTTGCTGCTGCCGGAATACGCCGGCCTGGTGCTGACCGGCCAGTTGCCGGAAGCCGAGCGCGGCGATCTGCACGGCTCCATCGCCGGTATCCAGTCGCTGCTGCCACGCTGGCTGGCGTTGTGCGAGAGTCTGGCGCGGCGGCTGAAAATCTACCTGCAACCCGGTTCGGTAGCCGTGCTGGACGACGATGGCATCTACCGCAACCGTGCCTGGCTGTTCGGCCCGGAAGGCTGCCTGGGCAGTCAGGACAAGCTGATCATGACCCGCTTCGAAGTGGAGCAGTGGCACATTGCAGCGGGCAACGGGCTGAAGGTGTTCGATACGGCACTGGGCAAGCTGGGCATTCTGATCTGCTACGACAACGAGTTTCCGCTGCTGGCGCATACCCTGGCCGAAGCCGGTGTCGATCTGATCCTCGCACCCAGTTGCACCGATACCGTGGCCGGTTTTCACCGCGTGCGTATCGGCGCGCAGGCCCGTGCGCTGGAGAACCAGATCGCCGTGCTGCATTCGCCCACTGTCGGCCTGGCGCCCTGGTCGCCGTCGCTCGACGAAGGTTATGGCCGCGCCTCGCTGTACGTGCCATCGGACTACGGCATGCCGGCCAGCGGCATCGTCGCCGAGAGCGAGGAGCTGTGCCCCACGCGCAGCCACTGGCTGATCTGCGAGCTGGATCTGGATGAAGTGCGCCGTGTGCGCGAGCAGGGCCAGGTATTCACTCGGCGCGATTGGCCGCGGCAGTTCGACGACGGCCGGCTGGTGCTACGTTGACCGTGATGCAGGTGCCACACGATTCGCCGCAGGCCGCCTACGAGCGAGCGCTTGCAGCCGGCTTCGTCGTCGATACAGCGCAGCGACGTGCGGTCGAGGCGCTGCAGCACTGCCATGAGGCTGTAGAGCGAGGCGAACGGCCGCTCGGTGTCTACCTCTGGGGGCCGGTCGGGCGTGGCAAGACCTGGCTGATGGACAGCTTTTACAACGCCCTGCGCGTGCCGGCGCGGCGGCAGCATTTCCATCACTTCATGCAATGGGTACATCGCCGTCAGTTTCAGCTGACCGGCAATGCCGATCCGCTGCGCCTGTTGGCCGAGGAGCTGGGGCGTGAGGTGCGCGTGCTGTGTTTCGACGAGCTGTTCGTCAGCGATATCGGCGACGCGATGCTGCTCGGTCGCCTGCTTAGTCTGGTGGTGGAGCAGGGCGTGGTGCTGGTGGCGACCTCCAACCAGCCACCGGAGCAACTGTATGCCGAGGGCTATAACCGCGAGCGCTTCCTGCCGGCCATCGCCGCGCTCGAGGCGCATATGCAGGTGGTGGCGGTGGATGGCGATCAGGATCATCGCCTGCACCCCGGCGCCGAGGTGCAGCGCTATTGGGTACGGCAGCCGCAAGCCTTGGGTGAGCTGTTCGCTCGTTTGAGCGAGGGGCGGATCATCAGCCGTGAGCCAGTGGAGCTGGCTCATCGCAGCGTATCGACCCTCGGCCATAGTCCGGCAGCGCTGTGGTGTCGTTTCCGTGATCTGTGCGAGCAGCCATTGGCGGCGGTGGATTTCATCGAATTGTGCGAGCGCTTTCCGGCCATCCTGCTTGGCGAGGTGCCATGCCTGGGCGGCGAGCAGCGTGAAGGGCGCATCGCCCGTGGCACCGAGGATGCTGCCGAACGGGTCGATGCAGGGGATCGGCAGTTGCCGGCGTTATCGCGCAACGACGATGCGGTACGACGTTTCATCGCCCTGGTCGACGAGTGCTACGACCGCCGTGTGCCGCTGTACATCGAAGCCGAGGTGGCCCTGGATGAACTCTATACCCAGGGCTACCTCGGTTTTGCCTTCCGCCGTACGCTCAGTCGCCTGCGCGAGATGCAATTGCAGCGATTTGGCTCATAGCACCAGCATCTGCAGCTCGCGCGTGACGTTGATGGTAATTCCAGCACCATTGGAATTGACACTCTGGTTGGTGCCTTGGAGAGGGTTGTAGAGCGTACCGCTGCCGTTACGTTGCAACTGCACCGTTCCATCCTCTTGTGCCCAGAACATCCAAAGCCAGCGGCCGTCGGCGCGCTGCCAGGCAATGCTGATCATTCCCTCAGGAGCATTTGCAAACGCAGGCGGATCCAGAGGGGTCATGCTTGCGCTGGTAACCTGCAGAAAGCGTTTCAGCGCCTGGTATGCGGGCTTTTCGCTGCCATCGAGGCGTAGCAGTCCGTAGAACTGATCTCGCACTGTGGCGCGAGCGTCCAGATCATTGAGGGCAAACAGGAAGATGCGGTCGTAATCCATGGCGCTCATCAGCGCCAAGCGGCGGAGCATGTGGTCGGCCTGACCTTGTTCGCCAATGATGGGTTGTAGCTCCACAGGTCCTGGGTAGCTGGACCAACCAAACTCGGTCGCCCAAATTGGGCCACCGCTGAGCAGTCGCAGATTCTGGTTGAGCCCGTTGGCATTGATGATGAAATCGCCGGCACCTGAATAGTCACCTTCCGCCTCTTGGGTATAGGGGTGATAGGCGTTCACGCGATTAGGGTTGAGGCTGCCGAGGTGGTACAGGGCTTCGAACATATAGCCGCCCAACACGGGCATCTGGCTGTAGTAGGCATGTCCACCTATTACCTGAGTGGCATCCGGCCTGACTATGGCCAGGGTAGTCAGGGTGCTTTCCAGCAACTGCTGGTATTGCCACGGATTTTCCATCGGTTGCCAGAAAGGCGGAATATTTTGCTCGTTCCATACCTGCCAAGCTGTCACGTAGGGATAGCGACTAGCGAGGGTCGCGAAACTGTTGGCGAACAGTTGTGGATTGGTTGGCGGATATTGATCGGGGTTGCTTACCCCTGTTGGTGCGGATGTCGCATGGGGGGCTGAGCCCACCATGTAGATCAGTGGCTTGAGCTCCTCTTCCTCGACGACCTGCATCAGTCGATCAAAGTCCGTCCATTGCCACTGCCCTGCTTGCGGCTCCATGCGATCCCAGTTCAAGCCGATACGAATCCATTGCAGTTCCAGCTCCTTGAGCTTGGCGATCTGATACCGGTAGGACTGTTCGGGGAACCATTGTAGTTGGACGTTCAAGCCGAGAAAGTCGGCCCATGTCACGTCGCGGGGGCCTTTCATCGAGTAGGAGGGAGCGGCGTAAGTGACCTGGCATGTCAGAAAGATGCCAGCGATGGAGCTGATGAAGAGGGATTGCTTGAATAGACCTCTGGTGAACATGGCCGATCTCCTTGGCCGTGAGTGAAGAGCGCAGCATAGTAACGCTGATGAAGAAATCCAGTTTATTGTGAGTGGCGAGCCTAAGTTGATCACTGCAAAGTGGGCGTGGAGTGTCGTACTCTGCGTCCACAAGGTGATTCTCGGGCACGGCATAGGTCATGCCGGATGACCTATGCATCCGTTTGTTATCTAGTTTGAATCGGGCGTGCTGGCCAGGTACTGCGTGGTAGAAACCACGCTCGCATAGGCAAAGGCCAGCGCTGCCATGTAGGCCGCATGCACTTGAGTGGCCGCAATCGACTGGCCGTCGAATTCCTGGTCGCGCGTTGCGCAGGCGTCATGTACCACGGTGGTGGTGTAACCGAAGTCGCTGCTGGCACGTGCCGCGGCGTCGATGCACATGTGGCTCATGGCGCCGACCAGGGTGACCTGTTCGATACCCGCTTCATCGAGCAGTGCCTTGAGTTCGGTATCGAGAAAGGCGTTCACCTGGTGCTTGAGCACCACGGCTTCGTCCACCCGTGGCTGCACACTGGCATGAATGCGCGCGCCTTCGGATGCCGGGGTAAAGAAGGGCGCGTCGTCGCTCTGGAACTCGTGGCGTACGTGCACCACCTTGTCGCCAGCCTTGCGCGCAGCCGCCAGGACGCGGGCGGCATTGTCGGCAGCCGCCTCCATGCCGTGCAGCGGCCATTTTCCGGCTTCGAAATAGTCGTTCTGGATGTCGATCAGTACCAAAGCACGCTTGCTCATGTTGCTCTCCGTGGGATGATGTGGGGCAAACCTTATCGCTACGGCTGACGTTCGAGGATGGGCGAGGCCGACAATCTGCGGGGAAAAACTGACAATGAGCGGGCGCTGCCTGGAAATCGGGCTGTTGCTGTATCCCGGTGTGCAACTGGCGGCGGTGTATGGCCTGGGCGATCTGTTCACGGTGGCCAACGATATGGCTGCCAGCCAGGAGCGTGAGGGTACGGATCGGCTGCGTGTCAGTCACTGGCAGATCGATGATGCAGGCAAGGTTCGGCGTGTATTCGACAGCCACCCGCAGGCCGAGGGTACGCCGCAGGTGGTGATCCTGCCGCCCTGTCTGGATGCTTCTGCTGGCTACGCGTTGGAGATGGCTTACTGCCGTTGGCTGGAGCGTCTGCATGCTTCAGGAGTGACGCTGGCATCGGTCTGTGCTGGCGCCTTTCCATTGGCCGAGGCGGGCCTGCTCGAGGGGCGTTCGGTGACCACTCACTGGGCTTTGGCGGGTGAGTTGGCAGAGCGTTATCCCAATGTGCAGGTCTTGCCCGAGCGGATGGTGGTCGATGACGGCGACCTGATCACCGCAGGTGGCCTGATGGCCTGGACAGACCTCGGCCTGGCGCTGGTGACGCGGCTGCTCGGGCCGACCATCGCTGCCGAGACTGCCCGGTTTCTGGTGGTGGATCTCAACCGCGAGTCGCAACGCCAGTTCAGCAGCTTTGTGCCCAGCTTCGATCATGGCGATGCCGCGGTATTGAACGTCCAGCAATGGCTGCAGGGGCCAGCGATGGTCGAGGCGAATCTGGCTGGCATGGCCGCTCGCGCGGGATTGGGCGAGCGCACCTTTCTACGGCGCTTTCGCGCCGCCACCGGGTTGAAACCAACGGAATATTGCCAGCAACTACGGGTCAACAGAGCCCGCGACCTGTTGGAGCACAGCCGGCAAAGCATCGAGCAGGTGGCGTGGCAGGTGGGCTATCAAGACAGCGGGGCCTTTCGCAAGGTCTTCGCCCGGCTGGTGGGCTTGTCACCGGGCGATTACCGACGCCGTTTCGGGACGGCTGCGCGTTAGGGTCTCAGACCGAGTCTTCCGCCGCCTTGCCCGCCGGATTCGCACGGGTTGGCATGGCGAGAATTTCCGGCAGCACGTCACGCGCGAATACTTCGTGCAGGCGCCGCAGCTCTGCTACCGGATCGAGGTGATGATCGACGCGGATGTCCCACAGTGGATACTGCTCGTGATCGACCACATAGATCACCGCCGAGGATTCGCCATGGCGATCACCGCCGTGTTCATCACCCGCGGCCAGGGCATCGATCAGGCGTTCGACCAGCGGCCTGGTTTCACCGAGGCGGAAGGTATCGGCTACGGCATCCAGCACCTGCGGGCCGACCAAACGATTGCCCTGTACGGAGAATTGCTCGCCGGCCAGTGAACCTGCCCAGGGAATGCATTTGTCGCCAGTCCAGCAGACGCTATCGCCGTGGCGATCGATCAACGCGCACTGGCGCAGTTCCATGCAGGGATCGGTGGTCATCAGCACGCTGAGTGCGGCAGGTGCCGAATAGCCTTGTCGCAGTAATTCCAGGCCGTCGAGGCCTAGGTAGGGATTGACCTGCGCCTGGGTCGCCACGGCACCTATGCCGGCGGCCGCATGACTGAGCAACTTGCCCACGGCAGGCATGGCAGTGGCGGCGGCGACGCCGAATTGGCCGGTACGGGGGCAGCGAGCGATGATGGAAAAGGTCATGGCGTCTCCTTTTTCGGCTTAGGCCACGCGTTTGCCGCCATCGTTCCGTTTTGCTCGTTCTCAACTGCCGAAAACGCAGAAGCCCGGCACAGGGCCGGGCTTCCGCTTGCAACTGGAGCGGATTACTTCACTTCCACCGCCAGGCTTTCGGCGATCTTCTTGTTCCAGATCGCAGGGCCGGTGATGTGTACCGATTCGCCGTTGCTGTCGACGGCAACGGTGACTGGCATGTCTTTGACCTCGAACTCGTAGATCGCTTCCATGCCCAGCTCGGCGAACGCCAGCACCTTGGACTTCTTGATCGCCTGGGCCACCAGGTAGGCGGCGCCGCCGACGGCCATCAGGTACACGGCCTTGTTGTCCTTGATCGCTTCGATGGCGGTCGGACCGCGCTCGGATTTGCCGATCATGCCCAGCAGGCCGGTTTGTTCGAGGATCTGGCGAGTGAATTTGTCCATCCGCGTGGCGGTGGTCGGGCCGGCTGGGCCTACCACTTCGTCGCCGATCGGATCGACCGGGCCCACGTAATAGATGAAGCGGCCTTTCAGGTCGACCGGCAGTTCTTCACCCTTGTTGAGCATCTCGACCATGCGCTTGTGCGCGGCGTCGCGACCGGTGAGCATCTTGCCGTTGAGCAGGATGGTCTCGCCCGGCTTCCAGCTCTGCACGTCTTCCGGAGTCAGGGTGTCGAGGTCGACGCGGCGCGCCGACGGGCCGGCTTCCCAGACGATTTCCGGGTAGGCGTCCAAATCCGGTGCTTCCAGCTCGGCAGGACCGGAGCCATCGAGCACGAAGTGGGCGTGGCGGGTGGCGGCGCAGTTGGGGATCATGCACACCGGCAACGAAGCGGCGTGGGTCGGATAATCCATGATCTTGACGTCGAGCACGGTAGTCAGGCCACCGAGGCCCTGGGCACCAATGCCCAGCTGGTTGACCTTCTCGAACAGCTCCAGGCGGATCTCTTCGATGCGGTTCTGCGGGCCACGGGCCTGCAGTTCGTGGATGTCGATGTGCTCCATGAGCACTTCCTTGGCCATCACCGCAGCCTTCTCGGCGGTACCGCCGATGCCGATGCCGAGCATGCCGGGCGGGCACCAGCCGGCGCCCATGGTCGGCACGGTCTTCAGAACCCAGTCGACGATCGAGTCGGATGGATTGAGCATGGCCATCTTCGACTTGTTCTCGGAGCCGCCGCCCTTGGCCGCGACGTCCACTTCCACCTTGTCACCAGGGACGATGGAGTAGTGGATGACGGCCGGGGTGTTGTCCTTGGTGTTCTTGCGGGCACCGGCCGGGTCGGCCAGGATCGAGGCGCGCAGCACGTTCTCGGGCAGGTTGTAGGCGCGACGTACGCCTTCATTGATCATGTCGTCGACGCTCATGGTGGCGCCGTCCCAGCGCACGTCCATGCCGACCTTGATGAACACGGTGACAATGCCGGTGTCCTGGCAGATCGGGCGATGGCCGGTGGCGCACATGCGCGAGTTGATCAGGATCTGCGCCATGGAGTCGCGCGCGGCCGGGGACTCTTCCTTCAGGTAGGCTTCGTGCATCGCCTGGATGAAGTCGACGGGGTGGTAATAGGAGATGAACTGCAGGGCGTCGGCGACGCTCTGAATCAGGTCGTCCTGCTTGATCACGGTCATTGGGGCGCTCCTCTATCAGGGAACATCTATAAGGAAGCGCCGAATCTTGACCCGGCGCAGCGGCAAAAGGGCATCTCCAGAAAACTACCTCGGCTGCGGCGTAGCGCTTGGCCTTAGCCAAGCGCTGCATCGTTGTGCTTTCTAGAGCGACCAAAAAGGCGCGGCAGTATAACTCGCCAGCCGCGACGGGCACAGCCGCCGAAGGTCGATGGTCAGGGCTGTGGGCGGTTATCGGCGGCCTAGGCTTTTTGTGATCACGGGGGTAGAGTACGGCAAGATGCCAGTATGGGACGGAGCCCATGAGCTCAACGACTCGCCGGGGAACGCAACGCAGCCTGCAGAACCTTCTGCTCAAACGCTTCGCCATGGCCTTCGCTTCCTACGCGATGATGGCGCTCGTCTGCTGGTTTGCCGTGTTCAACGGTCTCTTTCTCGGTTCGGTCAGCACCGCTGCCTGGCTGACGCTCGGTGTATTCGGCAGCCAACTGGTGTTCCTCTGGCTGTTTCTCTCCGGGCGTAATCTGCGTTTCGACGATCCCAGCCTGACCGAAGCCCAGGTGCTGGTGGCGTTGGCCTGGCAACCACCGGTGCTGGCGTTCTTCGACAGTGCCCGTGGCAGCATGCTGGTGTTCTACATATTGATCCTGCTGTTCGGCGTATTCCAATTGCCGCCGCGGGTATTCGTGCGCTGCGCTGCTTTTGCGTTCTTCGGTTTCACCGCGATGGTGCTGATCGAGGCCTATCGCATGCAACTGGTCGACCCGAGCATGGCCTGGCTGCAGGTGTGGGTGCTGTTCATCATGCTGGTCTGGTTGTGCCTGTTTTCCAGCTACGTACAGGCGATGCGCAAGCGCATGCGTCAGCGCCGCTTCGCCCTGCAGGCGCACCAGGACACGCTGCGTGGGATGATGCGCCAGCTCGAGGATCTGGTCGCCACAGACGAGTTAACTGGCCTGTTCAATCGCCGCCACTTCCTGCGCCTGGCCAGCCGTGAGTTGCAGCACATGGGCAATGGGCGGCAACATGGCCTGGCATTGATCGATCTGGATCATTTCAAGCGGATCAATGATGCTCATGGCCATGCCGCAGGCGACCGCGTATTGCAGACCTTCGCCGCTGTGGCCCGCGCCTGTCTGCGTGACGGCGACATCATTGCCCGCTATGGCGGCGAGGAGTTCGTCCTGTTGTTGCCCAATACCGATGCTGACCAGTTCACCGCTTGTTGCGAACGTCTGCGTGAGGCCTTCGCCACGGCCGAGCCAGTGGGCGTGAACGTGGAGAATCTCAGCCTGTCCGCCGGTATGACCCTGTTGTGCGCTGACGATGATCTCGACGAGGCTCTGCAGCGTGCCGACCAGGCGCTTTACCAGGCCAAGCGCGGCGGCCGTAATCGTTGTGATGCCAGCTGGGAGGGTGCCGGTGCCTGAGTTGCGCGTGGGCACCCAGCAACTGCAGGTGGCCAGCCAGAGCAATCTGCTCGATGCCTTGTTGGCGGGCGGTGTTGCCGTGCCTTACAGCTGTCGCGCTGGCAGTTGTCATGCCTGCCTGGTGCGTTGCGTGGCGGGGGAGCCGCTGGATCGCCAGCCCGAGGCGCTGGCACTCGACAAGCGAGCCGAGGGTTGGCGTCTGGCCTGTCAGTGCCTGGTAGTGGATGACCTCGAAGTCGAGCCGTTCGATCCGCAGCGCGATGGTATTGGCGCTCAGGTCGTCGCCCTGGACTGGCCCAGCTCGCATGTGCTGCGTCTGCGCTTGAAGCCGGTTCGCGCGCTACGTTACCGCGCCGGACAGCACGTGGTGCTGTGGAACGCTGACGGCGTAGCGCGGCCTTATTCGCTGGCCAGCTTGCCGGGCGAGGACGAATGGCTGGAGTTTCATATCGATTGCCGCCTGCCAGGCGCCTTCAGCGATGCTGCCCGTCATCTGCAGGTTGGCGACAGCCTGCGTCTGGGGGAACTGCGGGGTGGTGCGTTGCATTACGACCCGGACTGGCAGGCGCGGCCGCTCTGGCTGCTGGCCGCGGGTACCGGTCTGGCGCCCCTGTATGGCGTGCTGCGCGAAGCGCTACGCCAGGAGCACGGCGGCGCCATTCGCCTTCTGCATGTCGCTCATGAGCCTGCCGAGCATTACCTGGCCCAGGAACTTCAGGCATTGTGCGACGCACATCCGCAACTGCAGGTCGAACAGGTAACGGCGGCGCAGTTGCCGGCTGCTTTGGCCGAACTGCGCCTTGTTTCCCGTCAGACCCTCGCCTTACTCTGCGGCCATCCTTCGACGGTCGACAGCTTCGCGCGGCGCCTCTACATGGCCGGTTTGCCGCGCAGCCAGATGCTCGCCGACGTCTTTCTGACCCGCGTATAGCGTGGCTGCGCCATACGCACCAATGCCGGTGCGCGTGGCGCACCCTACGGAGCTTCGGCATGAGCGAACACCTGCATATCGAACGTGATCGCGGTCTACTGACCCTGCGCATGCAGCGGCCGGACAAGAAGAACGCGCTGACCCGTGCCATGTATGCCGGTATGGCCGACGTGCTGGACGAGGCGGATCAGGACAGTTCGGTGCGCGTGGTCTTGTTGACCGGCGGCGAGGATTGCTTCACCAGCGGCAATGACCTGGCCGACTTCCTTCAGGCGCCTCCCTCCGGTTTGAACAGTGAAGTGTTCCACTTCATGCGTGCGCTGTTCGACTTTTCCAAACCGGTGGTCGCTGCCGTAGCCGGCCCGGCTGTCGGGATTGGAACCACGCTGCTGCTGCACTGCGACCTGGTCTACGTCAGCCGCAGTGCGCAGTTGAGGATGCCCTTCGTCAATCTCGGCCTGTGCCCTGAATACGGTTCCAGCCTGATTCTGCCGCGTCTGCTCGGGCATGCACGGGCGGCTGAATTGCTGCTGCTTGGCGAGAGCTTCTCTGGAGCGCAAGCCGCCGAGTGGGGGATCGCGAATCAGGTTCTGGATGATGGCGCCGCGACTCTGGCCATGGCCCGCGAGATGGCTGAGCGCTTTCTCGAACTCCCGCCTTCGGCAGTGCTCGACAGCAAGCGCCTGATGCGCGCGCCGGGGCGTGAGGAACTGCGCAAGGTGATCGAGGAGGAGGGCGCTCTGTTCGGTCAGCGACTACGTTCGCCTGAGGCCATCGAGGCACTATCGGCCTTCATGCAGCGCAGAAAACCGGACTTTTCCAGGTTCGGCTGAGCGCATCCATGTAGGGTGCGCTGTGCACACCAGACTCTCGGTGCTGGCGCAGCCTACGCAGACCCCAAATAGAAACGCCGCGACTGCTAGGCACGATCGCGGCGTTTTTCGGTGAAGGCAACCCTGACGCACTCGGAAAGAAGTGCGCCAAAACCGGCGGGCCCAGCCTTCAGATGTCGAAGTCGTATTCGGCCAGCTGCTTGTGCAGGCGACGTTCTTCGAGGAAGTTGTCGATGATGCGGCGCTTGGTCAGATTGGTCTTGGCGACTTCCACCGCAGGCTCGGCATTGTCTGCATCGTCCGCGACAAAGTCTTCGTCCAGCTCGAGATCTTCTTTGTCAGTGCTCATCTTTTCACTCCAGGCCAGCTCTAGGGGCCATTTGCGCACCTTATAGCGACAAAAATAGGGCGGGTAAAAAAGATTTTTTCAATCAGAAGATCGCTGAATTCTATAGCCAATCAATCGTCGGAGGTCTTGGCCTTGTACTCGCACAGGTCCTCGATACGGCAGGCGCCACAGCGGGGTTTGCGCGCCACGCAGACGTAGCGTCCATGCAGTATCAGCCAGTGGTGCGCATCCAGCAGATAATCCTTGGGCACGAACTTGAGCAGCTTCTTCTCTACCTCCACCACGTTCTTGCCTGGGGCGATGCCGGTGCGATTGCTGACGCGGAAAATATGCGTGTCCACCGCCATGGCCAACTGGCGGAAAGCGGTATTGAGCACCACGTTGGCGGTCTTGCGGCCGACGCCGGGCAGCGCTTCGAGATCCTCGCGGTTGTCGGGCACCTGGCTGCCGTGCTTCTCGATGAGGATACGGCAGGCTTCGATGACGTTCTTCGCCTTGCTGTTGTACAGGCCGATGGTCTTGATGTACTCGGACAGTCCTTCGACGCCCAGGGCGTAGATGGCCTCCGGTGTGTTGGCGACCGGGAACAGTTTGGCGGTGGCCTTGTTGACGCTGACGTCGGTGGCCTGGGCTGACAGCGTGACTGCCACCAGCAACTCGAACGGCGTGGTGTAGGCGAGTTCGGTCATGGGTTCCGGATTGTCTTCATGCAGACGACGGAAGATTTCGAGGCGTTTGGCGGCATTCATCAGGCTTTTTCTGGTTTGAAGTGACGGAACAATGCGAGCAACAGGCCGAGCAGGATAAAGGTGCCGGCCGCCTGCGTCAGCAACGGCAGACCACCGAGCAGTTGCCAGCCGCAGAATGCTGGGCCGAACAGCCAGTCAGCATAAGCCAGAAGGCTGCCATGGCCGAACAGTTCACGCAGGGTTCCGAGCAGCAGGGCCAGGCCGAGCAATGCCAAGCCGGAACGCAGCCCAGCCCAGGGGCCGTGCTCGTCCTGCAGTGCCAGCGCCAGGCAGGGTAATGCCAACAGCGGCAGGAACAGACTTAGGGCAGCCGCCAGTTCGGCGCTGAGCGCTTGCAGAATCATTTCGGCAGCGCCGAGGCACAGTGCCCCGAAAAACAGAGCTGCGAGTATCAGATGAGCGCCGTGCAGACGGTTGCGCAATGGCGCCAAGACCAGGCCGCAGGCCAGCAGCGTCAGCAGGCCGATCAGTCCAGCTGTGGTGGCCTTGATCAGCAGGTCGGTAGTGCCCAGCAGGGGCGCCAGGGCGAGCAGAGCAGGCAAGCGCTTCATGGCTGGCCTTCCAGAGGCGCAGGCTTCTGCACGCCGTAGGGCGGGTGCAAACCGCCGTCAGTGGTCTGGCGGGTTGCACCCGCCCTACGAAAAGTCGTTTCCAATTCGGCGGCATGAAAGCGCAGAGCGGCTTGCAGGGCGTCCCTGACCGAGCGCGAGGTGATGGTGGCACCGGCGATATGGTCGACTGACCCACCATCGGCTTTCAATTGCCAATCATCGTCCGCTGTCAGGCTGTTGAAGTGCTGCAGCCATGAGCGGCGTTGAGGGGCGGTGAGATCGGCAAGACCGGGCGTTTCGCGTTGCTCCAGCACCTTGCTGGCGATCAGCCTGCCATCGATGGAGATTGCTACCAGCAAGCGGATCGGCCCTTCATAGCCACGTGCGCTGATCGGCAGCAGCACTGCGCTCGGCTTGCCATGTAGACGGGCCAGGTAGCCGGTCTCTGCGCGTGGGTTGCCGAGCAGGCCTCCAGCCGGCAGGGCGATGGTTTCCTGCAATGGGCGATTGTCGTAGCTGCCGGCTGGCAACAGGTCGAGCAATTGGCGCTCGCTGGCGGCCTGGCGCTCTTGCTCGATGCCTGGTGCGGCCAGATGCTGCAGGGCAGCGAGCAGCCCTGCGGTGGCCAGGGCTAAGGCAGCAAGCAGCAGGCCCTGCTTCATCGGGCTGCCCCCAGCCTGTCGAGGCGAGTGACGCACAGGTTCATCAGCAGCACGGCGAAAGCGATACCGTCGGGATAGCCGCCCCAGGTGCGGATGAGGTAGGTCAGCAGGCCGACGCCGATACCGAAATACAGCTGGCCTCGTGGCGTGCTGGCGCCGCTGACGGGTTCGCTGGCGATGAAGAAGGCGCCGAGCATGGTCGCGCCACTGAACAGATGCAGCAGCGGTGAGCCGTTGGAATCCGAACCGCTGCCGTTCCAGCACAACAGGCTGATGACGAACAGTGCGCCAAGCATGCCCGCTGGTGCCTGCCAGCGAATCGCCCGCTGTTGCAGGAGGAACGCGCCACCGGCGAGAAACGCCAGGTTGACCCACTCTGCTCCGTGACCACCGACACCGCCAAATGCGGGGTGGCTGGCGAACAGTTCGTCCAGGGTCAGGCGATCATTGTGGCTTAGCGTGTCGAGCACCGTGGCCTGGCTCCAGCCGTCCGGCAGGCCATTGCCGAAGGCGAATACCTGGTTCAGGGCGGCGAGCAGATCATGACTGACACCGGGCGTTGGCCACTGGGTCATCTGGGCAGGGAAGGTGATCAAGGCGAAGGCGTAGCCGAGCATGGCCGGGTTGAAAGGATTGCGTCCGAAGCCGCCGAAGATCGCTTTGCCGAACAGGCTGGCGAATGCGGCGCTGGCGACGGTCAGCCACCAGGGGGCGTAGCTGGGCAGTGCGAGCGCCAGCAGGACGGCGCTTACCAGACCGCTGCCTTCAGCCAGCCAGCGTTGCTCAAGCAGGTTGCAGGTAGGCGCTGGCTGGTGGCGTAGGCGACGTACCAGCCAGTCGCAGGTGCAGCAGGTCAGGCAGGCCAGCAACAGCTGGATCAGCACGCCCCAGCCGTTGAACCACAACAGCGCCAGGGCGCCGGGCAGGCAGGCGAGCAGCACCCGCAGTAGCGCGGGGCGAGGGTCGAAGCCGGACTCAGCCGCGCTGGTAATCACTGAGGCGTTGCTCGGCTGTAGCCAGGCGCTGGCGTGCGGCCTCTATGGTCGCTTCGTCGACCGCGTTCGGGTCGGCGGCCAGGCGGCGCTCCAGGCGCTGCACTTCGGCGCGCGCGTAAGCGTGCGTGGTTTTCAGGTCACGAAATTGCTTGTCGACCGGTTGCTTGTCGGTACGCACGAGATTGGGCACCGGCTTGCCGCTGTTGTCTTCGGCAGTGTGCAGGGCCTGCTCGGCTTGCACGAGAGCTTGTCGCAAGCGCTGCAGCGTTGCTTCATCCGCGCCTTCGCGCTCGGCTTTGGCCAGTGCCGTGCGGCTGGTGAGCAACTGGATCTTGGCTTGCTTGAGCGCGGCGACGCCAGGTGTCGGAGCTGCAGGCGCTGGCGCGGGCATCGCATCCAGAGCGCTCTGTGCCTGGTCGGCTGCAGCACGTAGTACCTCGACCTGGCGCTGTAACTCCTCGGTGCCGTGCTGGGCAAACTGCTTTTCGGCCTTGGCCAGTACCACCTTGGCCATTGCTGCTTCGATTTTCAGACGTTTGTAGGCGTCTTCGTTACCGGCGACAGGTTGCGTAACCGGTATCGCCAGCGCTGCTGGTGCACGTGTCGCGCGCTCGGTCTGGCGCTTCTTCTCGTTCTGCAGCAGTCGCGCCTGGCGGGCGTCGTGGCGTTGGCGGAACTGGTCGGCGCGTTCACGCTGTCGTTCGATCTCTGCGCCGGTCAGCGGCAGGATGTCGATGCAGTCGACCGGGCAGGGCGCGACGCACAACTCGCAGCCGCTGCATTCGTCCGTGATCACCGTGTGCATCAGTTTGGCTGCGCCGACGATAGCGTCTACCGGACACGCCTGGATGCATTTGGTGCAGCCGATGCATTCGGCCTCGCGGATAAAGGCGATCTGCGCCGGTACTTCCGGCAGCTCCAGTGGCAGATAGGGGCGTTGCAGCAGATCCGCCAGGGCATGAACGGTGGCGCTACCGCCGGGCGGGCACTTGTTGATCGCCTCACCACCGGCAATGCCTTCGGCGTAGGGCAGGCAGCCGGGATGGCCGCATTTGCCGCACTGGGTCTGCGGCAGCAGGGCGTCGATGGCGCGGATACGGGCGTCGCTGCGCAGGGCCTGGCTCATAGTGCCCCCATGCCGTTGAAGCCGAGGAAGGCCAGGCCCATCAGGCCAGCGCTGATCAGCAGGATCGGCGTGCCGCGAAAGGCGACCGGTACATCGCAGCGCTCGATGCGCACCTGTAGGTCATCGAACAGTTGCAGGATCAGCCAGAAACCGAGCCCACCGGCGAGGCCAAAAGCCAGGGCGCTGCTGAACGTCTCTAGGGATCTGCCCAGCAGCATGGCGCCCAGGCCGTTGCCCAGCAGAATGGGCCACAGACCAGGCTGAGCCAGGGCCGGTCGCCAGCGTGCCAGCAATGTTGGCAGCAGCCAGGCCAGACCGGCACTCAGCAGGATGAATGCGAGCAGGTACAGATAGGACAGCGCTGCGCCTTGCAGAAGATATTCGCTCAGCCTGGCCAGGGGCACGGCGAACAGGATCAGCAACGCGGCGCAGGGGCCAAGCGCCTGCAAGCGCAGGTGGCGCAGGGCGTCGGCGGCCAGCGGCAGGCCGAGCGCGAAGTGGCTGATCAGGGCGGCACCGATCAGGGCGAAGAAGAAGTCGGTCATGCGCGTCGCGTGAGGATGTCTGGATACGGCCGCGTATTATCCGGGGCGCGGCGCGGTGGTACAACCGCGCCGGCTGTCGCAGCGCCTTACTCGGCCTTGCGGGTGAGGCGGCGCCACAACCAGCGCAGCAGCAGGGCGAGTGGGAACAGCAGAATCAGGAAGGGCAGGCCGTAACCGATGAACTCGATGACGTTGGCGGTACCTTCGGCGAGGTTGTCCTTCAGGCGGGAGAAGGCTTCACCGATGCGGCCCATGGGCGAATGTTCATAGGGGCTGGTGAAGTTCAGCGTCAGCAGGTTGGTGTCCAGGCGGCGCTGCTGCTGAGCGGCCTCCTGAGCGATGACCTGCAACTGCACCTCGACGGCGGCCAGTTCACGGGCCAGGGCCAGCAGGTCGGCGACGGCCAGATCGGTACGCTCCTGGAATTGCAGCAGGGTCTGCTGTTGGCGCAGCAACTGGTCGTGCTGGCGGCGGTTGTCGGAGACGGCCTGGGCCAGGTCTTCGGCGCGGGTGTTGCGGCTGGTCAGCTCGCCGCCTTCACTGGCGAAACGAGTGATCGGCTCGACGCCATCCGGCACGATGCGCAGGGTCAGCTCGCCGCGTGGCGACTTGCCGCTGCTCTGCTGCGCGGCGATCAGGCTGCAAGCGCCGAACTGTGCGCTCAGGCAGGCTTCACGGGTGCTGGCCAGGCGTTCGCCGAGCTGCTCTGCCGGCAATTCGATACCGACATGATGCTCGTAGGCCAGGTAGCTGCCGGCCTGGTTGCGTTCGCCATGCAGGGCGCCGCCGAGCGGCAGCCCTGACGGGTCGGAGCAACCTGTCAGGGCTAGCAGAAACAGCACAACCATCCATGGTTTCATCGCGTTCTCCTTAGAACCTGTTCACGATCTGCTGCGCGTCGGCCCTACTGCGTTAAAAACAGGCTCGGACTGCTCATTTACAGCTCGTAAACTCCGCGTCCTCGCCTGTTTTTGCCTTGTACGGCTCTAGCTCGCGAGATCGTGAACGGGTTCTTACGTTGTGATTACTTGACGCGCTGGCCCGGCTTGGCGCCGCTGTCCGGGCTGAGCAGGTAGATTTCCTCTCCGCCAGGGCCGGCCGCCAGCACCATGCCTTCGGATACGCCGAACTTCATCTTGCGCGGCGCCAGGTTGGCGACGTACAGCGTCAGGCGACCTTCCAGCTTGCTCGGATCCGGGTAGGCGGACTTGATGCCGGAGAACACGTTGCGCTTCTCGTCTCCGATATCCAGCGACAGGCGCAGCAGCTTGTCGGCACCTTCGACGAACTCGCATTTCTCGATCAGCGCGATGCGCAGGTCGACGGCAGCGAAGGCGTCGAAGTTGATTTCGGCGGCCAGCGGATCCTTCGCCAGTTCACCATTGCCTGCAGGCTTGCTGGCCTCGGCGGCCAGGTCTTCCTTGGAGGCTTCCACCATGGCTTCGATCTTCGGCAGTTCGATACGGGTCAGCAGCGGGCTGAACGGATTGAGCTGGTGATCGGCCAGTGGCTTGCTGAGGTCGTCCCAGGTCAGTGCCGGCACGTTGAGGAAGGCCTCGGCTTCGGCCGCCAGATTCGGCAGTACCGGCTTGAGCAGGATGATCAACTGGCGGAACAGGTTGATGCCCAGCGCGCAGATTTCCTGCACTTCGGCCTGTTTGCCTTCGACCTTGTTCAGTGCCCACGGTGCCTTGTCGGCGATCCAGGCGTTGGCGCGGTCGGCCAGCGCCATGATCTCGCGCATGGCACGCGAGAAGTCGCGCGCCTCGTAGGCTTCGGCGATGCTCGGTGCGGCGACCTGGAAGGCTTCCCACAGCGCAGGTTCCGGGTTGGCGGTAACCAGTACGCCAGCGTTGCCCCTGTGGATGAAACCGGCGCAGCGGCTGGCGATGTTGACCACCTTGCCGACCAGGTCGGAGTTGACCTTCTGCACGAAGTCCTCGAGGTTCAGGTCGAGGTCGTCGACGCCACGGCCCAGTTTGGAGGCATAGTAGTAGCGCAGGTATTCCGGGTTCAGGTGATCCAGGTAGGTGCGCGCCTTGATGAAGGTGCCACGCGACTTGGACATCTTCTGCCCGTTGACGGTCAGGTAGCCGTGCACGTTGACGCCGGTCGGCTTGCGGTAGCCCGCGCCTTCGAGCATCGCCGGCCAGAACAGGGCGTGGAAGTTGACGATGTCCTTGCCGATGAAGTGGTACAGCTCGGCGGTCGAGTCCTTGCCCCAGAACGCGTCGAAGTCCAGATCCGGACGGCGCGCACAGAGGTTCTTGAAGCTGGCCATGTAGCCGATCGGCGCGTCCAGCCAGACATAGAAGTACTTGCCCGGCTCTCCGGGAATCTCGAAGCCGAAGTAGGGCGCATCACGCGAGATGTCCCACTCCTGCAGGCCGCCATCGAGCCATTCGGCGATCTTGTTGGCCACCGCTTCCTGCAGCGCGCCGGAGCGCGTCCACTGCTTGAGCATGGCTTCGAAGTCCGGCAGCTTGAAGAAGAAGTGCTGCGACTCCTTGAGTACGGGCACGGCTCCGGAGATGGCCGAACGCGGGTTCTTCAGTTCCGTCGGCGAGTAGGTGGCGCCGCACTTTTCGCAGTTGTCGCCGTACTGGTCGTCGGTACCGCATTTCGGGCAGGTGCCTTTGATGAAACGGTCGGCGAGGAACATGCCCTTGTCGGGGTCGAAATATTGGGTCACCGCGCGGGTGGCGATGTGGCCCTTGTCGCGCAGGGCCAGGTAGATGGCGGCGGACAGCTCACGGTTCTCGTCCGAGTGGGTCGAGTGGTAGTTGTCGAAGTTCACGCCGAAGTCGGCGAAGTCGGCCATGTGCTCGGCGCGCACGCCATCGATCAACTGTTCCGGGGTGATGCCTTCCTTCTCGGCACGCAGCATGATCGCCGAGCCATGCGCGTCGTCGGCGCAGACGTAGATGGCCTGGTTGCCTCGCAGTTTCTGGAAGCGCACCCACATGTCCGTCTGCACGTATTCGAGCATGTGCCCGAGGTGGATCGAACCGTTGGCATAGGGGAGGGCGCTGGTAACGAGAATCTTGCGGGCTTCGCTCATGATGATCGGCTGCACTGGTAAAACAAAGGGAGTCGGCAACTATAAAGCAGCGGGCAGTTGCAAGCCACCTGCGCCGACCCTGCTGCGCTCACTGGATGGATTGACGCAGGCGGCGTCGTCCTCGGCAGCCTGCGGTATGATGCCCGCCTGTTTCACTCAACCTTTCGGAGCCATCCATGAGTGCCGTTACCCGCGAAGCGGTGGAAGCCTGCCTGCGTCAACTCGTCGACCCCCATCTCGATCAGGATCCGGTCAGTGCCGGTTGCCTGCGCGAAGTGGATATCCAGGGTGGCAAGGTGCGGGTGCGCCTGGAGCTGGGTTATGCGGCCGGCCTGTTCAAGAGCGGCTGGGCGCAGATGCTGCAGATGGCGCTGGAGAATCTCGATGGCGTCGAGGCGGCGCAGGTGCAGATCGACTGCGTGATCGAGTCGCATCAGGGCCAGGCCCAGGTGCCGTCGCTGGGCAACGTGAAGAACGTCATTGCCGTGGCTTCGGGCAAGGGTGGCGTGGGCAAATCCACCACGGCCGCCAACCTGGCGTTGGCGCTGGCCCGTGAAGGTGTGCGCGTGGGCATTCTCGATGCCGATATCTACGGCCCCAGCCAGGGCATCATGTTCGGCATCCCCGCTGGCACCCGGCCGCAGGTCAAGGATCAGAAATGGTTCGTGCCGCTCGAGGCCCACGGCGTGCAGGTGATGTCGATGGCCTTTCTCACCGACGACAACACGCCGATGGTCTGGCGCGGGCCGATGGTCAGCGGTGCGCTGCTGCAACTGATCACCCAGACCGCCTGGGACAACCTCGACTATCTGGTGGTGGACATGCCGCCGGGCACTGGCGACATTCAGCTCACACTGGCGCAGAAAGTTCCGGTGGCGGGCAGCGTGATCGTCACTACACCGCAGGATCTGGCCCTGCTCGATGCCAAGAAGGGCGTGGAGATGTTCCGCAAGGTGCACATCCCGGTGCTAGGTGTGGTGGAGAACATGGCCGTGCACATCTGCTCCAACTGCGGGCATGCCGAGCACCTGTTCGGCGAGGGCGGCGGCGAGAAGCTGGCTGCGCAGTATGGCGTCGAGCTGCTGGCGTCGTTGCCGCTGTCGATGGCCATCCGTATGCAAGCCGATGACGGCAAGCCAACCACGGTGGCCGACCCGGAAAGCCAGATCGCCATGATCTACCAGGATCTGGCGCGCAAGGTCGGCGCGCGCATCGCCCTGGCTGGCAAGGTAGCCATGCCGAGCATCGAGATCAGTGAGGACTGAGAGCGGCCGCGAAGCGGCCATCTGGTGACCCTCTCCCGCATGCGGGAGAGGGGAGCACGGGCACCTAACCCGCCCTGCGTACATCCGACAACGCGATACTGGCCGGGAGCGGCACTTTCGCGCAGGCAAGAAAAAGCCCCGCACTAGGCGGGGCTTTCTTTCAAGCAGGACAGTGCAGGTTAGATAACCTGAACTTCCTCAGCTTGCATGCCTTTCTGACCACGGGTGGCCACGAAGGAAACTTGCTGGCCTTCTTTCAGGCTCTTGAAACCATCGCTCTGAATGGCTTTGAAGTGTACGAAGAGGTCGTCACCGGATTGCGGGGTGATGAAGCCGTAGCCTTTCTCATCGTTGAACCACTTAACGGTGCCAGTCTGACGATTGGACATGTGATGTCTCCTAACAAAAGTAATAGCAGCCCTGGAAAAGCCCAGGCCGGGACTGAGTGCAACGAGTACTAGGAGTCGGACGATGTTTGGATCGAAATCTAGGCATCTAGTAGCGATTCGCGGTGACACATGCAGCACAGTGGGGACACCATACGTGTTTTTATCGCCGAGTGCGAATGCTCGATGCAGCTTTTTTGCAAATAATCCTCAACGCTGGGTGCCGCAGTCTTTGAAGCGTGGCGCTGGCCTCGGTAAGATGCGCTCACTTTTTTCGCAATAGCCCAACTCAGGACTCCCCGCCATGAGCATCAAATCGGATAAGTGGATTCGCCGCATGGCCCAGGAACACGGGATGATCGAGCCCTATGTCGAGCGCCAGGTACGCGGTGCCGACGACAGCCGCGTCATCTCCTACGGCGTTTCCAGCTATGGCTACGACGTACGTTGCGCCGACGAATTCAAGGTGTTCACCAACATCCATTCGGCCATCGTCGACCCGAAGAACTTCGACGAGAAGAGCTTCGTGGACATCAAGAGCGATGTCTGCATCATCCCGCCGAACTCCTTCGCCCTGGCTCGTACTGTCGAGTACTTCCGCATTCCGCGTGATGTACTGACCATCTGCCTGGGCAAGAGCACCTATGCGCGCTGCGGCATCATCGTCAACGTCACGCCGCTGGAACCGGAATGGGAAGGCCACGTGACCCTGGAGTTCTCCAACACCACCAACCTGCCGGCGAAGATCTACGCCAACGAAGGCGTGGCACAGATGCTGTTCCTGCAGTCCGACGAGGCCTGTGAGGTTTCCTACCGTGACCGTGGTGGCAAATACCAGGGCCAGACGGGTGTGACGCTGCCCAAGGCTTGAGCACGTAGGGTGCGCCAAGCGGCTGCGTTTCGTGGTGCGCGCACCGCACCCTACGATAGAAGCAAGATGGCGAAACGAAAGAGGCCGCTCATGGAGCGGCCTCTTTTCGTTCAACGGTGCATCAGACCATCTGATCGCCGACGTGCAGGATCTTCATGGTGTTGGTGCCGCCGGTACCATGATAGCTGTCGCCCTTGGTCAGGATCACCCAGTCGCCCGGCTCGACCACACCACGCTTGAGCAGCTCGTCCACTGCAGCCTGGCTGACTTTGTTGGCCGGCAGCGAGGCTGGGTCGAACGGCACGGTGTAGACGCCGCGGAACAACGCCACACGGGCCTGGGCTTCGCGGTGCGGTGTGAAGGCGAAGATCGGGATCGAGGAGCGAATGCGCGACATGATCAGCGGGCTGTAGCCACTCTCGGTCAGGCTGATGATGGCCTTGACGCCCGGGAAGTGGTTGGCGGTGTACATGGTTGCCAGGGCCACGCTCTCGTCGCAACGCTGGAACTGGCGACCGATGCGGTGGCTGGATTTCTGGCTGGTCGGGTGTTTCTCGGCACCCAGGCACACGCGAGCCATGGCCTGCACGGCTTCGACCGGGTATTCGCCAGCGGCGCTTTCGGCAGAGAGCATCACGGCGTCGGTGTAGTCCAGCGCGGCGTTAGCCACGTCGGACACTTCGGCGCGGGTCGGCATCGGGCTGTGGATCATCGATTCCATCATCTGGGTGGCGGTGATCACCGCTTTGTTCAGGCGACGGGCATGGGCGATGATTTTCTTCTGGATACCGACCAGTTCGGCATCGCCGATTTCCACGGCCAGGTCGCCACGGGCCACCATCACTGCGTCGCTGGCGCGGATCAGGCCGTCGAGGGCTTCGTCATCGGCCACGGCTTCGGCGCGCTCGATCTTGGCTACCAGCCAGGCAGTACCGCCGGCCTCGGTGAGCAGGCGACGGGCGTAGTCCATGTCGGCGGCATCACGCGGGAAGGATACGGCGAGGTAGTCCAGATCCATTTCGGCGGCGACTTTGATGTCGGCCTTGTCTTTCTCGGTCAGGGCTGGCGCGGTCAGGCCACCGCCGCGACGGTTGATGCCCTTGTTGTCGGACAGCGGGCCGCCGATCAGTACGCGGCAATGCAGTTCGTCGGCGCCCTTGAGTTCGACGCGCATGACCACACGGCCATCGTCGAGCAGCAGTTCGTCACCGACATCGCAGTCCTGAATCAGCGCCGGGTAGTCGATGCCGACCACTTCCTGAGTGCCGGCAGTGCGCGAGTGGCTGGAGGAGAGGCGGAACAGGTCGCCATCCTTGAGCTCGATGCGCTTGTTCTCGAACTTGGCGATGCGGATCTTCGGGCCTTGCAGGTCGCCGAGCAGCGCCACGTGGCGACCATGTTTGGCTGCCAGCTCACGCACCAGCTGGGCGCGGGCCTTGTGATCGTCGGGCGTGCCGTGGGAGAAGTTCAGGCGGGCCACATCCAGGCCCGCGAGAATCAATTGCTCGAGCACTTCCGGCGAGTTGCTGGCCGGGCCCAGGGTGGCGACGATTTTGGTACGGCGAAAGGTCATGCACGAACTCCCTAGTGAACTATGCCGGGGAGGCTACTACGGCCTTGCGCTGTAGTCATTGTTCCCGTGCACTACTCTTTGCCGCCCGGTTTGATCACCAGCAGGTCGCACTCGACCCGTTCCAGCACCCGTTCGGCGGTATGGCCGATCAGCAGGTTTTCCAGATGGCCGCGGGCGATGGCGCCCATCACCAGCAGGTCGATATTGTGCTTGCGCACGAAACGCGGGATGACTTCCTCGGCGAAACCCTCCAGCAGATGGGCCTGCGCCTTGTCGATGGCGTGCTGGGCGATCAGCGCGTCGAATGCCTGGCGATGCTCACGCGCAGAGGTGGTCACGTAGTCTTCATACTCCTGCGCTACTTCGGCGTCGAACATCAGCGAGGGGGGTAGTGGCGCCTGTGCATGTAGGTATTCGGCCTGCAGGCCGAGCTGCGCCTGCAGGGCCTGACTGGTGTTAATCAGCAGGTGATCCAGGGCCGCAGGTTTGTCGGCGCTGTGCAGCGGGTCGAGCGCGGCGCACAGGCGCTGGCCGTTCCACTGCGCATCGTGCACCAGCCACACCGGAACCGGGCTGCGACGAATCAGCTGCCAGCTGGTGTCGCTGAGCAACAAGCGACGCAGCGCACTGCTGGGATGGGTCGATTTGAACAGGATGTCCGGCTGCAGAACGGCGGCGCGTGAGAGGATTTCCTCGTGCCGGCGCTTGCCCCAGCGAACGTCCACCGCGATCTTGAGGCCTTCGGCGCCCAGATCCGCGACACGAGCGGTCAGCTCTTCGCGGCGCTGCAACAGCATGGCTTCACGGGCGTGGGTGAGCAGGCGGTTGTCGAGCAGGCCCGCTTCCAGGCTGGGGTGGTAGTCGACCTGCAGCAGATGCAGTTCTGCTCCGGTTTTGCGCGCCAGCGCAGCGGCGCGTTGCAGGGCGGGTTGTTGCTCGTGTTCCGGGTCGATGACGACCAGTAGTCGTTCGAATTTCATGGCAACGGCCTCGTCTGGGAGTCTGTCGATACATTACAGACCAGGCGGCGCGAGTGGGCTTTGATATGCGTCAGCGTATTGCCGGGTTCAGCGCCAGGTCGAGATGGCGGGCGGCCTTGGCGTTGAGTTCGCCATCGGGGAACTGCACGAGCAGGCGACGCAGGTAGGCGATGGCCTTGTCGCGGTTGGCCGCCGGGTTGTCTGGCGCCATGTGCATCAGCGCCAGTTGGTACAGCGCCTTTTCTTTGATGTCGGCCGGTACGTGTGGGTCGGCCAGGCCGAGCATGTAAAGCTGCTCGGCTTCGTCAACGCGGCCCTTGAGCACGGCGCGGCGCGATAGCAGGGTCATGTCCGGGTCGAGGCTGGGTTTGTACAGGTCGAGGTTCTGGCTGGGCTGCCAGTGTGCCAACAGCTCGCGCGAGGTCTTGTGGATCGGCTCGTCGCCGCGTTGGCGGATCGTGGCGATGCGCTCCTCGGCACGACTGGCGGCCTGGCTGGCCGGGAATTCGTTGAGCACCTTGTAGAAGTAGTTGAGCGCCTTGGGATCGTCGCGCTGTTCGTTGAAGCGATTCATGTAGATCAGGCCGATCTGATACAGGGCGATGGCGCGTACTTCGCCGCTCAGCTGGCGGTCGCGGTAGCCATCCAGATACAACGCTTCAGCCTTGTCGCTGTGGGCGTCACGGATGGCCAGGGCGCTGTAGGTCAGCAGATCGCCTTCTTCCTCGATGGCGGCGGTCATGCGCTTGGTCTTCAAGGCCTTGTACTCGACCACTTCGTTGGTAGTGAGTTGGGCGATGAACAGCGGTGTGGTCGGGGCGCAGGCGCTCACCAGGCTGGCAGCGATAACGAGGGGAAGCAGGCGAACGAGCGGCATGCGGGCTCCTTGGCCGGACGGGCCGATGCCGCGCAGTCTAGTCAGCGCCTCGGGCAGCGCCAAGGCGTGGGCAGCAAAACCCATCGGAGGTTTGTCGCTGTTCAGTTTTTCCCTGTGCTGTCGATACACTGCACATCGGAGGAATTGCCCATGCGTACCTTGATCATCCTAGCCGTGGCACTGACAGCCACGGGTTGTACCCGTGTATCGCTCGACCATCACCTGAACAATGCCTATCGCGCCTATGACGAGGGCGATTGCGCACGCGTCGCATTGGAGCTGTCGCAGGCCGAGCGTATGAGCCGCTCGCGAAATTATCTGCAGCCGGAAATTTCCCTGCTGCGTGGCCAGTGCCTGGAACGCGAGAACCTGTTCGTCGATGCGGCGCAGACCTATCAGTTCATCATCGCGCGCTACCCGGCCAGCGAATACGCCTACCGCGCTCGCGCCCGCCTGCAAACGCTGGAGCAACTGGGCCACCACAGCCCGATGCCGGCGGCCAAGGCCAGTCCTGCGGCGTTGTAAACCACCTGTCGTGCATCGTTTCTCCGCGCTGTACGGCGGTATAAGCTGGCGTGTGTCTTTCATGGAGGATGAACATGCGTCGCTTGTTGCTGATCGCCACGTTGTTGCCAGCCTTGGCGACGGCGGAGATTTATCGTTGGACGGATGAGCAGGGGCGGGTGCATTTCGGCCAGCGCCCCGTGGCTGGCGCCGAGCCTGTGGAGGTGAGGCCTCAGGTCGTCGAGCGCGACGAACATACACGCGAGCGTGAGGCACGCACTCAGCGCTTTCACGACGCGCGTCGTGAGGAGCAACAGCAAGCCGCGGCCACTGCAGCGGCGCAACGTGCGGAGCGAGCCTCGGAGTGCCAGGATTTGCGTCGACGTCTGGCGCAGATTCCCGAGGGCTTCAGTTACTACCGTACCGATGCCAATGGCGAGCGGATTTACTACAGTGATGAAGAGACCGACACCGCTCGTCGCCAGTTGCGCGAGCGAATAGCCCAACGCTGTACGTGAAGGTGGTTAAGCGGCCGTAGTAGGGCCATACTCAAGACCCTTTGTAGCGATTTGCCAGCATGCGCAGCCAACGCCGAATCGAACGCCACCAGTTGCCCTACTACCTGAAGGTGTTCAATCGCATCACCGACAAACCGATGGGCTTCATCGGTAATGTCTCGCTGGACGGCCTGATGCTGATCAGTCAGTTGCCGATGCTGGTGGGCGCGCGTTTCGATATGCGCCTGAAGATTCCCGGCCAGCAGGGCATGCATTTCATCGACTTCTCCGCCAATTGCCAGTGGTGCCGTGAAGACGTCACGCCCGGTAGCTACGACTCTGGCTTCGCTTTGCTAGCCCCGCCTGCCGACTACATCGAAATGATCGATGCCCTGCGTTATTACTTCAGCTTCCATGGTCTGCCGGCTTCTGCCTGAGAACCTGATCGTTCGCAGGGGGCGTATGCCGCCACTCTCAGTGCATCGCTGGCGCTCTTGCCAGGTTGCGCAAGCGCTGACTCAACTGCAGGCGTAGGCCTTCTTCTTCACAGAACAGCAGTGCGTGTTCGAGGTCGTAGCGCTCGCCTTGCGGGCAATCGAGCTTTTGGTAGACGTCCGCCCTGGCCAGGTGATCGAGCAGATTCGGTTGGCCGAGTTGCAGGGTGCGTTCGGCGTCCTTGAGCGCTGCCTCGAGGTTGTCCTGTTGCAGGTGAAGCAGGCGCAGGTTGCGCGACAGGCGCTGTAGCATGGTGTGAGCATCGGCCGTTTGCAGATGCACGGCGCTGAGTTCGGCACCCGGGCCCAACTGGCGGTAGAGCTGATCGCGGCAGTCGCGGGTATACAGGCGGCGTCCGCCACAGGGATCGAGCAGATGATCGGCGCCCGGTACACGCAGCATGAAATGCCCGGGGAAGTTCACGCCTTGCAGTGGAATGTCCAGGCGCTGTGCCAGTTCCAGTGCGATCAGGGCCAGGGGCAGCGGCTGGCCACGGCGGTGGCGCAGCACTTCGTGGATCAGTGCATGACGTGGGCGTGTGACGCCTTCATCGTTCTCCTGGAAATCGAGTTCGGCGAGCCGGCGTAGCAGTGGCTGAGCCAGTTCGCGGGCAGGCAGGGCGGGCAACCCGGCACTGACCTGCAGCTGCAGACTGTGCAGATCACTCAGCACATGTGCGGGCTGAAGCTGGTTGTCGTGTTCGGCCGCTATCCACAGTGCCGCCTCTAACAGAGCAGGTGGATCACGTTGCAGGCACTCTAAGCAGGCTTGGCGTGGACTCATCGCATTCTCCGCTGACTTCTGCTTTTGTAGCCGCTGGCGAGGCTGTCGTCCAGCGAGGCTCTCCTATACTGAGCCCAGACGTCCAACCGGGAGCTCAGCATGTTCAGCATGATGGAAGCCGCCCGCCTCGAGGCCCTGCACTTGGCCGAGGATCCGGCCAGCGGTCTCAAGGCCGTTATCGCCATTCACAACACCCGCTTCGGGCCGGCACTTGGCGGTTGCCGTTACCTGGCCTATCCGGATGAACAGAGCGCCATCGCCGATGCCATACGCCTGGCTCAGGGCATGAGTTACAAGGCGGCGCTGGCTGGTATCGATCACGGTGGTGGCAAGGCGGTGATCATCCGGCCTGCGCATGTAAAAAGTCGCGCGGCGCTTTTCGAGGCCTTCGGGCGTTTCATCGAAACCTTGAATGGGCGCTATATCACTGCCGTCGACAGCGGTACCTCCAGTGCCGATATGGACTGCATCGCTCAATACACCAACCATGCAACCAGCACCTTCAGCGAAGGCGACCCGTCACCTCATACCGCGCTGGGGGTATTCGCCGGGATTCGTGCAACGGCACAGGCGCGTCTGGGTAGCGATGATCTGGAAGGGCTGCGCGTTGCCGTGCAGGGGCTGGGCAATGTTGGTTTCGCCTTGGCCGAAGCTCTGCATGCAGCCGGCGCCGAATTGCTGGTCAGTGATCTCGATGCTGGTCGTGTGCAACTGGCCGTCGAGCAATTGGGCGCGCACCCGATTGCCAGTGAGGCCTTGCTCAGCACCCCTTGCGACATTCTTGCCCCCTGCGGCCTTGGTGGTGTGTTGAATGCGCAGACGGTCGCCCATCTGCGTTGTGCGGCGGTGGCGGGCGCTGCCAATAACCAGCTGGCCAGTGCCGGGATTGCCGACCAACTGGAGTCACGCGGCATCCTCTACGCGCCGGATTACGTGCTCAATGCTGGAGGGCTGATCTACGTGGCGTTGCGTCATCGCTGCGAGGAAATCACGGCGATTACCGCCCATCTGGCGCAAATCAGCCGGCGTTTGACCGAGATCTACGCCTATGCCCAGGCTGAAAAACGTTCGCCCGCGCGAGTCGCCGACCATTTGGCCGAGCGACTGCTCTATGGCGCCTAGCGACAGCGCGTTTACGTGGGTTTCGGGGCGAAACGGAAGACCAGTGCCAGACCCAGCAGGATTGCCAGCATGCCGAGTAATGCCGCGGATGACAGCTGATTACCCAGCAGCAGGTAATCGAGCAGTGCGGTAGTCATCGGTACCAGATAGAACAGACTGGTGACATTGACCAGGTTGCCGGTCTGGATCAGCCGGTACAGCAGCAATTGTGCGCCGACCGAGATCACCAGCCCCATCCACACCAGCGGCATGATCAGCCCGAGATCGTATTGCACGTGCCACTCCTGGCTGGGCAGCAGGAGCAGGCTGCCCAGCAGGCAGAGGCCGTACTGCAGAGGCAACGCCTGCATGGGCGTCTGTTGCACGTTTTTCTGAGCGATGCTGCCGCAGGTGATGCCGACCAGGGCGCCGAGGGCATACAGGACACCGGAGGTCGACACCGCGCTTTGCAGCAGGCTGTCGGCGACAATCATCGCCAGACCGGCCAGAGCCGTTAGCAGCCCCAGCAAGCGCAGAGGGGAGGCGCGCCGCTCCAGCAGCATCAGGGTCAGAATGGGTTGCACGCCCAGAACCGTTGCAAGCACACCGGGCGTGATGCCTTCGGCCAGTGCCAGCAGGTAGCAAAAGCTGTAGCCACCGATCATCAGCAGGCCGGCTTTGGCGGTTGGCCAGCGCAAACCGCGCTTGGGCAGCCAGACGCCTGAATATCCTGCGATCAGTCCCAGGGCGGCGAAGGCGAGGGCGAAACGCAGGACGAGGAACGCGAAGGGGGACGCATGATCCAGGCCTATGCGGGCGAAGATTGCCCCGCCAGACCAGAGCAATACGAATAGCGCCGTTGCGCCATGGTGGGACAGAGAAAAAGAATGGAAACGCATGATGGAACACCTGTCGAAAATCCGCATGAGCTCCGCACGCGCACATAAACGCGTCTCGGCAAGGCCGATGGCAAACGGAGCAGGAAGGTGCGGGGCGCGTGCCCGCTTAGACGGAGGCCGGCGGTGGTGGGTAGCCGGCGCGACAGACAGGTGGTGGCGCACAGCCGTCGACAGCAACGCGATAAGCGGCGCTGGCGAAGTCATTGAGGCGATGCGCGAAAAGAATCATCTGAAGAGGTTCGAACTATACGCAGAAGACCGAAGGCTAGCGTGCCGAGTCGACACGGTCAATCGCTGTCGAGTTCACCCTGATAGCACACGGGAGAACTGGGGGAAGACTGCCGTTGCAGCTCGTCTTCGAGAAATTCCGCCAGCACCTGAGCGTTGTTGTGCTGTTCGTCACGTGATGCATAGAGCAGCGTCAGCATGCCTTGAGAGGCCCAGTGCAGCAGTGCTTGCCAGTACTCGGGATGGCCGCTGAGCTCCTGACGATAGGCATCGCGGAAGGTGTCGAAGGCTTCGAGCCGGTGACCGAATGCCTTGCGCAACGAGGTCGAGGGTGCCACATCGGGTAGCCAGTCATGCAGTTCGAGTGCGTTCCTGGCGATGCCGCGTGGCCACAGGCGGTCGACCAGCACGCGGTGTCCATCGCTCGCCTCGGCCTCCAGATAAACCCGTTTGCATCGAATCATGGAACTGACTCCTTGCCCTGCGGCAACGCTGCACTTGGCGGTAAAACCCGGCTGGATTAGCGTACTGCGACAGAGGGATTGCCATGGATTATTTCATTATCGTCGTTACCACCGCTGCTGGCCTGTATTTCCACTGGTGGCTGTTTCGCCGTATCCGTCAGTGGAGCGACCGCGATCTGGCATTGTCTCTGGCAGAGGGCGATGCTGGTAAGCGTCAGTACATGCTGGAGCAATTGGCTCGCGCGCAAAGCGAAGGGGTCAGGCGGCGTGATCTGCCCAACTGGCTGGAGCAGGCAGCAGCGCAATATCGAGCGTCGTGACAGGCGGGAAGGGGACAGGAGAGAAGCTGCGCCACCCCGACGAGGCAGCGCGGCAAGAGGGATGGCTTACTCGCTGGCAGCGTTCTCTTCCAGCTCGTCGAGTGCATCGGGCTGGCTCTTGAAGGCCTTGGCGAAGATTTCGCGGTTCTTGGCCATGAAGATGCCAAGCTCTTCGCCTTGTTCTTCGCTGAGAGAGGGAACCGCCTTGTGCAGCACTTCGCTCAGGCGCTCGGCCAACTCCAGCATCTTGTCGTAACGGTCGGCTTCGGCTTTATCCATAAACAAGCGCTCCGGATCGCGGCTGCTGCGGTACACCACTTCGACGGCCATTCATCACCTCGTCTGCCTTCATGCGTATTGGTTTAACTGGGTTTTTGTACAGTGTTTGGCAGGATAAATGACTCGCTGCCGTTTGGCCAGTATTGCACTCGATGGCCTCTAGTTTTCAGCGTGTAAGGCCTGGGACGATGGTGGCAGTTTCTTCTGCTCTCGAACACCATCGCCTCGCTTGAAAATACGATTCATGTACATGTCTTGTATATGGTTGAGCCGCTGCCGTACTTATTTCAGCAGTTTTCGGTGCGGCGCTTGTGCTGTTCGCCAGCGCAGCCCTATAGTCCTTGTAAGCGCCCTGCGAAAACCTCTGTATTGCCTATGGCTTGAGGTCTCCATGTTTAAAACGATTGGTCGTGTCGAGCGTAAGCTGGTGGCACTGGTGGCGCTTTTCTACCTGAGTTTGATGTTGTTGATCGGGGCTATCTGGGGAAGTCAGGTCAGTCTCTCGAGTGGGCAGTCTGTACAGGATTTGTATCGATCTCTCTATCGCCTGTCGACGTTGCTCTCCACTTTGCAAGATGCCGAGATTGGTCAGCGTGGCTATTTGTTGACTGGCAATCAGCAGTACCTGGTGCCTTACGAACAGGCCATCGGTCGATTGGACGAGCAGCTGCACGAGATGCTGGAAAATCCGACTCTGCAGGTCTATGCGGTCGATCTGAAAGTCATCGCACAGCTCAGCGAGCTCAAGCGTGACGAGCTGGCGCAGACCATCATCCTGCGTAGGGAGCAAGGCCAGGTCGAGGCGTTGCGTGTTCTGGCTGCCAATGACGGCAAGTTGTACATGGATGAGATGCGTCAGCGCATCGGTAATGTCGAGCGTGGCGTGGCTCTCTCGCTTCGAGAGCAGAAAGCCGATCTCGAGTGGCGCTCGGGGCTGGCACTCTGGGGGGGCGGTGGTGGGGCACTGTTGATGGTGGCGCTGCTGACCTTACTGTTCAGCGATCTACGTCGCGACCTGCGTGAGCGTGCCGAATTGCTCGAGCGATTGTCTTTCGAATCGCAGCACGACAGCCTGACTCATCTGCCCAATCGCCGTGCATTCAACGAGGCACTGGATCAGGCGCTGGCTTTGGCCCGGCGCGGCGAGCGTCACGTAGCCCTGTTGTACCTCGATCTGGATGGCTTCAAGCCGATCAATGACCAGCTCGGCCATGCCGCAGGCGATGCGACGCTCAAAGCGGTTGTCGCGCGTTGGCGAGACGTGATTCGTGAGGGCGAGGTGTTGGCGCGTCTCGGGGGCGATGAGTTCGCCGTGATCGCGGCTGGTGATGCCGCGGCAGTCGAGCGCCTGGCGCAGCGTCTGATCGACGCACTGGATGGCCCGCTGCTGGAGCAACATGCAGTCATGCGTGTCGGGGTGAGTGTCGGTCTGGCGCGCTATGCCGAACACGGCGAGGATCGTCGTCGCCTGATTGCGGCTGCCGATACGGCCATGTATCGCGCTAAGGAGGCCGGTAAACATTGCTATGCCTGGCCTGAGGCGACAGGCCGTGGTGTAGGTGGCTAGATAACCCAGGTCGCTCTCGACACTGTCTTCCTGTCGCCTGTGTCTTTTCGTCACATCCCCGCATCATCCTGAGGCTGGTCTTTTTCCTGCATGATCTTCGCTGGCGAACGCCTATCCTGGGCGTTCGAGCCGTCATGCTGGTTTCGGGAGAGAAGTACGCAATGAATTGGGTGGAGCGCCTGCGCACGAGCATGCATGGTCTGGCCGAGTCCCTGGGCAATCTGCTGATGGAGGCTTTCCATTATCTGGCCTTGTTTGCCATCGGTGCGATCACGGCCTGGGCAGGGGTGATGGCCTTTCTCGGCATGCTGGAAAAGGGACATATCACGGTCGATGACATCCTGCTGCTGTTCATCTACCTGGAGTTGGCGGCGATGGTGGGGATCTATTTCAAGACCAACCACATGCCGATCCGCTTCATGATCTACGTGGCGATCACCGCGCTGACTCGTTTGCTGATTTCCGATATTTCCCACACGCACAAGCCGAGCTGGGGCGTGGTGATGGTGTCGGGGGCGATCCTCTTGCTGGCCCTCGCGATTCTGGTGGTGCGCTATGCATCGTCGCGGTTCCCGGCCGTGGCTGGGCCCAACCCGCGTGGCAAGGCGCGCAATCGCGAGGATGCCGAGTCCGAGCGCGACGATACGTCTGACTGAACGCTCTGGTGTTGCCAGGAGCCTGGTACGCATGGACAGCGGATGGGGAGCGCCCTTTATTGCAAGTCGATCTGGCGGATGGCCTTGTGACTGAAAAATGCGCCCCAGGTGCTGTCCGAACCAGGCGAGTGAATCGTTATCCGCTCACCTAGTAGCCCGCTGCCAACAAGGCGACTCTTACTCTCAAGCGAACCTGTCCTGCTGCTGTTATCCAGATTCCCCAGTTGAGCGTACGGCGCATCTCAGGCACATGGTTGGGGTTACTCAGGCCGGTGCCAGGCGGCGGCGTTCGGCGCGGATTTCCGGTAGGTCGTTGCGGCGCAGATAAACCCGCAGAGGCTCGCTGAGATTGACTCGGTCGTCGATGCGTTGTTCCTGCAGCCAGGCCAGGCGCTGGCGATCCAGGCGCATCAGCTCGCCTTCGTCGGCGTGCCAGACATACTCGCAGGTGGGGGTGATGGTCTCGGCCGGTACGTCGAGGCCGAAACTGTCCTCGGAGAAACGCAGCAGGTAGTGGCCGGTCTTGGCGTTGTAGCCGACGAAACCCTGCAACTGGTCGGCGGCCTGGCAGATCTGGGCGGATGTGATACTCATGGCAAACCTCGATTCCGATGGGGTTTGCAGGCAAGGCGAATGGTTCTGTTTATCGGCGCAGCCTAACCGCTGGTGCTGTCGCCTGCGTTGTCATGGATCAAAAAATCGCCGTGAGCGATTTTTGACGTTGGCTCCGCCGACGGCCCGCAAGGGTGGCCGCCAAGGATGGCGGGCCACAAAAAAACGCCGGGAGCAGTTTTTGACATTGCTGCGCGATGGCCCTATGAGGTCGCCGCCAGGGATTGAAGCCGTGCCAGAGCCGGCAACACCTGTTCGCGCAGTAGCGGCGCCAGGTCATCGGGGAGGGGCTGAGTGGTGTCGAGCCAGCGCAGCTCTTCCAGTTCGGCCGCGGGCTGAACGGCATGGGGCAGGGCGGCGCGAAAGATGTCCGCCTGCAGCCAGGTGTCGGCCTCGTTGGCGGCGGGGGCCTGGAACTGGCCGACAGCTTGCAGCGCGTCAGCCTCCAGTCTCAGTTCAAGCTCTTCGAACAGCTCACGTTCGAGCGCGCTCAGCGCATCTTCACCCGCCTCGCGCTTGCCGCCAGGGAGCATGAAGAAACGGGTATTGCGCTTGCGCACCAGCAACAGGCGGCCCTGTTCGTCGAACAGGCAGGCGGCGGCGATATGCAGAGTGGTTTTCATAAGGGAAACGCTGGGCGCCCGCTCAGGGCGCCCTACGATCATCAGCCGGCCAGGCCGACGTAGACGTTCTGCACATCATCGTGGCCATCGATGGCCTCGAGGAAGGCTTCGACTTCTTCCATCTGCTCTGGCGTCAGGTTGGTCACCGGGTTCTTCGGGCGGTAGCCGAGCTTGGCCGAGTTGACGGTGAAACCCTGCTCCGGCAGCGCCTTGCACACCGCATCGAGGTCGGTCGGCTCGGTGATGAACAGGGTCGCGCCCTCGTCATCGGGTACGAAATCCTGTGCGCCGGCTTCGATGGCCGCCAGCTCCGGGTCAGCGCCATCATCGCTGCTGGCTTCGATCAGGCCTACGTGGTCGAAGTCCCAGCTGACCGAGCCGGAGGCACCGAGTTGGCCCTTGCGGAACAGTACGCGAATCTCGGCGACGGTACGGTTGACGTTGTCGGTCAGGCACTCGACGATCAGCGGCACCTGGTGCGGGGCGAAGCCTTCGTACTGGGTGCGTTCGTAGTTGATCACTTCACCGGACAGACCAGCGCCTTTCTTGATGGCGCGCTCCAGGGTGTCCTTGGGCATCGAGGCTTTCTTGGCCTGATGCACGGCCAGGCGCAGCTTGGGGTTCATGTCCGGGTCGGCGCCGTTACGCGCAGCGAGCATGATTTCCTTCACCAGCTTGCCGAAGATCTTGCCTCGGGCGTTAGCGGCGGCTTCTTTGGGTTTGGCTTTCCATTGGGCGCCCATCTGGGGTCTCCTGGCCGATAGGTGAGACGGCGTCAACGCGGGTCATGGCGTGACGATCGATAGGCTGCGGATTCTAGTGCCTTGCGCGGCCGACGGCACCTGCAATTTCGGCCGACGGTGATACAGAACCCGGCGCAGTGGGCCCGCGCCGGATGAGGGGACGGTCAGGCGTGGGTCGAGTGGCTACCCAGCAAGGTCTGACCCTGTTTCTTCGTGCGCTTGGCTTCGCGTTTTTCGTGCGCGGTTTTCTGCGGCTTCTTCTTGCTTTCCTTGTGTGAATCCTGGCTCTTGCTCATGGTGGTGACTCCGGGAAATGGATCATTGACTGGACATATACGTACTGGTCACTACCACCTCCTCGCCCTCTGGGCCGTCTGCAAAGCGCATTCACTGTATGAAGCATAGTCACTGGCACGTAACAGGTTGTAGCGAATCATCGTCCGACCTTTGTACCGGCTTACCTATGCTTGCCTTTTTGCTGCGAGTCGGGAGGTCATCATGTTTCGTCTATTTCATCGCCTGAGTATCGTCCTGTTATCTGCAGGGTTGATGCTGGGCGGCGGTTCGGCTCTGGCTCAGGAGAATGCGCTGCGCATCGGCATCATCGGTACCGGCAATATCGGCAGCCCGCTGGCGCGGTTGTGGGTGGAGGCCGGGCATGAGGTGATGATGTCTTCGCGTCACCCTGAGCGTTTGCAGGCGTTGGCCGATGAGTTGGGCGAGCGTGCGACTGTGGGCACGCCTCGCGAAGCCGCGGCCTTCGGTGACGTGATTCTGCTGGCGGTGCCCTACGGCGCCACGCCGCAGGTAGGGCGCGATTACGCGTCGGAGCTGGCGGGCAAGGTCGTGCTGGACGCCGGCAATCCGCGCCCTGGACGCGATGGGCCGATGGCCGAGGAGGCTGTGGCGATGGGCGCCGGCTTGGCCTCGCAGAAATTCCTGCCGGGCGTACGCCTGGTGCGTGCCTTCAACGCCATCGCCGCCTACAACCTGCGCAGCCAGGCACATCGCGACGGCGAAAAGCTCGCCATCCCCCTGGCGGCCGATGATCAGGCCGCGCTCGAGGTAGCCGCACGCCTGGTGACGGACGCCGGTTTCGATCCGGTGGTGGTCGGGCCGCTGGCCAGCGCCAAGTCCTTCGATTTCAACAGCGGGGTCTCGGCGCGCATGCCGACGGCCAGGGAGTTGCGCGAACTGCTGAACCTCTGATGGCGCTTGCCTGGCTGATCCGAGCGACGCAACATGGCGGCCCTGCGCATTCGCCAAAAGGAGTTGCCCATGTCGCGTTGGACGCTGATCGCCGGGTTGATGCTGGCCACGGGGATGACCCAGGCGGCGCCCGAGCAGGTGCCGCTGTACCGGGAAATCAAGGATTGGGTGGTCGCCTGTGACAACCTGCGCGGTTGTCAGGCGCTGAGCGCTCCCGAAAGTTTCAATTACAACCCGCTGGGCCTTCACCTGCAGCGTGATGCTGGCGCGCAGGCGCCTCTGAGGCTCTACCTGCGTGATACCGAGCAGCGTGAGTTTTCCCCCTTGCTGCTCGATGGCAAACCCTTGGCGAATGCCGCTGCGCTGCAGCAGGTGAATCGTGACGGCGAAGCATTGCTGATGGCCGAGGGCGCCGGCGCTCAGGCGTTACTGACCGAGTTGCGCAATGGTGGGCAATTGCGCATGGACGTGAAGGGCGAGGACGAAGCGCAGGTGTCGCTCAGCGGGCTTTCCGCCGCGTTGCTGTTGATGGATGCCGTACAGGGCCGTGTGGAGACTCGCAGCGCCTTGTATCGCCCAGGTACCCGTGCTGACAGCGAGGTACCGGATGCGCCGCAGGCGCCGCGTCTACGTGCCTACCCCGGTGCCACGCCGCTTGGCGAAGACGAAAGCCGAGCCATCGCCGAGGCGGTGATGGCGCAGACGCGCAGCCAGTGGATCGAGGAGGACATGGGCAGCGAGCCCGAAGCCGAGGCCTTCGCGCTCAGCGACCACGAAGCGCTGGTCATCATTCGCACCTGGTGCGCGGCTTACAACTGCGATTTCGCCGTCTTTCGCGTCAACCGCCAGCCACCTTACGCGGAGCAGGATCTTCAGCTCGATCCAATACCGCTGGAGCATGGCGGAGACCTTTCTGGCTGGGTCAGCTTCGAGCCGAGGACCGGTGAGCTGGCCTATCTGTACAAGGGGCGGGGGATTGCCGATTGCGGTGAGGCGGGTAGTTGGCGTTTCGATGGCACGCGTTTTCAACTGGCCTCGTTCAGCTTCATGGGCCGGTGTGCGGGAGGCAACCCCGGCGATTGGCCTGAACTGTGGCGCACAGCCGAACCTTGATCGAGAGCGGTGCGCGCGGCGCACCCTACTGGTTTAGAGGTACCGCCAGATCAGTTGTATGCCGGCCAGCAGAATGCCCAGCCGCGCGATGCGGTAGAACCACAGGTGGTTGACCCGTGATTGCAGCCACAGGCCGCTCCATACGCCCAGCGGCACGATGGGCGCGAGCATCAGGCTCAGCAGCAGGTTTTCCTGGGTGAACTGGCCCAGCGCGGCATAGGGGAACAGCTTCGCCGCGTTGGTCAGCAGGAAGAACAGGTTGATGGTGGCAACGAAACGCACCTTCTCCAACTGCTGCGGCAACAGGTGCATCATCACCGGCGGGCCACCGGCATGGGCGACGAAACTGGTGAAGCCGGCCAGGCTCGACAGCAGCGTGCCGCGGCCTTTGTGCAGCGGGCGCGGCGGCTGGTTGCCGAGCACCAGGCCGAGCCCGACGAAGAGGATGGCGATGGTGCCGATCAGCAGGCCGATGGCACGCTCGTCGAAGAAACCGAAGGTCAGCGAACCGATGACGATGCCGATCACGGCGCCCGGCAGCATGACCTTGAGGTTGGCCGTGTCCCACTTGCCCCAATAGGCCTTCAGCCCCACCACGTCAGCCAGGCAGAGAATCGGCAGCATGACCGCCACCGCCTGTTTCGGTGAGGTCGCCAGTGCCAGCAGGGGTACGGCGATACCGCCCAATGCCCCGCCGAAGCCACCTTTGGACAACCCGGTGAGAAAGATCGCCGGCAGGGCGAAGAGCAGAAAGTCATGCAGGGTCATGGGGCGTTACGAGCGAGAGGGAGAGCGCAGAGTAGCAAAGGCCATGCGCTGACTGAACGCCTTGCAGGCGATCAGGGGCGATCAGCGCACTGTGCGGTGTTTTTCTTCTGGCACTGTGTCTGCCGCACCTTTGGCCATGCGGGTCTAATGAGTGCCCTTCGTTCGAGGACTGTTTCCATGTCACCCAAGGATCTGCTGCTGGCGCTGCTGGTGATCGTCGTCTGGGGCGTGAATTTTGTGGTGATCAAGGTTGGCCTGCACGGCATGCCGCCGATGTTGATGGGCGCCCTGCGCTTCATGCTCGCTGCGTTTCCCGCGATTCTTTTCGTGCGCCGCCCTGAGGTGCCCTTGCGTTGGATGCTGGCATACGGCATGACCATTTCACTGGGGCAGTTCGCCTTCCTGTTCTATGCCATGTACGTCGGCATGCCGGCCGGCCTGGCGTCACTGGTGCTGCAATCGCAGGCTTTCTTCACCCTGTTTTTCGCTGCGCTGTTTCTCGGCGAGCGGTTACGTGGCAGCAACCTGTTCGGTTTGCTGGTGGCGGCCAGTGGCCTGGTGCTGATCGGCTTGCAGGGCGGCCAGACGATGACCCTGGCCGGGTTTGCCCTGACCATCGCCGCCGCCTCGATGTGGGCGTTGGGCAATGTGGTCACGCGCAAGCTGGGCAAGGTCAATCTGGTCGGGCTGGTGGTCTGGGGCAGCCTGATTCCACCGCTGCCGTTCCTGGCATTGTCGCTGTGGCTGGAAGGGCCGGAACTGATCGGGCAGTCGCTGCGCACGCTTAACCTGAATTCGATGCTGGTGCTGGCTTACCTGGCGTTCGGGGCGACCCTTCTCGGTTATGGTCTGTGGAGCCGCCTGCTGTCGCGTTATCCAGCCAGCCAGGTGGCGCCGTTCTCGTTGCTGGTGCCGGTGGTGGGCATCAGTTCGGCGGCGCTGCTGTTGGGCGAGCGCCTGGGGCAGTTGCAGATGATCGGTGCGGCGTTGGTGATGGCGGGGCTGTTGATCAACGTCTGGGGCGGGCGTTTGCTCGATAGCTGGCGCCGGCGCGAGCCGACGCTGCCTTAGGGCGCGTGTTGGGCGCAGCGCTTTCTGAAACAGAGCTGGTGCGCATGGCGCCCCCTACAAGCACTGGCTCAGTCGTGCGGGTGCTTTTCCGGTAGACGTTCGAGGATCTGATCCAGGCGTTGCTGGATCTTCTGATCGATCTTCTCGTGCAGGCGCATGATCTCCAGCTCGGCACGCAGGTTCACTTCGAAGTCCAGGCGCGCGGCGAGACGATCCTTCGCTGCCTGGCGGTTCTGACTCATCATGATGATCGGCGCCTGGATCGCTGCCAGGGTCGAGAGCATCAGGTTGAGGAAGATGTAAGGGTAGGGGTCGAAAGCCATGCCGAAGTGCGACAGCACATCGGTATTGATCAGCATCCAGCCGAGCATGGTCAGCGCGAAACAGATGATGAACGTCCAGGAGCCACCGACGGCGGCGACCTTGTCCGACAGCCGTTCGCCAAAGGACGACTGCTCGTCCGATGCATCGGCGACATCGCGGCTGATGGGGCGGCGCTGACGGATCTGTTCGAGTACGTGGGTTTCTTCCGGCTCGAGTTCGTGCAGAGGTTTACCGAGCAGGTTCTGGGCCAGTTGCTGCAGAGGGTGCGGGGTGCCGTTGCTCATCGTGACCGTTCATCCAGGGCTGACAGTTCAAGGCGATGCTGAACCGCTTCGGCCGACTTGTCACCTGTCTCAGTCTGTTGCCAGCTCCGTGCTCTCGAGGCGGTTGCGGCCATTGGCCTTGGCCCGATAGAGAGCCTGGTCGGCTGCCTCGATCAAGGTCAGGGTCAGGGTGACACTGTCTTGCGAGCCGGGTTTCAGGCTGGCCACGCCGGCACTGGCGGTGACTCTTTCGAACGGACTGCCCTGGTGAGCCAGATTGCGTTGCTCCAGGGCCTCCATGAAGCTCTGCGCGACGGCTTCGGCACCTTCGCGCGTGGTGTTCGGCAGAATCACCACCAACTCTTCGCCGCCATAGCGTGCCGCCAGATCGCCCGGGCGCCGCACGCACTGCTTGAGCACCTCGGCGACGGTGCGCAGGCAGGCATCGCCGGCAACGTGGCCGTAGCGGTCGTTGTAACGCTTGAACAGATCGATATCGAGCAGCAACAGCGACAGCGATGAGCCACGGCGCTGCGCACGACGAATCTCCACTTCCAGTGTCTGGTCGAAACTGCGGCGGTTGGCCAGGCCGGTCAGGGCGTCCTGCGAGGCCAGTATCTCCAGGCGGGCATTGGCGTCGAGCAGCTCTTCCCGGGCGTTGAGCAACTGGCGCTCGGCCCGCGAGCGACGGCGGATGTCGACGATCAGGCGCTGGCCGATGACACCGATGGCGAGCAGCAAGATGAGGATGAGCGTGGCGAACAGTTCGGCATCACGGCGCCAAGCGGCCAGCGCTTCGTCACGGCCAAGAGCGACGGCGGTGATCAGTGGCAGGCGATCGTTGCGGCGGAAGGCATACAAGCGCTCGGTTCCGTCGATGCGTGAGGTCTGTAAGGCGGTCACGGGGTTGTGCTCGCGGAGCATTTCCATGATGGGCGAGTCTGACCAGTTCAGCCCGATATCCTGCTCGCGAAAGGGATGGCGGAATAGAATCCGGCCATCGCTGGTGGACAGGCTCATCGCTCCCTGAGCACCCAGGTTGAGGCTGCCGAACAGGTGAAGGAAATGCTCAACGCTCAGGGTGATGGCGACGACGCCGGAGAACTGGCCGTTGGCATCGTTCAGGCGTCGGCTAACGGTGAACACCCATTCGCCGCTTAGACGACTTTTGATGGTGGGGCCGATGAACGTGTCGGTGGACGGCGTATCGCGGTGATGGATGAAGAACTCACGATCTGCTGCATTAGGGCGCGAGTTGATGTCGCCCCGAGAGACCAGCAGCCGGTTGCCATCGGTACCGTAGATGATGATGGTGCTGGCCAGCCGCAGGACGCGGCTTTGTTCCTGTACCACGGTCTGCAGGCGTGCGAGGTGCACCTGATCCTTGCCTTCCTGCTCCAGGCGTTCAGCCAGATCCAGCAGCACCAGCTCTGACTGGCGAATGGCGCCTTCGCTGTAGTTGTCCAGGGCCTGAACCAGGTTGAGGTTGGCCACGTTCAGCTCGTGCAATGCGCGCTCACGGGAAAACCAGATCTGCCAGGCCGTCAGTAACGCCAGGGACAGGCAGATGAACACCAGCAGGATGGAAGTGAGCCGAATACCGCGCTTCATGGTGAAACCCAGAGCCCTACTACGTGGGTACTGAAAAAGGCTTGGGCAAGAGAAGAGCCGCAGATACGGCCCTTCCTTTGCTGCGAATCAGTCCTGGCGGCTGGTGACTTCCAGCAGGTGGTAACCGAACTGGGTTTTCACCGGGCCTTGCACCACGCCGACTGGCGCGCTGAACACCACGGTATCGAATTCCTTGACCATCTGGCCGGGGCCGAAGGAACCCAGGTCGCCGCCGCTACGGCCGGACGGGCAGGAGGAGTTGTCTTTAGCCAGTTGGGCGAAGTCGGCACCGCCTTCGATGGCGGTTTTCAGTTCGTTGCACTTGTCTTCGCTGGCAACCAGGATGTGGCGGGCAGTGGCGCGGGCCATGGGGAGTACCTCCTTTCAATTGAGGTGCAGAGCCTAGCGCAATCGACTCGACAAGCAAACGGTAGGCCGTTCGTCCATTTGTCAGGAGTCATGCCAGGGTCTCGTTTGTCCCACGTTCTGTAAGCGGGCGTTTGCCCTGAACTCAGGTTTCACTGAGGAGACGTGCAGATGAACACCCTGAGCATCGACGGTTGGCGTAAGGCCGACAACGACAGCAAATCCATCCCCATCGGCACCCTGCAGTTCTATGTCAGCGAGGCGGAGCACCTGCGACTGGAACAAGCCGAGGAGCAACTGCAGCGCAGCGGCACGCGCGACACGATGATCGATGCCGACACGCAGACGCTGGAACTGGTCATGCCGGATGGCTTCGGCCCGTTGAGCGAGTGCAAATGGCGGGTCTACCTCGGCGGTGAGGAGGGGCGCGGCCAATTTCACCTGGTCGGCTACAGCGCCGAGGATGGCTGCCTGATCTACAGCAATGCGGTGATGGTCGACCTGCTGGGGTGAGGCGCATGGGCAAAGCCTTGCCTCGAGGTGGCAAACCACTGCCGCAGGGCAGCGCGTAAGCCGCGTAGTCATTGGGCTGCAGCGTCTGGCCCGGAATCTGCTTTGCATGAGGCAAACGCTTTTTGCGGAGGCCCCATGACCAGCATCAACAACAGCATGCCTGCCATGCTCAGCTACTACGGCAGTCAGCTCAACAAAGGTTCGACCACAGGCAGCGCTGAGAGCGAAGGCCAGAGCAGCCAGGATCCTCTGGGCGACCTGCGGCGCTTTGCCAAGCAAGTCGTTGCGCGCAGTGAAGGCGGATTGCTGCGCGCGATGAATGGCGGCAGCTCATCCTCCAGCAGCGGCATACAGCGCAGTGCCGAGAGCAAGCCCTCGACACCCTCGGTGATTCAACTGCCGGACGTGACCACGCTGGATCGCGACGATGCCGCCAAGCTGCTGGCGCAGGTGCAGAAAATGGTGGATGCCGGCCTGGACGGCAGTGTGCGTATCGCCGGGCATAATGGCGACCAGCAGACCGATTCGCTGGAAACCTATCGCCAGTGGCTGCAGGAGAAGGGCGGCCTCAGCGTATACGCCTGATTGGCCGCGCCTCAGCTCAGGGCCGGCTGGGTGTCGCCAGCGTCTTCTGCGCTGATGACCCGATTGCGCCCGGCGCGCTTGGCGGCGTAGGTGCGTCGATCCGCTGCCAGCATCAACTCGTCGAGCGAATGCCCGTCCGTGCCGAAACTGGCGACGCCTGCGCTGAGCGTCATGCTGAGTGATCCGCTGGCCAACTCGAGCGGCGCCGTCGCCAGGCGCAAGCGCAGGCTTTCTGCTATCTCCCGTGCTTGCCCGACCGTGCTGCCAGGCAACAGCACGGCGAACTCCTCGCCACCCAGGCGACAGAACAGATCATTGATGCGCAGACGCTGCGCCAGCACCCTGGCGAAGTGATCCAGTGCACGGTCGCCTGCGTCATGGCCAAACTGATCGTTGATCTGCTTGAAGTGATCGATGTCGATGAATATCAGTGAAAGCGGCGTACCGTTGCGCAGTACATGCGCACGCTCGCGTTCGAATACCTCAACCAGCTTGACCCGGTTCGGCAGGCCGGTCAGGGCGTCGGTGGTGGCGCGTTCGGTCAGGCGCTTCTCGTTGCCGATGCGGCTGCGCTCGTAGATATGCGCGAAAACCATCACCGCCAGGCTGGCCAGCCCGAGGTTGGCGATAATCTCCACGTTCTGCAGCAACTGCTCGGAAGAGAATCGGCGGCTGAAGACGAACAGGCCAATGCCGACGAACAGCAGCGAAACATACATGCCCAGGCGCAGGCCCAGCAGCATGTAGCAGATGATCGGGATGGTCTGGATCCAGCCGAACACGGCGAAGCTG